>JBARBE010000349.1:0-16097 GCA_049792735.1 Candidatus Acidiferrum sp.
CCATTCTTGAGTGGGCATGAAGCACCGCGGCGGGAAGCACAATTTTCCTCCAACGCACCAAGCCACCGCAACCGACAATTTGGCCGCACCCTTCCGCCCCATGCAGCCTCACGCACCCGCTTTCGTCTGCATACATCCGCCCGCCAGCAACAATACCGCCACCACCCAGGACACATAAAGGGGTATAACTAATCCCGCGAAGTGAAAAACGATCCCGGCATTCACCAACATCGTCGCCCCACAAATCAAAACGATCCGCCCTCCGCCCGCCATCGCGCTCGCCAACATCGCAATCACCGCCAGCGCCACCATCTCCCCCCCAAACGCCAGCCAGTTTGCTTTCAAGAACACGTCCAGCGGCGCCTTCACTCCGCCCTCAACGATCAACTTCTGCACTTGCACAATCCGCGTCGCATGCCCAATCCCCGTCAAAAACAAAATCACGCTCCCAATCCACGTCAACCATCGCCCCGTTTTCATTCGCCATCCTTTCCCAGCAAATCCTTCCGGACACACCGCTGCCGCGCCGGATTGTACAACGCCTCCTCCCACTTTGGTATTCGACCCTCTCTCCTCCGCCCATATCTTGCTCCCTCTCGAAACCCGCTCCCTCCGTTCCAACTTGGCGCAGTTACTTTCTTGGCCCTTCTCCTCTCCCTCCTTGGCTATCTCTCTGGTAATATCCCCGAGACACTCGCATACTCAGGGATGAAGCGCAAACTTCCCGGCTCCCGCGCTATCAAAGGGGTTTTTCAAGCGGATAGAGGCTACTCGTTGCAATGGCTGGAAAGAAAATCCTAATCGTCGAGGATGAAAACGTCCAGCTCACCACTCTCGCTCGCGGCCTCAAGTCCGCCGGTTTTGAAATCGTCGCCGCCCGCGACGGTCTCACCGCCATCAGCACCGCCCGCAAGGAGCAGCCCGACCTCATCGTTCTCGACCTCGGCATTCCCGCTGGCGACGGTTTCGTCGTCATGCAGCGTCTTCAGATGCTCATCAACACCGGCACCATTCCCATCATCGTCCTCAGCTCTCGCACACCCATCGGCAATCGCGATGCCGCTCTCAAAGCCGGCGCCATCGCCTATATTCACAAGCCCCTCGACATGCCCCTCTTGCTCAAAGCCATCAACGACGCCCTCGGCCTCTCCCCCACCGAACCTCCAAACCCACCTCCTCCACCCCCCGCCCCATCCCAGTCTTGAATCCTTCCGCACCGCATCCTGAAACGCGTGCATCCCCTGTCTTCGCGCACAGTTCCCTGTGACGTGCAACACAGCGGAACTCAGGGGCAAGTCATACTCTTCTCTAAGTCGGAGGTTGACCCGGCAGAAGTGAGGTATTGCCACCATGTATAGCCTCTTCAAACAACTCGAAAATGGCGAATTTATCCGCGTAGCGTCCCGCGACGACCTCGAACAAGCCGCCCAGCTCGCTCAAGATCTCAACGTCCACTGGCCCGGAAAATACGAAGTCCGCAACTCGCGCAGTGAGGTTGTCCAATCCACTTCCTTGGTCCACGACGCATCTAACTCCATTAGCAAATTGAATTTCGTTGGAGGACATTTTGTCCACGCGCACTATATTTCTTAGCCGCCTGCTCGGCCTCTATTTTCTCCTCATCGCCCTGTCCATGGTCACCCACAAACAAGTCACCATCGACATGGTCGTCGCTCTGGTCCACAACGCCCCGTTGCTCTTCTTCATGGGCATCGTCATCGTGGCCGCCGGTCTCGCTATTGTTCTCACCCACAACATCTGGTCCGGCCGCGCACTTCCCATCACCGTAACCATCCTCGGCTGGCTTGCCCTCCTCAAAGGCCTCTTCTTCCTGTTCCTCCCGCCCGCAGCCGCCTCCGACTTCTACCTCGTCACCCTCCACTACGCCCAATATTTTTACTTCTACGCTTCTTTTACCCTCGTCCTCGGCGCCTATCTCACTTATTCCGGCTTCGCCTCGATCTCCCGCATCCCCAGGTCATGAAGAACTAACAATCTTCCGCTGCCTGGACACCGAATCATTTCTCTCTGATTCCGCTCCAGCCACTCTCCTTGCATTTTCTCTTCACCGCATTTTCTCTTCACCGCCTCTTCTCTTCGTTGCTTCATTGCCTAGTTGGCATACTGCTTCATTCTTTCCTCATTTTATTACGTCTTTACTTCATTATTTCGTTACCTCTTCCACTCACTCCATCCTCTCCGTTCTCGTAACCTCCCTCGCCTGATCCAACAACGCATCCACCCGCCTTAAAAATTTCACCGTATGCGGCAATTCCGCATGCCGCGCAAACGCCGCCGCATCCGCCCATCGCGAATGGATATAAAACATCCGCCGGTCCCGCACTCCCCGAAACATCTCAAAACCCAAACACCCCTCCTCTTCCCGTGAACCCTCCGCCACTTCCCGCAGCGCCTCCTCCACCCCGCTCTCTTCCTCCTCCCGCGCATGCAACCTCACAAACACGTCCTGCTCCATCGCCAACCTCCCTCCCGTTTGCCTCCACTCGTAGGGGCACGACACATCGTGCCCTCTTCCTTCCATATATCACATTGTGGTACTATCACAATGTGGAGTTCATCGAATCTCAGCCGTTCACTAGAAAACTTCATCGGCTTGCCGGCGACGGCGCCGACGGAGTGCTGAGAGCGATTCCGGGAGACCTTGAGCGCAATCCCGGCCGCGGCAAGGGCAAGCGCGGCGGTTATCGTTACTTGTATCGGTACTTGGAGACCTGCCGCCACATTCATCTGCTCCTCTTGCTCGATAAGAACGAACAGGAAGATGCCAGCGAAGAACAGCGCAAGCAGATCCGGCAGTGGGTTGCGCAGGTCAAACGAGACTCGGGAGACTGAAAATGACAAAGAAAATCAATGTGAACATCTTCAACGACATGAAAGAAGCTCTAAAGGATGCCGCCGCCTACGAGCGCGGCGAGCCCGTCAACTTGCGTGTCACGCGCCTCCCCTCGCGTCCCAAGCCCATTTCCGCAAAAGAAGTCCGTCACATCCGCCAAGCTCTGAACGCCAGCCAATCACTCTTCGCCTACTACCTAAACGTAAGCCCCAACGCCGTCCGCAGTTGGGAACAAGGCACCCGCTGCCCTCGCCAAGCCGCCCTCAAACTCCTCGCCATCGCCAAGAAAAACCCCAAAGCCCTCCTCGTCGCCTAACGCCGCGCCGTCATTTCGCCTTTACCGGCGTCGCAAGCACCAACCCCGTCATTTCGAGCGTAGCGAGAAATCTCTCTTCGCCTTTTGAGGCCTGCGCCGAAAGAACCGCTGCCCCACCGCGCGCTTTTGGTGCGATGAAATCTCTCCGCATTCTTTTCCCCGTCGCTCGCCCTCTCTGTCATCCCGACCGGAGTGGAGGGACCTCTCATTGCTCTTTGCTCTTTGCTCTTTGCTCTTTGCCCCCGTTCCCAAGTCGCCCTCAACGCCAGCCAAACTCCCTCCGCCAGCTACCTTAGCGTCAGCCCCAACGTCGTCCGCAGCTGGGAACAACACACCCGCCCGCCATCTGCGGTAGACTTGGCCTATGGTGCGTCAGATTGCGCCGGTTTTCTTCACGATGGACATTCCCGCTACGCTCGCCTATTACACACGCAAGCTGGGCTTCGCATGTCTGGGGACATGGCAGGATCCGCCGGTCTACGCCATCGTGGCGCGCGACCAGCAAGTGATTCATTTCCGTTGCGCCGAGCCGCCCACAGCCAACCCGGACAAATATGCGGACGAGTTGCTCGACGCGTACCTCTTCGTCGAAGATGCCGACGCACTTTACGCTGAGTACGCGGCCCGTGGCGTGGAATTCACTCGGGGACTTGGAAACATGCCATGGCACTGCCGCGAGTTCGTGGTAAAGGATTGCGATGGCCGTCTGCTGGCCTTCGGCGCGAACCTGTAGTCTTCTTCCGTCGTCCCTTTTAGAAACTGGCCTGAGAGTGAGTGGCGAGAAACCTGAAAACCTGGGAAACCTAGGGACAGACAGGATGTTTTCCTGTTTTTCCAGTCTGGCTGGCGGCCGGCCCTTTGTTCCCCAATAGGCTACCGTTTGCGGCTTTGTTTCTCGCAAACGGCCGGGTCGCCCACCTTCTCGGTTTTGGTTTTTGAAAAGGTGGGTCTTTCTCGGCTCCATCGGTGCATCATGGGGATCTGCAACGGGAAGGGGCGGTCCAGCTAATTTTGTTACGGCTACCCCACCGTCCTACTCCCCCCGTGGCAGGGGGTGGCCGTATCGCAGAGCGGCTGCCAATAACAGGGAGGCAAAATGAGACTCCACACTGCGCTTTACCTGCTAGCGACAATTCCAGCGTTCTCAAGCTCTCTGCTCGCGCAGAAGCACCCGGCCAAACCACCGTTCACGCTCGTCTTGACGTCCAAAGAACCGAAGGTGAGCCTGGGTGCGGACGTATGGGTGAAAATTGTCTGGACCAATACCTCGAAGGTAGAACTAAACGACAACCTCTACCGGGACCCAAGCGGCCTGGACTTTAACTACATACTTGACTTCCAGGACAGCGACGGCCATCCCGTCACGAAAGCCCGCGCATCCGTTACAGGCAGCGCGCAATTCGGAACTCTAAAGCACGGAGTTTCCGAGGACGATGGCATTGATCTGAGTCGGCTCTATGTGTTAAGCCATCCCGGACACTATACGCTCCAGGTTTCGCGGCGGGTGCCAAAAGAACTGGGCGGTGGCCTAATCAAATCCAACAAGATCACGATCACCATTGTCCCTTCCCCCGCTCCCGGTTAAGAGGATTCGCTGCCTCGATCATTGTCGGCGCGCGGCCTTTGGCGAGCCGAAACGATTTTGACCTTGCCGTTCTCCGTCGGGTGGCGGGTGGCGCAGAGATTCATCCTCCGTTCGACCGCGCTCCGCCGCTACGCCACCCACCTCATCGTCAGCTTCTTGCGCTTCTTCGCGCAGTCCAGAAGATACAGGTCGATCAGCTTCTGGTAAGGAAGTCCCGTCTCCTCCGCCAGCCCTTTGAAATAGTCCACCACTTCCGGACTCAAGTTGATTCCCACGGCCTGTTTCTTCCCGGCGTACGGGTTCTTGCGCTCTTTCAGTTTGGAAAAATCATATTCCTTCTTCATAAAATCGAACCTCTTTCTTGGTCGCCTTCCGCGCGGAAATAATCCGTACCGCGGAATCGGATTCCCGGTAGCAATGAACGACCACCAGCGGCCTCGCCGCTGAACTCACCCCGAGTAGGAGGAACCGATCCTCCTCCTCGGAATGTTCCGGATCGTCAAACAGACGCGCATGCGGATCGCTGAAGACGCTCTCCGCCTCTTCAAACCAAACTCCATGCTTGACCCGATTGCTCTGGTTCTTCCGCTCGTCCCAATCGAACCGCAGCATGTCTAGATAATATCTAGATACAGGAAAGATGGCAAGAGGGTAGGCGCAGCGCGCTTAGCGCCACTCAACGGCGGGTGGACGCACCTCACTGGTCCGAAGTGATTTTGACTTTGTTTTTTCCGGGGGGTCGCCTACCGTTTGCGGTTTTTTCTCCTGCAATTGGCGGGTCACTCCTCCGTCCAGTCTTTCTAGTCGCAACGAACCACTCCCCATTCGCTACTCACCGCCCCTTCGCTCCTTGCTGCATCCCGATCGCCGATTTTAATCCCTTCTGAATTAAGATACGCACTGGCTAACCCCGCCAACCTGTGGCATAACTTTCCCGCACGGGAGCCACCGCCAATGCCGTTGGACGATGACGACATTCGACAAGTCAGAAATCAAGAGGAACGCCGCGGCAGGAGACCGATCGATGTCGCCGCGCAAAAGCGCAAGCAGACACTATTGCGAAAATTCCGGGAAGCGTTGCAAAGCAAGGATGAGAATACGTTTCGCGAGGCGATTAGGAACGAACTCGGGCAATTGCCCGGGACGGCCGAGTACGAGTCTTCGATGAAGATTTGGCGCGAGTTCCGCGGGAAGTTTCGAACGTAACGCGCGCAAAGGCAGCCACCCGCGCGTCCTGTTCTTCCACAGGCAGCGTCGCGAGATGTCTCTCCGCGATCGCCGTCAACTTCTCGGCCGCTTCCTCTAACGATAGCTTCTTCTGGCGCTTCTGACGCATGGCCATTCTCACTTCCTATCTTGACAATATCCCTGAATCGAACGGCTCGCAATCAGCCGCGCGGCCGGGTTCCCCAACCGGAATCCAGGATTTCCGGTGTAAGCTCGCGGTCCTTCGCCTTCCGCCCCGCCTCATCCAGCACTTTCTCCAGCGGCGGATATTCCCCGGCAGCCAACTCTCGAAGCCAAAGACTGAGCAACGCCTGAATCTTCCGTTTCTGTTCTGGCGCCGCAGAGTCGTAAGCCCGCGCCGTCTGCGGGTCCAGCGGGATCGTGATGGAAGGATTCGCCATTGTCTTGCTCTTCCCTGATTCTACGGCAAAAATTCGCAAGCCGCCACGATTACCCACGCGCCGCGCCGGCGGCGGTGGACGGCTGGGGCAGACTGCGCGCCGCAGAACGATTTTGATACTACCTTTTTCCGCGGGTGCCCCATCCTTGCGGGGTTTGGTTTCGCAAGGGTGGGTCTTTCTTTTTCTTCTTTCCGTTGTTTTGCCTTCAACTTTTAACTGTCGGCCATGAACTTTAATTCCTTTCCTGCCTTTTCCACACATTTCCACAGCCGTAACAAACCCATTACTCCCCTTCCAACTCCCTGAAATCCCTCGACTTCCCTTCAGCCCGCTGGAATCCGGCCCTCCCGTTCGAATAACCACGCAGTACATGCAAAATTGCTATTGACAGTTGGTAACTAACATGCTACCATGCCTTATGATTTGGTGCCGCTCCAAGCCCCTGCCTCCCTTCTCCTCTCGATTTACCACTCACCGCTCCACTACCCCTCTCCGCGTACACGCAGGAAGCGCCGCAGACCCTTTCCGCTCACGCGCTTACTTCATAACTAGCGGACACCCCGGGGGTGGAGGTCTCCCGCCATTCTCTGTAGCCTCTGTGCGCGGCGCCTGCCCCGACCCGGTCGGGGCGTTAAAATCCACTCGACACTCGCGACTACCAGCTATGCCCTTTAGAATGCGCAGTTCCGCAAAACCCGCTCGTAACTCCCGTAGAATGCGCAGTTTCAAAACACAGCACTTAAAACCCTTTAGAATGTGCAGTTCCGAAAAAAGTGGGGTGGGGGAGTCTCTCCCGCGCCCAAAGGTTCCTCCTCGCCGTCTTCTGCTTCCTGTCGGCTGTGAGCTGTCAGCTGTGGGCTTCCTCGATCCCCGCTCTTCCTCTTCCTTCGACTTTCAACTTTGGACCGTCAACATTTTCCCGTCCCAGGGAGAGCGAGCCACAGCGAACTCTCAGCGCAAATGTGCTATCGTCCGATTGCGAAAGAAATTCGCGGCGTCGCGCATCCACACCATCCCGTCATTCCGCGAGGAGCAGAGGAAATATGGCAGAGCGTCCCGTACTGGTTGGACTCGTCCCGCAGGTGGTCGTCCTCGACCCCGGGGACCAAATCTCTTGGCTCTCGGATGCGGGCAATCTTCGCGTCGAATTCGACGTCAACCGCTGCCCCTTTTCTTCCAACATCTTCCAGGCTCCGGCCGGCATGCGCCTCTTCAGCGGCCCGCCCCGCCCCGGCCTCAAGGCAGCGACCTACAAATACCGCCTCTGGCTCAACGACCAGCTCGTGGGCCAAGGCGAAGTCATCCTACGAGAAAGGTAGCCGCGGAGATATTCAGCGCCGGATTGTCTCTCGAAAAAAGCGCAAAGAAAAAGGAGGCCGAAAGCGCGGCGCCATTCAAGCACCGCCCCAAGAAGAGCCGCCTGCCGCGCAGCTTCCAAACAAAAGCGTTTCTTTGTCTGTGGGCCGTAAGCTGTGAGCCGTAAGCTGTGAGCTGTAAGCTGTCAGCCCATATTTTGGGCTACCGCGCCGCGGCGCTTACTTCTTTGGCTGCTTGGCGATGATCAGGTCCTTGATTTTTGCGTACGTCGCCGAAGGCACGATTTTTTTGTTGAGCAGATCGGTCTTCGTTTTGTACGGCCGCCCGTCGATGATTTTCTGCGAATACGCGTCGCCGATCCCGGGCAGCGCCTTCAACTGCTCTTTCGTCGCCGAATTGATATCGACCAGCGCAGCCGCTGGCGGCAAGGCGGAACTGGTAGGCGCAGCGTTCCATGCGGCCAATGCTGCGGAATCGATGGACGCCGCAATCGCAGCCGGCGCATGCGAGTACGCGACACCCGCTCCCAAAATCACCATCACTGCCACAAACAAGATTGCCCTCAGATGTTTCTTCATTCTTGTTCCTCCTCAGTTTTTAATTCGGGCCAACATTTTGCTTCAGTTTGTTTCAGCAGCAATTTCCGATTCTCACGGAACTCATTTCGCGGGCTTGTACCCTGCTTTGACTGCATCTTCCTCCAGCATGTATTTGCCCTTCTTCGTCTTGCCGTACCAGCGCGAGCCCTTCTTGTGGTACACGCCAGTTGCCGTGTTCACCCACACCATTCCCGCGCCGCTTTCCGCAGGCTTCGCTGGTTTCGTTGCCGCCGGCGAACTCGCCGTCTTCGCAGCGCCAGCTGCGGATGGCTGAGAATTGTCCGAGGCGCTGGATTGTGCAGATTGGGCGCAAAGCGTGGAGGCGCAGACGACGAGCGCGGCTGTGACGAGCGCGAAGGCCGCAAGCAGAGCGAGAGCTGAGCACTTCGCCTTGCGCATTATCGTTTTGCGTCTCATGGAAACAGGCGGCTGCAGAATGCGGGCTCGCCGGATTGAGGGCATGATGGCGAAGAAAGAAGGTCAAGTCAACACAGAAGAGGGGCACTTTGACCAAACTTAAGCCCGCTGGCCAAATGGACAGCCAGGATGCTCAGAAGGAAGACCACTAGTCCGCGGCGGAGGCGGAGCGGGGAGCTTCGACGGATTCGGCCAATCCTCGGCGGACAGGGCCCAGGACGAACGCAGGCACTTGGCGTTCCGGAGCAAGGGAAAGATTGGTGGCGCGGCGCGGGAACTCGGTGCGGTGATCCAACTTTAGGCCGGCCTCGCGGAGGAACTCCGCGGAAAAGCCCATGTCTTCGGCGCGGTCCACGCCCCAAAACCAGAGTTTCTCTTCGTGGCGCTGGAGGAAGTCCAGAGACTCTTCGAGCTTCTTCATGGCGCGGTCAAAGGAGGAGGCGAGGAAGAAAACGCCCAGATTCCAGGCGTGACGAGGGTAGAAAACCTGGATTCGGACGCAGTATTTGCCGGCCTGATTACGTTCCATGCTGCAGCGATAGTCGTTGCGGCCGGCCGGCGGGCGAGACGGCATCTTCTTGGTATTCATAAAGTCCTGATGTTCTGGCGATGGAAAGCCATGGCAGTTTGGTTTGCGGCTTCGGCTGATTCCGGTTCGCGCCTCGAACGGCAAAGCGCGGGCCCTCGCAGAAACCGACCCCCTGAGAGCACCTATAGGCTACCGAGGTGCGAGCACAAACACAAGTGCCCCGCAAACTGATTTTAAGTGTCCTGTTATCAATTATTTAGATTAGCCTAGATCGGTTAAGCTGCGCAGTTTATCGGGCATCAATTGGAGCTTGCCCTCTTTTTTCAGGCGCTCTTCCAGGGCTGTTTGGAAGGCCTCAAAGGCGACGGAGCGCTTCTGTTGGAGCACGGCGTCGGTGATTTCCTTCTTTTGCTTCTCGAAATCGGCGGGGTTGGGCTCGACTTTGTCCACGACTTCGTAGACTAGCCAGTTTGCTCCGAGTTGCAAAGGCGCGCCGACCCCTCCGGTCTTCAGTTGGAAGGCGGCGGCGAGCTGCTTTCCGCTGGCGACATTGGAGATGGAGCCTCCGCGAGCGAAATCGTCGCTGGTTTTGGCATCCAGACCGAGGGCTTTGGCGGCAGCGTCGAACTTTTCTCCCGCTTTAACTCGTTTGATCAGCTCTTGAGCCTTGGCGCTGGCTTCCGCGGATGCTTTTTGCTGTTTCAAATCGGCAACGACCTTGTCGCGAACCTCTTCCAGAGTGCCCTGGTGGGCGGGAAGGATCTGGCTCACGTCGAGAACGAGGTAACCGCGATCGGTGTGGACCGGGAGGCTCAACTCCCCCTGGCGGAGACGAAAGATGGTGTCGCTGAGCTTGACGTCGGGAGAATTGCCCAATTCGATAAGGGGATCGGTGGCGGAGACGGGGGGCGTTTGCCCCACGCTGAGGTGATCCTGCTTGGCGAGGTCATCGAGAGAGATTTTATTGGATTGGCGGATGGCTTGGGAGAGCTTGTCGGCGATGTCGCTGGCCTGCTTCTCGGCTTCATTGGGGAGCAGCTGGGCGCGAATGGCATCCTTTACTTCGTCGAAGGACTTGGTGTGCGCGGTCTCTTTGTCGATGATTTTGATGATGTGGAAGCCGTACTGCGTCTTTACGAGGTCCGAAATGCTGCCTTTGGGGAGCGAAAAAGCGACTTTTTCGAATTCCGGAACTGTCTGGCCCTGAACGATCCATCCTAGATCGCCGCCCTTGTCCTTCGTGCCGGGGTCCTCGGAATATTTCTTGGCTAGATCCTCGAAATTTGCGCCACTTTTGGCCTGCTTCAGAACGTCTTCGGCCCGTTTCTTGATTTCCTGGACTTCGGCGTCGGGCTTATCAACGGTCAAGAACAAGATGTGCTGGACGTGGACGCGATTGGGAACTTCATATTGCTGGATATTCTGCTTGTAGATGGCCTCGAGCTGAGCGTCGGAAATCTGGATGCCCTGACGAATCTGGTTGACGTCCACGATGGCGTAACGGACGACACGCTTTTCGGGGACTTGATACCTGGCTTTATTTTTCTCGTAGGCGGCTTTGATTTCGGCGTCATCGACGGTGACCTTGGCTTGCAGGTCTTCGGGCTTGATGAAGGCGTAGTCCAGCTTCACTTTTTGATTGCGGTAATTGAACTCATCCTGGAGCTCGGCCGGGCTGGCGCTGATGCCGTCCGTCACAAGCCTTTGAAATCTTTCCTGGAGCAGGCCAAGGCGAACCATGTCTTCGAACTGCGGCACAGTCATCTGGGTGCGCGATTGGACGAGCGAAGCATACTGATCGGGAGCGATGGGCACGCCCTGGTTGAAAGCGGCGGGAAGAATCAGGCGAATGCGGTCGGCAATTTCGTCATTCGAGACGTGGATGCCGAGGCGGGTGCCTTCGTACTGCATTTCTTTTTGAAGAAGGAGTTGATGGAGAATCTGCTGGGTGTAGTACGGGACGAGCATGGGCGGGACTTGATTGCGTTGCTTGATCTGATCGAGCTGCTGGCGGATGTCGGTGAGGGTGACGGTCTGATCGCCAACCTTGGCGACCACATCGGCGGATGCGCCGGTGGTGCCTCCCGGACCTGTGGGAACGAGATAGAGCAGCATTCCGCCGGACAAGGCCAGAACGACCACGCCGAGCAAGATGCGAGAAAGAAGCTTTTGCTTATTGTCTGAGCTGCCAGCCATCCGCTGAATCCCCCAAGTCTCCGAACAAACTTAACATTATAGAAGATAGGGGGCTTGCGCCTCAAATAGAATCGTGTGCAAGGGCATGCAATTATGTCTGGGTAGCCCGTCATCCGCCCACGATCGACATCAGGTGCGAGACAGGGACCGCTGCTCACTTAAATAGGAAACGTGGGGACGGACGGGGGGGTTCCGAATCATTTTGCCTGAAACTGTGGCTGAGTTCGAGCAGCGGTCATCGGACGTTAGGAAAACGTTCTGTCTGTCCTCGGTTTCCCGTCCCCGGTTTCCTTGGGTAGTAAGTAGAACGGACTGAACTGGAGAGCCGGCCGTGGTATCTTAGCCGGGAAAAGCTTATGCGCATTTCAGAGCCCAAGAATGATGGCCCGAATACTGTACGGAAGGGGCACGACCAACCTGCGGCCACTTCGGTACATGGCTGGCGGTATCACCGCATCGGTATCCGGACTGACGTTTCGCGACCCGGCGAATATTATCTGGAACGATTCAAGAAGTACGTTTCCGCATTGGAGACGAGTCCTTGTGGCATTCAATGGATGCGCTTCGAGCCCGATAGCCCGGTGCACGCCTTGATTAAGTCCGTCCCTCACATAGCGTTTGAAGTAGACGACCTCCAGGCCGCGATTGAGGGAAAGGAAATTCTCAGCGCCCCGAATTCGCCTTCGGAAGGTGTTACAGTGGCGATGATCCTCGATAGCGGCGCGCCGGTTGAGCTCCTCGAATTTCGGCGTGAGCTGACAAAAGGAGCTTGCGAGCAGTAGGTCGAGGAGGGAGTCAGCGATAAAGAGAGGGGCAACCCCAAGACCCAGGTTCAAAAACCGAACCTGGGGCACCCTCCGCTCTTTCCGGTTCTGGGGGAAACGAGGGTGAGGGGCTGTAATCGGTCCGCCACGTGAATGGATTAGGTAAACTCTATCCGGGCCACCCGTCCGTTTCTAATCTCCGATGAACTTGAGATACAAGTGCACCTCGCTCTCGCAGCGCTCCGCGAGTTCCCTAATCTCGCGCACCAATTTCGTTTCGTCCGGTGTCTGGGCTTGTTCAGCTAGCGCTCGCCATGCCGACAGAAAACGAGGCATCTGCACACGATTGAAGATAGTGTTCCCGTACCAATCTATCTCCGCTAGAACTGACTCCCTACCCTGATAGGGCGTGAGAAGCCGGTGGAGCAAATTCTGCGTATCGCATATTTTCTCCTCCGGCGTACCTCGCTCATCTTGGAGTGTGATTACCAGTCCCATCTCGTTTTCCTTACTAGGGCTTGCCTGGAGGATGTCCGAGTTTTAGTTGATTGCAGTGGCTCTCGACGTTGGACACTGTAAGTCTCCCTGCAAGCAAGTTCAAGCGACTTCTACTCTCCGGACCTCCTTCTGCGGAAGGCGCGACGGATTCAGGCGCTCCTTGAGCAACAAAAGTTCTTGGTAACCTTTGATGCGTCGGAACTTCCTCTCTGCCTCCAGGAGTCCGGCGGCGGTCCAGCGCAGCGGCTGATCTCCTTCCCTCCAGCGCTTTACGTTTCGCGCCACCCGCTGCACCGTCGACAGGCACGATTCGATGGGGTTGGTGGTGGCCAGTTTTCGTCGCAACACCGCTCCTACACCCAAGCGATGCACCGTCAGCGTTTCTTCCAGCCCTTCCTCCAGGCTCCGGGCCGCGCTCGGATTGATCCGTTCCAGTTGCTGGAAGATTTTCTGCAAGGCCTCCTTGGCCTCCGCGTAGTGGTTCATCGCGTACGCATTGCGCATTCGCCGGTCGTAGTCTTTCTGGCAGTTCTCCGGCAGGTACTCCCGCACATTCCGCCGCTTGTGAATCTGGCAACGCTGCACTTCCACTTGGTCACCGAAAACCCGTTCCACACCGGCGCGCAGCGCTTTCGATCCGTCGATCACCACCAGATACCGCCGCTTTAGATCCAGTCCCCGGTCCACCAGATCTTCCAACAGCCCTTTCACCACCGCGGTGTTCTCCGTGGCTCCTTGCCACACGCCCAAAACGTGTTTTTCTCCGCTCTCTGCGATCCCCAGAGCCACCACCAGCACCTGGCCGCCAAAGTGAATGCCATCGATCATCAGCACCACCAGATTCAGATCTTCCAGGCGCCGTTCGCACAGCACCCGCAACTGGTTGCTACTGGCCGCCACGAACTGCCGGCTCACGCTGCTCTTCGCGATCCCGTACCCTTCCACAACACTCTCCACCGCTCGCCGATAGTTCCGCGTGGACAACCCGGCTACCAGGCGTTCCCGCACCGCTCGTTGCAGTTTTCCGTCCTGCTGCAACTGACCGTAGCTCTCCAGTTCCACTTCCTGGCCTTCGCGCGTTCGGACTCTCGGCCGTTCCAGCGGGATCTTCTGTCCAGCAAAGACCACGTAACCCGGTTGCTTTCCCCAGCGCACGCAGCCGGCGGCGGGATTCGGTCGATGCGGAGGCCCCACCCGATGCGTGACTTCGTTTTCCAGAATGGCGCGCAGAATCTGCAGCCCGGCTTGCCCGGTCAGCTCTTCCACCTGCGCTTGCATCTCCGCCCACACCTCGGCGATCGGCAACGGCACCCGCACCAACAACTCTTGCCCTCCGACGACCTCGAACTTGTGATTGGACTTGCGCTCTTTCCTCTGGTATTTGTTTTTCACGGCGGCTCTCTCCTTTAAAAGGGATTCGCAACCCGAACTCTATCCGAGTTCGGGCGAGAGCCGCTGCTTCTTGTTCTCAACCTTCAACTAAATGTGGGGCATCCTCCTGGAACCTGCGGCGGCTTCGATTCCTTTCTCAACGAGTCGCCGGACGTATGATCAGCAGTATGAATCCTCGCTGCATTGCCGTGCTGGCTGTTCTGGCCGCCGCGCCACTTTCATCAGCGAAGCGAGTACCACCGCCGAACGTCAAGCCGGTGCTTTCTGGTGGCGTTGAATACTCAGCGCACGGTGACGGCAGTCACGCTTGGGTAGCCGCAACCAATGTCGCCACTCATAAAGAACTGTGGACGGCCAAAGTGTTCCGTATACACACGCATTGGTGGAAGGGCGAGGAAGACAACCAATGGGTTTACATTTCCGATTTGAAATTGGAGCCAAACGCGCTACTCATCAAAGACGAACGAGAAAGATGCTACTCTCTCGACTTGAACACGAGGCATGTGAGGCGAGAACACTGCCGTTGACTTTACCTGTTAGCGCGTTTCGTCGTTACTAATCGGTTCTCCTTAAGCACCCGGCTTCCTGTTCCAGCCCCTAATATCCGCGGGGCCTTCCACGCTGCTCGTCTTCGGCAACTTTCACTGTAAGAACTAACAGTGTGAATATCCGCGAGTTTCAACTAAGAGTACAGACTACTGCACGGGTTCAGGGAGAGCCGCCCTCAGTTAGTAGAGTCTGGCACCAGGAATAAGGAGCTCAGAGGAGTAAGCGTTTCCCATCGGTACAAGGAGACAGACATGGCCACACCAGCGACCGCAACACCTTCAACGCCCAAAGAGCGCGATTGGACGAAGCCAAGTGCGATGGCAATCCCGAAGGAAGGATACTTCACGCCAACGCAAGGAAGATATGGACCGATCTTTCCACGAACGCCCGCGTGTCACGGTTTTACCTTAATCGCGAAGATCAAGCCGGGAAGAGAAGAGGCGATCCGTGGTTATGGCAAAACCATCGAGAAGGCGGTCGCTGATATTCCGGATGCCCTTGAGGCCCTTAAGCTTCACTACCTTCGTTGGGTTCTGTTTGACATCGGCAAGGACACTTATTTCATGTACCAGGGAATCTTTGACACAGATTTCGACAAGTACACTGAGGACGCCGTAGCCCTCTTCACAAAGTTAGGTGTGAACACGACCTTTGAGAACCTTGAGGGATTTCCGGAAGACTGGAAAACGAACGCTCCAGCATTCGTTAAATTCGTTCGTGAACACCAGCACCCAAGCTTTTTGGAATACGGGGAGTATCCGTACGTGACAGCCGACGAGATCAAGAAGGCTCTTAAGCTCAAGGCTGCTTTCACTAACATGCTCGACCTGATGCAGTAGCAGACGTCTTGTTTTGCTCGCTACGGAGAAGCCCGTGTCCGTCTTGCAACAATCGCATCATATTGCACAAAGTTTGTGCCAACGAACCGACCAGTCTGCTTCGCTTGATCTCGACGACATTCAGCATTTCCTGATGTCGAGGCCACCTGCACGGGCAGCACGGTACGAGTTTTTGACCTTTGGGAATGCGGCAGGCGGACGCGAGTGGCTGACGGGCCTTATCGATAAGGTGGGGACGGCAAGCGCGGTCGGGTCTAGCCTACTTGACGCAAGGTGGGTGACCGTTGGCTTCACGTGGAACGGCTTGCAAACACTCGGTGTGGCTGAAGCATCGTTGGCCACCTTCCCGGAAGAGTTTCGTCAGGGCATGGCTGCCCGAGCGGGCGCCCTCGGGACCACTGGCGCTAATCACCCGGATCATTGGGTGGGAGGGCTCGCCAGTCCTACCCTGCATGCGATTGTCGTACTGTTTGCCCGCGACGTCGCGGAACGTGAGCGCTGTCGCGGGGAGCACGAACGATATGTCGCGCAATGCGGCGGAGTCGAAGTGTTGTCCTCTCTAGATCTGGAAGCTATCCCCCCGTTCGATTACGCTCACGAACACTTTGGCTACC
>JBARBE010000350.1:0-3717 GCA_049792735.1 Candidatus Acidiferrum sp.
CCCTTATTCCGCATGGCATGACGCATTCCGGCGAGACTTCGCGGAAGTCCCGACTGGTCGAGTGTGGCGTGCAGGTCAGAGATTTCGGGATCGGAAATGACGTCGTACAGGACGGCGAATCCGTCCGTCGAGACTCGTTCGTGCAAAGACCTTAATCTGTCGGCAACTGTCATGGCCCGAATATTCTAATCTCTCTTTTCGCGTTGACGCGCGGGAATCGAAGTGCCATCATTCTGAAAATTCGTTTGTACGATGTTTTGTAGCGCAATTGAGGGCAGAGCGATCGGCTTGCGGGTTTCCATTTTGGCTTCAGGCAGCTCGGGCAACATCACTTTGCTCGAGACCGAGCGCACCCGACTCCTTGTGGACTGCGGCCTCGGCAAGCGCGAAACGCTGGCGCGGCTTGCGGCCATCGAGCTTAGCGTCGATCGCATCGACGGCATCCTTATCACTCACGAACATACGGATCACTGCAACGGCTTGCCACAAATGCTTGGCCTTTGGAAAGCGCCGCTCTACGTCACGGAACCGACGATGGACGCGCTTCGCCGCACGCTTCCGGACACGCTTGGGAAGCGGCTCTGCGCGCTCGAAACGATTCAAGCCGGGCAGCATTTTTCCATCGGGGATATCGACGTTCACGCTTTCCAAATCCCGCACGATGCCGCCGATCCCATCGGCTTCACGTTCCGCACCAACGGCACAAAGATGGCGCTGGTCACCGATCTAGGCTACATGCCAGAACTCGTCAAAGTTCATCTTCGCGACGCCGATTGTCTTATGCTCGAATCGAATCACGATCTGGACATGCTCAAGGTGGGCCCGTATCCGTGGATCGTCAAGCAGCGCGTGCTTTCGCGCACCGGGCATCTCTCGAATCATGCCGTCAGCGAATATCTTTGCGACCCGGAGGGTTTCGACGCCCGCGCTCGCTACCTCGTCCTCGCGCATCTGTCACTGGAAAATAATAATCCCGATCTCGCGCGCCTTTCTGCCGAAGAAGCTCTCAACCGCCGCCCCGCCGAATGCGCTTTTCGCGGCGAGTTGCTCATCGCTTCGCAAGAAAAGCCGTTGAAGCCACTGGAACTTTAGTAGACAGCAAAAAGCAGATTCCTCGCTCCGCCCGGAATGACAAGTCCTTTTGGCTTGACGCAGCAAATCACAAATTCCACTCGCTTTTTTTGAGGCCATCTTTTAGACTTAAAGAGTTCTTGGTAGAGGTGCGGAGGCCATGAGTAGCCCGGCGAGCAGTTCCGATCAGCTTCGGAGCGCCAGGCGAAAGGGGCAAGGTTGTTGAACGAAACTCCGCCGAAATCGCAGCGGTAGCTGACCCCGCGGCGATTGGGGAACAGGTCTAAGGCCTGTCCACTGTCATCCGATTAGATGGCCGCATTTGCCGTGCGGCCAGTGCTAAAGCCGGATGGAGCGCTATCGAGAGGCAGCAGCCCCGAGCAATTTCCTCGCGGTTCCTTCCTTTCGCGCCGCTCCTTCCAGAAAATTTCGAGCGGAATGAATCTTTTCGAGCTTACGCGCGCGCTCGTCGACATCGAGTCGATCACCAACCACGAGAAAAACGTGGCGGACTTCTTGTTCGCGCAACTGTCTTTTCTGGCCGCGCAGCATTCTGGCAGCCTCGAACGCATGAGCGTCGAGCCGCATCGCGACAATATTTTCGCCGCGTGGGGCGAGCCGGTCGTCACGCTTTCGACGCACATGGATACCGTCCCGCCGTTTTTTCCATCACTCGAAGACGCCGATCACATCTGGGGACGCGGCTCTTGCGACGCAAAGGGCATCATCGCCGCGATGATAGTGGCCACGGAGAAACTTCTTGGTTCTGGCGCCACGAATTTTGGGCTGCTGTTCGTTGTGGGCGAGGAGCGGAACAGCGCGGGCGCGAAAGTTGCCGCTGTCAATGCTCGCGGCTCGCGCTACCTCATTAACGGCGAGCCTACTGAGAATGTTCTGGCGCTCGGCACCAAGGGTGTGCTGCGCTTTGAAATTACGGCACATGGAAAACTGGCGCACTCTGCTTACCCGGAGCTGGGTCACTCCGCGATTCACACGCTTCTCGATGTTTTGCGCGCGATTCGCTCGATCGAGCTGCCGCAGGATGCGCTTCTCGGCGAGAGCACGCTGAATATAGGCGTGATCGCGGGCGGGCGTGCGCCGAACGTTGTCGCCGACCACGCGCAAGCCGAAATCATGTTTCGCACGGTGGGCGATCCTGTGCAAACGCGCCAGGCAGTGCTTGCTGCCGTCGCTGGACGCGCCGAAGCTCGCGAAGTGTTGCACACGCCGGCGCTTCATCTCACGAGTTTCGACGGCATGCCCACCACAGTCGTGGCTTTTTCCACGGACATTCCCACTTACGAAGGCGCGTGGGGCCAGCCGTTTCTGATCGGACCGGGCAGCATTCATCTGGCGCATACGGCGGAAGAGCGCATTCCGAAGAAGGAATTGTCCGATGCGGTGGATATTTACGCGCGGATGGTGCGGCAACTTCTCGCCACCGGAGCGGCGGCATGAGCCAGAACCTCGCCATCGTCGGCTACGGAAAAATGGGCAAGCTCATCGAGCAGCTCGCACCGGAGTATGGCCTCGATGTGCGCGCGAAATTTTCTAGTGGCGACAATTCCGGCGCGCGGGGCTTGTCGTACGAAACGCTGCGCGGCATTGACGTTGCCGTGGAATTCCCGACACCCGATGCCGCGCCGGAAAATATCCGCCAGCTTGCCGCTCTCGGGGTCAACTCGGTCGTTGGCACGACCGGCTGGTCAGGACATCTTTCGGTGGTGCGCGAAGCTGTCCTCCATGCGAAGACGGGCCTCGTTTGGGCCGCAAACTTTTCCGTCGGCATGAATATTTTTTTCGAAGCCGTTGCGCGCGCGACGGCGCTCTTTGCGAAACAACCGGAATACGAAGCATGGGGCTGGGAAATCCATCATTCGGCAAAAAAGGATGCGCCGAGCGGCACGCTGAAAAAACTTGCCGAAGAAATGCGCGCCGCGGGCTACACGCGCCCGGTGAGTCTCAGCTCGAACCGCACCGGCGCAATTCCCGGCACGCACGAAATTGGATTCGATTCCGCGGCCGACACGATCACGCTGCGTCACACGGCGCGCAGCCGCGAAGGATTTGCACGCGGGGCGCTGCAGGCGGCGCGCTGGGTTGTGGGCAAAAAAGGATTTTTTGAATTTAAGGAGATTCTGGGCGAGCTGAGTTCCGGAGACGCCCACCACGGGGCGCAAAGCTCATTCCA
The DNA here is from genome assembly GCA_049792735.1 of Candidatus Acidiferrum sp. Taxonomy (GTDB): domain Bacteria; phylum Acidobacteriota; class Terriglobia; order Acidiferrales; family UBA7541; genus Acidiferrum. Next base: position 3,263 of record JBARBE010000350.1, read on the forward strand.
GAAAGTTTGAGTTTCGGCAGTGAGCAGTACCACGTTTAGAGAAGAAGGAGAAACACCATGTTTACCGGTACAGGCACAGCGCTCGTCACTCCGTTTCGGCAGGATGGTTCGCTCGATGAACCGACACTGCGGGCGCTGATCAAGCGGCAGATCGACGCGGGCATCGATTTTCTGGTGCCGTGCGGAACAACGGGCGAAAGCCCGACGCTCACGCATGAAGAGCATCTGCGCGTGGTCGAGATTGCCGTGGAGTTGGCGAAGGGGCGCGTGCCTGTGCTGGCCGGAGCGGGGGGATACAACACCGCAGAAGTGATTGCGCTGGCGCGCGAGCTGGCAGAGATGGGCGCGGACGGAATTCTTTCCGTTACGCCTTACTACAATAAGCCGACGCAGGAGGGCCTCTATCAACACTACAAGGCGATTGCCGAAGCCGTGGCGCTACCGATTGTTGTGTA
>JBARBE010000351.1:0-8374 GCA_049792735.1 Candidatus Acidiferrum sp.
CTCGCTCAGATGCGAGCCCGGACGCCCATGAATGGAACGCAGCGTCGCTAACAAATGATCGGCGAGCGGCAATATGTCGGCGCGGCGTTCACGCAGCGGTGGCACCGTCAGCGCCAGCACGTTCAAGCGAAAATAAAGGTCCTCGCGGAAATTGCCGCTGGCCACGGCCGCATTAAGATCGACGTTCGTTAAAGCAACAATGCGCGCCTCGATGCGCAGCGTTTCCGTTCCGCCCAGCCGCTCGAAGCTCCGCTCCTGCAAGACACGCAGCAGCTTGCCCTGCGCCCCGGGGGTCAATGCTGCAACTTCGTCCAGAACGATCGTCCCGGCGCCGCCGAGCTCCAGCCGGCCCAATTTGCGCTCCACCGCGCCGGTGAACGCCCCCAATTCGTGGCCAAACAATTCGCTTTCCACCAAATTCGGCGGAAGGCTGGCACAATCAATTTTCAGGAAAGGTGCGTCGCGCCGCGGCCCAAGCTCATGCACTAATCGTGCGAGATGGTCCTTGCCGGTTCCGCTTTCGCCGTTGATAAGCAGCGTCGTCGCCGCCCCGGCAACTTTTTGCGCGAGTTCAAGCAGTCGCAGCGACGCCGGATCTTCTGCAATCCACGGCAATCGCTCCGTGCTCATTTGGAATAGGCTTCGCCGGCGGCTTGCGAATCGCCAAGCGCATGGTTCCGCGCAGCGACGCCAGGTTCATCCGGGATCTCGATCTTCGGTGAAGAGCGCCACAGCCGTTCAAGATCGTAATAGCGGCGCGCCTGCTCGCTAAAGACGTGCACAATGAACCCGCCAAAATCAATCAGCGCCCATTCGGCCGAGCCATAACCTTCGCGATGTTTCGGCGAGCGCTGAAGATGCTTTGCGAGCTGGCCTTCGACTTCGCTGCAAATGGCCTGCACCTGTGGCGAGCTGAATCCCGTGCAGATCACGAAGTAGTCCGTGAACGCGCCTACGCCGCTGAGGTCAAGAACGGTAATCGCGGAAGCTTTTTTGTTTTGCGCCGCTTCAACAGCCAGTCGGACGCCCTGTGGCAACGAGTCCAATTTCACCGGTATAGGCCCTGTTTGAGAATGTATTCCTCGACGCGCACGGAAACAAGCCCGTGAATGGATTGTCCGCGGTTCGCGCGGCGCCGGATGTCCGTCGCGGAAACATCCACGGAAACCGTATCCAGCAAATAAATGCTGGTGTTCTGAAGATGCGCGACCACCTGCGACGCCGGCGTTTCCGCGTCCTTTTTAGCGTCGCGCCGGGCAATTAAATCCGGCGGAATGACCAGGCGCAAAGCTTCCACGCGAATTCCGGGCCGGTTTGCCACTATAAAATCGCAGAGACCAAGCAGCGTTTCGTATTCCTTCCACAGCGGAATATCGAGAAATGCATCGGCGCCCACGATGAAAGAAATGCGGTCGCTATGGCCGTTGTAGGCGTGCCGGAAATAGCGCACCGTATCCACGGAATAATGAAGTTGCGTCCCGCTGAAATCCTCTCCAGCCTCGGCCAGCGACGGCACAAAGTGCGGATGCTCCGTGCAAGCAAGCGAAGTCATGGCAAATCGGTGCGGAAAAGGCGCCAGATGCTGCTTGAGCTTGTGCGGTGGCCGGCTCGCCGGAATAAAATGAATCTCGTCGAAATTGAACCGCCGGTCCGCCGCGCGCGCTACCGCGAGGTGGCCATTGTGAATCGGGTCGAAGGATCCGCCAAACAGGGCGATACGGCGCGGATGATGCTTTGCGGCGGTGCGATGCGCCTGCGCGGTGGTCAATGCGCCTCCCGAGAGGAGCGTAGCTTCGATTTTCTCACGAATTTTTAATCCGCGCTGGCAACGAATCGTTCCCGTGCGCGTTCTCGTCAAGCTCGTCCGAGCCGTCGTGCAAATCCAAAGTTGTTTCATGCGCCGCGCGCGGAATTTTGTCCAGTGCATCGGCAATCCCGCGCACCAGTTCGCGCACGCCTTCGCCCGTGGCTGCGGAAATGGCGTGAAACTCCAGACTGCGCTCGCCACAAAATTCGCGCAGCTTTTCCAGCCGCGTCCGATCCGTCGTAGCGTCCAGCTTCGTCGCCACGACGATCATCGGCTTTTCCACCAACGCCTCGCTGAACGCGTGCAGCTCGCCATTGATCACTTCAAACGAATGAATGGGATCCTGATCGTTCGCGTCGCTCGTATCGATCAAATGCACAAGCAGCCGCGTGCGCTCCACGTGCCGCAAAAAGCGAATCCCCAGCCCCGCTCCTTCGTGCGCGCCCTCGATCAACCCCGGCAAATCCGCAACAACAAACGTCCGCCCAAGTTCGCGCCCGTCTTTTCCCGTCCCCCCATCGGCGTTGACCACGCCCAGATTCGGCTGCAGCGTCGTAAACGGATAATTCGCAATCTTCGGCCGCGCTGCCGAAATCACCGAAATCAGCGTGGACTTCCCTGCGTTCGGAAAACCAACCAGCCCCACATCCGCAAGCAGCTTCAACTCAAGCCGCAAATGCCGCTCTTCCCCCGGAAACCCATCTTCATGCTCGCGCGGAGCCTGGTGCCACGGCTTCGCAAAATTTTGATTCCCTCGTCCGCCCCGCCCGCCCTGCGCCACGAGCACGCGTTGCCCCGGCACGGACAAATCCGCAAGCGTTTCGCCCGTCTGTTCGTTGTAAGCCAGCGTCCCCACGGGCACCTGCAAAATCATATCCTCGCCCGAATGCCCCGTGCAGTTCGAGCCTTCTCCGTGCCGCCCGCGGTCCGCCTCGAATTCGCGGTTGTACCGGTAGCGCAGCAGCGTATTGTCGTTGGGATTCGCTTCAAGATAAATGCTGCCGCCGTGCCCCCCATCGCCGCCCGATGGGCCACCGCGCGGCACATATTTCTCGCGCCGAAACGCAACGCACCCGTTGCCCCCGTCGCCCGCCTTCACAAGAATTTTTGCTTCGTCAACAAACACGAAATGACACTCCCAGCGTAGCGGCCGCTGCGCGGCCACACCTATGCAGGATAGCAGAAGCCGGAAAGAATGATGGTGGACCGCCCAAGAAATCCAGGCGGCTTAATTGACAGCCGGAACGCCTGCGGACTTGGCTTGCGCCGTCGGCTCCACGCTGATAAAGCGCCCGTGCCGCCCCCGGTCCGTGAACTTCACGTACCCGGTGACCAGCGCGAACAGCGTGTCGTCCTTGCCTTGCCCCACGTTTTCGCCCGCCTGGTGCCGCGTTCCGCGCTGCCGCACCAGAATCGTGCCCGCATTCACGAGCTGCCCGCCGAAGCGCTTCACGCCCAGCCTCTGTCCGTGTGAATCGCGGCCGTTTGTCGAGGAGCCGCCGCCCTTCTTATGTGCCATGACGAATTTCCTTTTTCCTTGAAAGCCTTTTCTCTGAAATCCCGCGCAGAAACTTTCGGAGTCTGAAACCGTCTACAGCTTGATGTCGTTGACTTCCACGGCCGTGAAATTCTGCCGGTGTCCGCGAGAAATCTTGTACTGATTGCCCTTCTTGAACTTCAGCACGGTGATCTTCTTGGCGCGCCCTTGCGAGACGATCTTCCCGCTCACGCTCGCTTTCGAAGCGTCGTCGCCCACCACGACTTTCTTCTCGTCTGTGTGTACGGCCAGCACCTTGCCAAACGTCACCTTCTCGCCGACTTCCCCGGCAACGCGCTCAATCCGAATGGTGTCGCCCGGTGCGACCCGATACTGCTTTCCCCCGGTCTGAATTACAGCGTACATCTGCCCTCCAAGCTCTAAACGCAAACCCCAATTATACGGGTGAACCATCCACACCGTCAACGAAAGATCGCCCTCACCTCAGACCGCTCAGCACCGTCATTTCGAGCGGAGCGAGAAATCTCTCTTGAGGTTTATGCTTCCTCTGCGCCGTCTCCTCCATTGAATTCATGTCCAAACTGATGTATGATGCTTGATGCTCCAGCATCACATCCCATGCGCACCACTCTCTCCATCGACGATGACATCCTGGCCGCCGCCAAAGAACTCGCCGCCCGCGAGCGCAAAAGTATCGGCGAAGTCCTCTCCGCGCTCGCTCGCGAAGCTCTAACTCCGCGCAAACCCTCCCGCCGCACGCGCAATGGCGTCCCTCTCTTGCCTGTTCGTCCCAAGGCCGCGCCGGTAACTCTCGAGCTCGTCAATCAGCTCCGCGACGACCTCCCATGACCGCCTTCCTCCTCGACGTCAACGTTCTAATCGCCCTCCTCGATCCCGTCCACGTCCATCACAACAACGCCCACGCTTGGTTCTCCACCAAGGGCCGCAAAGCCTGGGCCACGTGCCCGCTCACCGAAAATTCCGTCCTCCGTATCCTCGGCGACCAGCGCTATCCCAATTCCCCCGGCAACCCCGCCGCCGTCGCCGAAATCCTCGCCGAACTCTTCGCCCTCCCTGCTCACCTCTTCTGGCCCGACGACATCACCATCCTCGACCCCCGCCGCCTCGATCCCTCCCGCCTCCTAAGCTCCCATCAAGTAACCGACAGCTATCTCCTAGCCCTGGCCTGCGCCCACAACGGCCAACTCGCCACCCTCGACCGCCGCCTAATCCCCACCGCCGTCAAATCCGGCCCCGAATCCTTGCACCTAATCGTCTAGCCCACGCCCTTGTAGAGGCGGGACTTGCCCCGCACCCTCTCGCTCGATAGTGTGTCATCCTGAGCGCAGCGAAGGATCCTGCCCGGGTCGTCCGCTCTTCAGCGCGCGTTCTTTCGTCCGCCCACCGCCCAACCGGTCATTTCGAATGGAGCAAGCCGACGCCTTTTCTTTCCACTTCGCTCCTGCGAAGTGGCCGGCTTGCGCAGAGAAATCTCTCTGCGCCTTTTCCGTCGCCCGCTTATGCGCAACCGCCCCGCCAACTCCTCCGTCGCCCGCCTCATGCAATTCATCACCGCCCCCGCTAGGGCGTCCAAATCACCCTCCGCCCCTCCCGCAAACCACACGACGCCCTCTCCGTCCTCTCCGCCTGAACATCCGCGTGAGACTCAAGTCGTCAAAGCAACAAATGACAGTCACATCCTAAGTCAGAACCGACAAAGACTCAAAAGGAGCAAAATCAAACTAACTCTAAGTCCTTGTCTGAGAACCAATCTCGGTTAACGTCTTGGCCCAAATGCGGCCCCCCAAGCTGCTCCACTTCGGCGTCCAAACGAGATAAATGACGAACAATAGCTTTGGGGGTTCTCCAATTGAACAAAATTTCGTGGATAAACCCCCAACCTATTATCCCCGCATATCTCCCAGCCAAATATCCCAGCGCTCGCCCGTCGAATATCGGGACTTGGTCTTTTTTCCAACATTGTGTTGTTCGGAGTCGATTCGTTACCTTTTTCCTGACGAAACCGGCCTGGATCTTTTGATCGCGACAAAGGCGGAGGAAACTTCCCGGATCGAAATAGAAGCGCAATTGAATACGTCCAGTCATCAGGTCCAGAAATGACCGAGTGGAAAGGGGCCTCAAAAGAGGGGGAACAGTTGAAGGTGAATGCAGAGCTTCCATCCAATCTATAAAACGTATGTTTTCCATCTGATTGACCAACTCGCCGTCAGATTTGCTAGGCCCGTTTGCGAGGAACGCCGCATGTACAGTTGCCCGAGACGAAAAATCTGTTATGGAGTATCTCTGCGCTGAAGTGGCATTCAATGCTGTTACTACGACACAATCATCAACAATCTCGCTAGAAAATTCACCCTGGCGAGCTCTATGCATCAGGAGTTCTATAAGATCGTCATATCGATCTTCCGCCCCTATCCTCAATTCGGAAATAATTCGGTTCTCATCTTTTCCTTTGTAGATTCCCGGCCTTGCGTCGAAATACTTAAGTTGTTTCAGTGCAACCTGCTCCTGTCTTTGCATTCTCTGAATTTGTTTTATTCCTTTATCGTCAAATTGAGCAGCAAGCTTTTCCACAGACTGTTCTTTCTTGGTAAATACTTCTTCAAAGATGCGCTCGTTAATTCGTCCCTCTTTGACCTCAATGAAAGCTAATGCAACCTCACCCGTCGCGTCACGTGTTATACGAAGCAGGTCGCCGATGCATGAGAAACGACTAAAATCCAGGGGAAAGGCGAAGACGTTTTCCGATGTATTTAGCTCGTTGGCCGTTTCGATCACGGACTCGATGTTCTGTTGCGATAAGAGCCCGAATTTAGATCCTTTGTAAATCTTGGTTACGTTGCTGCGGTCGTGATTTGCGGCAATCCACACAAACGAGTCGAAGGCGAGTTCCAGAATATGTAGCCAGTATTTTTGACGATGCAGCGACTGAGTATCTCCATCTTCGCTTGTTTGCGCGATTGCTCTCTCCAAGATCAACATTTCAACAATAAGGATTTCCGCTGCTCTTTTGTACGCGCGGTGACACTCTGCGATGAAACGCGCGTAATTCTTGAGCCTCGCCTCCATGCTCCAAATACCTAACCGATGAATTGCGCTTCGTCTAATCAACAGGCGGCACCGCACTAAGACCCTTTCGAGCCGCCGCTCGTGCATAAGGATGTCCATCGCATTAATTCTCGGCGTATTGTATCCACACTGCTAATCTTCAGCGGGCGGCGCAGCCTTCGGGTTTTCGTTTTTCAAAGGGTGTGGCTTTTGACTGAGTCTTTTCTTGATTTGTAGCCCGTACCCAACGTGCGCGGCGGGACGTTCCCTTGCGGCACCAACCAACCTGCGCAAGGCCTTATTGACCGATGGCACGTCTGAGAAGTGTTCCGCGACGTCAGGCGAAAGCAGCACGAGATTCGTCCCAGCTGGATAGCGCTCGACGTACTTGCCACGATCCCCACCCTTCAGCCTGGACAGATTGCATCTAGACCTTAACTCATCGCGCCACACTCGTCTCTCTGCTCTTTTCTTCATATTTTTCTCGTCCACGCTGTGTTGTCCTACGCGCTCCTATAATCCTGACGCTATCTTCTCGCCCGTTTCGCGAACGCCGCCCCCTAGCAAGCCCACTAAACTGTCTAATCCGCACCTCGCCAGCCGGAAACTTCGCCCGAATCTCCAGCTTTCCGCCCATCGCCTCGACCGCCCTGCGTAACGTGCTCACGAAAATATCCGACCGGCTCTCGATTTTCGAGACGCCCGCCTGATTGATGCGCAACGCCTTGGCCAGGCGTTCCTGAGTGATCCCCATAGCCTCGCGTAGTTCGTTGAGAGCCATTTCCTCAATCATCTTCTGCGCCTTGGCCTCCGACCGCGCGCGCGCCTTCGGCGACATCTTTGCTTCCAGCTCTCGAAAATTCCTAGCCATCGTCAGGCCGCTCCACCACTCTCCAAACTCATCCGTGAACTCCGCTTCCCATTCCCTCAAAGGAATATACCTCCGAAAGACTTCCGCGTCAATCGTGCAGCGCCTGGTTAACCAACCTGAACGCCCCCAGGCGGACGCTGCCGGGTCTCGCATCCCTGCGGTCTTCAGGCGGCTGCCCCATCCTTGCGGGTTTGGTTTTGCAAGGGTGGGTCTTTCTTTTTCTTCTCTCCGTCGTTTCACCTTCAACTTTTAATTGTCGACCGTGAACTTCATTCCCTCTTCCGACTTTTCCACACATTTCCACAGCCGTAACAAACCCATCACTCCCCTTCCAACTCCCTCAAATCTCTCGACTTCCCTTCACCCCATTCGAATCCGCCCCTCTCGTTAGAATGACCATGCAGTACATGGCAATTTGCTATTGCCAGTTGGTAATTGGCATGCTACCATGCCTTGTGATTGCAAGGCGCCCACTCTTTTCAACGCCCCCATCGTCTCAGCGCCACTTCTGCGCCCACCCCAAAGCTTGCGGTTCTCTTCCTTCTGTAGGCTGTCAGCTGTCGGCGGTCAGCTCTCGTACAAGTCCTTTCCCTGTCACTCTTGCGCGCCGCGTCAACCCTAACCCCTTTGTTTGTCATTCTTGCAGAAAACACCCGGGGGGCACACCCTTCAGGCCAAGGCATCCGAGGATCCCAGACTCTGCCCCAAATCCGCCCGCCACTCATCACACGACACTCGCCACTATCCCCTTTACAATGCGCACTTCCGCAAAACCCGCCTCTAACCCCTGTAGAATGTGCAGTTTCAAAACAAAGGACTTAAAGTCCTTTAGAATGTGCAGTTCCGAAAAACCCCCCCGGGGGGTGCCTCCCAATATCAATTTCTGGGTGGCACAGACGGAATTTATCCCGACCGGGTCGGGAGTCTGTGTTTCCTGGACTTCATTTATTAGGGATGGGTTACGCCTGATCGCCCAGCAGGAACTGAAAATCTTCGCAGCCTCACCAGTCACAATTCATGGTTCTCTGGTCACCGCCTTACGGACCACAGGTCACGGATCACGGGTCACGTCCGTTCACGGCCGCGCATTCGGCGAGAAAAATCCAATCGGCAAATCCCGCGCCGTCCGCAA
>JBARBE010000352.1:0-20426 GCA_049792735.1 Candidatus Acidiferrum sp.
TCGTCGCAACGCAGAGCATCAGTTCGTTACGGTCCATGTTGCCCGGTGAATCGTGGCGAACCTTGCTGCAAACCTTCCGCACGAAAATCTTTCTGACGCAAAGCGACGATTTCTCGGCCAAGATCGCAAGCGACCTGTGCGGCCAGGAAAACGTCTGGAGAGTGAACTACAACATTTCGGAGAGCGGCCACGATTCAAAAGTCAGCTACCTCACAGGCAAGCCGCTAGCTGACAAGGCTCACATCAGCACCTCCAAGACCTACAGCCAGCAGCGGGACTTCCGATTCGATACTAAGGCGTTCACGGAACTCAAGAACGCTCAGTCCATCACGCTCGCTTACGATGGCGTGAGTCCGTTGCCACCGATGTACTGCTACTTGAAACCAAACCACAGAGACGTAAATAAGAACTATTTCTTGCAACTTCAGGACAAGGAACTCTGATGAATGGTTTCGAACTCATCCTTCCGTTTCTTCGCCCGATTGAGCATTTGATCCTGGACCCAGACATCAGCGAGATCATGGTCAACGGACCAACCAGCATCTTCATTGAAAGAGCCGGACGCCTTCTGGCTGTGCCGGACGTGACGCTAACGCAAGCGTCTCTGCTCGTTGCTGTCAAAAACATTGCTAGGCGACTGGGCGACGACATTTCAGAGGCGAAACCCATTCTCGACTCTCGCCTACCGGATGGAAGTCGCGTTGCCGCCGTGCTTCCACCGTGCAGCATCCACGGCGTCGCGCTGACCATCCGAAAATTCAACTCCCACAAATTCAAGATGAAAGACCTCATTGAGAAAGAAACGCTGACGCCCGAACTTGCTGTCCAATTGGAGAATTACGTCACCGAGCGCAAGAACATCCTCATCTGTGGGGGAACGTCGAGTGGAAAGACGACTCTAGCGAATGTGTTGACCGAATTCATCCCGGACCACGAGCGCATTGTCCTGATCGAGGACACAGCAGAAATACAAATTCAGAAAGAGAACGTCCTGCGATTTGAAGCCCGCCGCGAACAGAATGGTCTGCCTCCCGTAACCATCCGCGAACTTCTGAAAGCGACTCTGCGGCACCGGCCCGATAGAATTATCTTGGGCGAAATTCGCGGCGGTGAAGCCTTTGACCTGCTTCAACTCCTGAACACCGGACACAGCGGAACAATTTCGACGGTCCATGCGAACTCTGCGGCTCAAGGCATTTCACGTTTCACGACATGCGTATTGCAAAGCGGCATCGAAATGCCGTACCGCGCCATCAAAACGAATATCGCGGATTCGTTGAACATCATGGTTCAAATCGATCGTAGGCCCGGCCGTCGCTACATTTCAGAAGTGCTCGAAATTCGCAAGTACGATGCTGAGTCTGATCAGTACGACCTTGGCAAAGTTTACAGCCGGACCAGCAACGAATCGTGCCAGAGTCCAAAATTGCGTGACCAACCGTAATCCCGGCCTTGGGGTAGCCCCGAATGAAATGTGACGCTGGCATTTACGTCTATGCCCGACTCCAAAAGCGGCAATAAGATCGGCACAATAATCGGCAATAATGAGAGAGGACACCTGTTTATAGCCATGATTGCATGAAACTTAGGGCCTAAGTATAATCGGCAATATGAACGGCAAGGAATCACTCATCACGGACCCCGCCTGGATGGAGCCCACGCTCCCCGAGGAAAGCAACCGCCAGCTCGAAGATATCGCATTTGAGTTGACATCCAAAGCCAGCTCGCTGGCTGGTCAGGTCCATCCCGTCGTCACCTCGGCTATGGGTGACCTCGTGCGCTCAATGAACTGCTACTATTCCAATCTGATCGAAGGGCATGATACGCACCCGCGTGATATTGACCGAGCGCTTCATCAGAACTTTTCCTCACAACCAAAGAAACGTGCTCTACAACTCGAAGCCGTTGCACACATTGCGGTTCAGAAGGCAATTGACGAAGGCACGGACAATCCGTCTGAGCCCTTAACGGCGACATACGCGCTCTGGTTGCATCGAGAATTCTGTGGTCGTCTCCCCGACGACATGCTGTGGGTCGAAGACCCACATAGCCAACGGAGGGTCCACGTTCGGCCAGGAGAGCTTCGCGATGATGAGGTCGAAGTCGGACGGCATCTGCCGCCTGCGGCAACTGCTTTACCAAGATTCCTTGCAAGGTTCGAGGAAGCTTACAATCCTCGAAATCTCTCAAAAATCCGTCAGATTGTAGCTGTTGCAGCATCCCATCACCGCTTTTTGTGGATACATCCCTTCTTTGACGGGAACGGAAGAGTTGTGCGCTTAATGTCTCATGCCGTGCTTAAGAAAATGGGCATCGGCAGCAGCCTATGGTCTGTTGCGCGTGGGCTGGCCCGCGCCGCGGACCGATACAAGGCGCTTCTCATGGCGGCTGACGAGCCGCGCCGCGGCGACCTGGACGGACGCGGCGCTCTCTCTCAAGCCGCGCTGATTGAATTCTGCGAGTTTTTTCTTGCAGCTTGTTTGGATCAGGTCGAGTTCATGCGCTCCATACTTGAGCCTTCTGAGTTGCTTCGTCGAATAGAAATTCACGTCGAGGAAGAAATGCGCGCTGACCGGCTCCCAAAGGGAACCTTTCCCTTACTTCGCGAGGGCTTACTTGCTGGAGAGTTTGAGCGAGGCAGAGCCCCTTCCATCACCGGTTATGCCGAACGCATGGCGAGGACGGTAGTCTCCAAGTTGACGGAGCGCGGCCTGCTTGTCTCGAGCTCACCCAAAGGTCCCCTGAGAGTAGGCTTTCCGCTAACTGTCGTCGAACGTTGGTTCCCGGCCCTCTATCCCGCGAACCGAATCTGAAAGACGACTGCCCAGCGGATTCAGCGTTGTAGCGCACTCGCGTTCATTCCCGGAGGGGATATGCGCGGATATCATCCTGGAACGTGTCCAGAGCACTGTATGGGAAGAGCCGGAGTCCGCTACTAGGTTCAAGGGAGCGATGTGGTTCTTGGTGGAAAGCGAGGAGACTTCTACTTTGTGTGCTCCGCGGCAGGGATCGACGGGGAGAGATTGAGATACCACCTGCGCTTGTGCGAGCGGCTTGCTGCCGAGGGAATGGACGAGCTGCTTGAGGAACGCGGCAAAAGGGGTGGACTTAACGCAGCACACATTCCAACCATGGATACGCTATCTTATTATAATAATTTCTCTTGACGCGGTACGAGCACGGCAGTAGAAACAAGCATCCTGAATTTTTGGAGTTCACACCTACGGCCAAATAACAGCTCTTCTTTCCGCAAAACGTCAGGAGGTGTCCCTTGAAGAAACTGTCCCGAACCTTCTCCTTAACTGTTCTTTCCGCGGCCATCCTACTTTTCGCCTTTGATTGCTCCGCGCAACAGCCTAAAGTACTTGCTCCGCACAAGCCAGTCGATCCGCAGGACCCACCCTCAAAAGTCCGCCAGCTACCGGCAACCCCGCGCTCTATGATCGGTGGATTCTGGATGATCGACGCGAATCGTAAAGCATCTATTTATCTCAAGAACGGGCTGGAAACCTCTCCGCTCACCGTGACGCCTGTCCTGTTCTTGAGCAACGGGGCGCGCTACGGATTGGACCCAGTAACGCTGGACCCTTCAGGAACCTCGGTGATAAGCATTAACGACGGTCTGGCGTCCCAAGGGGTGGCCCCTTGGGGCATCCTTTCCGGGTATGTCGAAATCACATATTCTTGGGCGTGGAACCCACTGTGCGTTTCAGTGACTAGCGTGGACCCCGTGCATAGCACAATCTTCACTACAGGATTTCAACCCTCGGTGGTCTCACAAATGCCCGTCCGAGCCCCCAAGGTTGTGGGCGGTTTGAACACTGTCGAGAGTTTATGGTGGAAGCCGACCGCAGATGTTACAGGTTTCGTCGCCCTTTCAAACACTTCTGCCCAGCCTGCGGATGCAAAACTCAAAATCAGCACCGAGAACAGTGTACAAATCGGCGAGCAAGATGTTCACCTCTCTCCACATGGAACCAAGATCGTTCAGCTCAGCGCGATGCAATCCTTCCCCGTAGGAGCGACGGGCGGGCTGCAAATTCAATACACAGGGCCGGGCAACGCGATGCTCCTCAACGGGGGCTTGGAAGATCAAACATCCGGGTTCTCCGCGAATCTGCCATTCCATTTTTTCGCCATGCCCGATCCTGGTAATTCCACGACGGAGACCTATGCAGAGCTTGGTCTGATGACTGGCCCGGCTGACCCCATGATGTCGTTCCCAAATGGAACGACCTTCACGCCATTCTCGGTGCTACGAAATGTTGGGAACTCGCCGGTAACAGTCACTCCCACTCTCTACTCGATGCAGGGTGGCGCTGCACTTTCTTCTCAACTGTCGCCGCTTACTGTCGCTCCCCTTACATCAGTTGCCCTCAATGTCCCGGCACTGCTCGCAGATGCCGGGCTCGCCAGCTTCTCGGGAAGCGTGAATTTAATCTTGGAAGTGCAGGGTCCTTCGCGTTCGCTGCTCCTCGCCAGCGGCAGCGTGGATGCAAAGAATACCTATGTCTTCCAAGTTTTCCCGCACGGTGTCCAGGAAAGCGCTGCAAAGTCAATTTCCTATTGGAGTACAGGCAACGGCGACGACACAATGGTCACCATCTGGAATCCGGCTGATGAAGCGCAGGACTTCCTGTTCAGGCTGGACTTTACTGGAGGGCATTACACTCTGCCCATCCACTTGGAGCCGCGTGCCACACAGACCTTCAACATTTCTGAAGTCATTCAGAATCAGATTCCAGACGCTCAAGGGAACACAATTCCCCTTGGAATACATGAAGGCAGCGCCAAACTTTCAGGCTTACATGCCGCTAACGAGCAAATCCTGGTCGCCATGGACGCTGGAACCTACAACGTCCGCAAGGCTACGTGCTCCTGGTACTGCATAAGCTGCGATGGAGTCGTGACCGCGTACGTTGACCTGGGCAGCATCTCCCCTTTCGCCGTCGGCGTTCAAAGCCAATTCTACCTCCACTACCAATGGAACGACGGGACCTACTACTACACCGATGCGGGCTCCTGGAGTAGTACTTACACCAATATTGCCACCGTTGGCACCTATGGGCTTGGAACGGGTATGTCGCCGGGGCAGACGACGTTTAATGACTACTACACATACTCCGTCTATAACTCCGACTGGTGTGCGTATGACCCTTTCTGTCCTTACAACGGACTGGTCTTCGGAACCAGCTACGAGCCCGTCGTACCGACGCTGTCCTTGCAGGGCAACCCACACAACTCTCTCTTTGTAGGCACGGACACACATCTCGTGCCTCCGAACTCAATTTTCGCTACGGTTTCGCCTGCCGGTGGGGCGTTCACCGAAACTTCTTCCGCTTCGGGAGATACGTTCACCAATGTGCAGAGCGGAGGTCCCGGGTGGGTCGTACACACGACTACTCAGAGCACCAGCACGGGAGATAGAAACATCACAGTGCATTACACGGTAAATGGGCAGACGGCCTCCCAGTCGCAGAGCGACACGGCCAGGCAATTCGCATACGCAACGAACGATTCGCCGGGCAATATCTGCAGCCTGGGCTATGGTTCGAAATATGTCTACACTTACACCCCGTATACCCATCCGGACAAGGTCGCAGTGCAGTCCGACTTAAGTCTGGACGGTACGCCGGTGACGGAGAGTTTCAACCCCCAGCCTCCGGCCGGTGCTATCACGGGAAGCGGATGGCTAAATGGGAATAACCAATTCACTGACACGCTTGCTTACTGCAGTACGACCCCTCTTTCGTCTTCACCGACGGTCACTCAAACCCTCTCCATTGAGGGCTATCAGGTTCGGCAGAACTCCATAGCGTTCTCAAGCACAGGCATCGCTTTAACCAGTCAAGGACCAGCGCAATGATTCGTCCGCAAAGAAATACTACTCGGTCATTTCTTGTGCAGGTGCTGTTTCTCAGCTTAGGATGCACAGCCGCCGGCGCCCAACAACTGCCAAGGAGCGACCGAGAAGCGGAACAAGAATTCTTGGACGTCAAGGTCAGCGAGTTCCAAATACATAACGCGACCTTCGCAGATGGACTTTGGAAGATCGCACAGGCTCCCGAACCCTTTGCCTTCGGGTTCGAGAAAGTGCTCAAGAGGAAACTCTCTGACCCCGACACGCCTGATCCACTCCTCAATCTCCAACTCAAGGACAACACTGTGCGCCAAATCCTCGACGCTCTTTGCAGAGCAGACTCGCGCTATACCTGGTCGCTAGACGGGACGACTGTGAACGTCTTCCCACGAGACACAATCAGCGATTCTACTTATCTACTTAACCGAGAGCTTGCGAGATTTGAACTTCGCAATGCGAAGGACGTTGACGAGGGACTCCTCGCGATATTCCGTCAGTTGCCCCCTCCGACCGAACAGATCGCGGAAGCGCAAGCAGGCGGAGGCGACCCATACCCCTTACAGCCATGGACAATAAGCTTTGAGAACTTGACCGTTCGCCAGGTGGTCAATCGACTTGCAAGACATGGCGGACCCTGCGGTACTTGGATATTCGGAGGCGCTCAAGACTTCCGCGCCTTCGCATTCTTTAACACATACCTCCGTTGTCCAGGGTCGCCACACACAAAACCAAGCGGGACCGTTAGCTCTCCTTCGAAATCGTAGCATGGGCCGTCCCTGCCCCTCCTACCTCCGCGATGAGTCACATCCCCAGGGGCATCGAGATCGCGAGCCGAGACGAAGGGAGACGATGCTATGGCAGCATCAGCAAGAATTTTAGCTGTCGTTGTTTTGCTGGCAGTTTTGCCCGCTGCTCAGCACAAGTCCGCACAAGCGAACCCTGAACCCGGGTGCCAGCTAGTTGAGCAGGCCCTCCAGAACTATAAGCAACTTAAAGTCGGCCTTTCGCGAAGCGATGCAATCAAATACTTCGTACCAGACGGGGGCATGCAGTTCCCCTCGTCAGCACGTTACGTGGACCCTAGGTGTACCTACCTACACGTAGACGTTGAATTCAAATTAACAAAACCGGACGCAATTTCGCCCTCCCCGGATGACAAAATCAAGAGCATCTCCAAGATTTATGTGGACTATCCGGCTAAAGATTAGAGCGCCGGTCGAGTCTGAGGACGAAGAGAGAATATTCCTGTGGTCCAAGTGGTGCTAAAGAACTAGCCATGGAAACCGAATGCCCTGATGTGGAGCTAGGCGGATCCGCGCTATCGCTCCGCAAGATTTTGCCCAGCTCATGAGAATTTCATGCCATTTCGGCTGCCTCCTGCTCGTCGCGCAGGCCATACATTTCGTTGGAGTAGGTCGGGCGCGAGATGCGGCAATCCTGTGGGACAACGCGGCACTGGAGGGAGCGCGAGATGCGAGGCTGGCAGCGCCCATTGCGTCGCGGGCGCTGGCGATTGTCCATACCTGCATGTTCGATGCCTGGGCCGCCTACGACGAAAAAGCCATCGGCACGCAATTGCGGGGGGCGCTGCGCCGTCCTGCTGCCGAGCGTACCCCAGCCAGCAAAGAGCGCGCCATCAGCTACGCGGCCTACCGCGCGCTGGCCGATCTACTTCCCGTGGACACCGAATCCGTCTACAAGCCCCTAATGAAGCAACTTGGCTACGACCCCAACGACAACTCGAACGACATCGAAACCCCTACTGGTATCGGGAACGTTGCCTGCGCAGCCGTCTTGGAATATCGCCATCACGACAAATCCAACCAACTCGGGGACATGGCCGCGACGCCTGAAGATTCTGGACCTTCCGAAGCTCAAAGCAAACAAGGCGGCGGCTTGAAGGCCAAGGCTACAGCCCCTTACAGCGATTGGACCGGATACGTGCCGGTTAATTCGCCCGGCACAGTTCCTGCACGGACTTCTTTTGCTAAACCTCTTAACCCCGAACACTGGCAACCACTAACGTATTTGGACGGAAGTGGCAGTGTGGTCTTGCAAGGGTTCGTCGGGGCGCAGTGGTGCTACGTCAGGCCGTTTGCCATGTCCAAAGGCGATGAGTTTCGTTCGGCAATGGAACCTGGTCCAAGCAGGTACGGTTCGCCTGAATACGAGCAGCAAGCCGAGGGGCTGATCGAACTTAGCGCCAACCTCACTGACCGGCAGAAGATGATCGCTGAATACTGGTCCGACAGTCCAGGCACCGCACAACCTCTCGGCCATTGGCTGGAGTTTGCGGAGTTTGTTTCTGCCCGCGATCATCACTCCTTGGACGACGACGTGAAGATGTTCTTTGCGCTTTCCAATGCCATGATGGATGCAGGCATCGCCGCATGGGACGCCAAGCGCGCGTATGATTCCAGCCGTCCCGTCACTACCATTCCGCTATTATTTCGGGGGAAAAAGATTCGCGCCTGGGGCGGCCCGGGCAAGGGCACCATCGAAATGGACGGCTCCGAGTGGATTCCTTATCAGGCGAAGACCTCTCCCACTCCTCCGTATCCTGATTTCGTCTCCGCACACAGCGCTTACAGCGCCGCAGCAGCGCGCATCCTTGCACTGTGGACTGGCTCCGACCGCTTCGGCGACACCGTTGAACTTGCCAAAGGCAGCTCCAAAATTGAGCCAGGCCTAACGCCGCACGAAACTGTTCTCCTGAAGTGGACGACATTCACCGAAGCCGCCGACGATGCCGGCATTTCCTGCCGTTACGGAGGCATAAATTTCCGCCGCTCCGACCTTGCAGGCCGAGCCCTCGGTCGAGCTGTCGCTAATCGAGCTTGGGTTAAGGCGCAAAGTCTCTTTGATGGAACCGCGAGACCAGAGCTGTAGGAACAAGCCTCGATGAAACGATGATGGTTGCTGGCGGAGTCCCTAATACAAAATGGGGGGGCCCCAAGAGACTCTGAATTCCGTATCGTTGTTAGATTATTCTGCGATGAATCGTACAGAAGGCCGAACCGATAAACCCGGCGTCAGATCGCCAACGCCGCAAGTTCACTTGAATTGACGCGTGCCATCACGTCTTTGTTCCGCACGGCCTTCAAGTAAACCATCGTGGATGCAAGATCTTTATGGCCCATCCAATTCTGCAGGGTCTTGATGTCGCAGACATGATCCTGCAAATTCCGCGTCGCGAACGTGTGCCGGAATTTATGCAGGAAGAAATTCGAACAGTACGGTCCTTCAGAGCATTTGTTGCCGTGCTTCGAAACGCATTGTCCACAATTCATTCTCGCGTGAAAGGCGATGCGCTTTAGCTTGAATTCGTGCCGTTTGTCGGGCCGGCCCGACTCGTTTGGAAACACCAGCGCATCGGGGAGAACCTTTCTTGAGCCTTTATATTTCTTAAGTGCAGAGATCAAGGAAGCAGGCACGGGGACTTCGCGTTCTTCCTTGTTCTTGGGTTTGAACCCGTAGAGTGGTTTTCGAGTCACCCGAATCACCTGCGTTCGGAAATCAGCGTCTCGCCAGGTCAAGTAACGCATTTCTTTGTCTCGAAGCCCGGTCAGAAGGTAGCAAAGATAGAGAACGCGTTCATGTTTTTCGCACGCTTTGAGAAGCGTCTGAATTTCTTCTTCCTCGTACATCGGGCGAATCGGTTCCACGTACTCCGGCCAGTCGCGGTTGTGGAGCAGCTTCGTGATCCCGTTTGCTTTTAGGAGCTGCGAAACAATCACCGCCCGGTTGTAGGCGGTCCGTGGACCGCAACCGAGTTCATATAGCTTGCGGATGAACGAGAGAACATCTTCCCGCTTAACGTCTTGAACAAGCCGCTTCGCGCAGGTGCTCGCAAAAAGCTCCAAACAGTATTTGTAGGCGACATAAGTCTTGGGCTCGCGCTGGGGCGGCTCCATATCCTTGAGATACGAGCCAACGGCTTCGGCAACCGTGGGCCCTTTGCCGCTCCCGATTTCTTGGACGGTTTCGATCCCCGCGCGGTTCGCTTCCAGTTCGAGCGCCTTGCGGCGCGCGCGGTCTACGACTTCCGCGCGGTCTTTAATCTGTTCGCGCTTTCTTCCGTCCTGCCACCATTCGATGTAGTAGTATCCCTCGGGATGAACTTCGATTTTGCCGCGCACGCGAACCTTGTCACGGAGTTTACCGTTCGGCTCGACGACGGCAGGGTACAGGTTCCAGTTCTTGCCGATTTTGACTTTTTTGAGGATGTTGACGCGATTTTCGCTGCCGTAGCCGTTGCCGCGTTTTGACATGTCTGTAAGCCCTTTTTCCGGCCTTCGTTGGCGGGAAAGCGGTGCAAAGCAGACACCATGATAGACACCATGCCTTGTAAGTACAAGAAAATAAAAGAAGTGGCGGAGAGGGTGGGATTCGAACCCACGGTACGGTTTCCCGCACGCTCGCTTTCGAGGCGAGTACTTTCAACCGCTCAGTCACCTCTCCGCGGTTGTTGTAACTTCAATCGTAGCAAGGGATCTGTTTCTGGGCAATCCGAGTTAACCAATCCTGCGTGCGCAGGCTTGACCCGCTGGCATTTTGCGAGTTCCCGATTCCGTGCCAGCCACTTCAATGGATGCCCATCGCCGGTATCGCGGCGAATTTGCAATTGGGCCATGAATGCAAGTGATTAGCGGCGCGCGGCGAAAAAAGATTGCAGAAGGGAAGCGGACTCCGAGGCGAGCACTCCGGAAGCAATCTCGACTTGGTGATTGAGGGCGGCGTTTGTCAGCATTTCGAAACAAGATCGCACAGCGCCGCCTTTGGGATCATCCGCGCCGTAAACCAGGCGAGGGATACGCGCCTGGATGATCGCGCCAGCGCACATGCTGCATGGCTCGAGCGTGACATAGAGCGTTGTGCCTGCCAGGCGATAGTTCTCGAGGATGCGGGCCGCTTCGCGGATCACGACCATTTCAGCGTGGGCACTGGGATCACAGTCGCGAATCGTGCGGTTGCCAGAGCGAGCCAGGATTTTGCCATCGTGCACGATCAGAGCGCCTATGGGCACTTCGCCGGCACTAGCTGTGGCGCTGGCTTCCTCGAGGGCAAGTTGCATAAATGTGCTGTCTGCGTCCATGTTCAGAGAGGGCTTCGCGTGAGGATAACACGCAAGAATACCAGACCGCCAAGCAACCCGAGACCTTCCAGGAGTTTGCCGTTTGACGGAGAAGAAAAAGCTTCAGAACTGCTGGGCTGCCTTTTCATGACTGGCCGCAGGCCCTCCGGACGGAAACAAACGGGTGAATTTTGCCTCGCCGCTTGCTTGACAATTTTGAAGGGGACAAACAAACTACGCTGATGCGGGAGCGCTTCGTGCGGGCGCAGAGAATCGATTTTCTTGTGGGTTGCTCTTGGAAATACGAGCAGCGAGAGAGCGGCTGCGAGGTCTCCTGAAGAAACCTGAATGGAACTCCGAAAAGATCCCATCACACAAAGCTGGATTATCTTGGGTCACCGGGAAGTCGGCGGTGAATCCATTTCCGAATGTCCTTTCGAGCCCGGAAAAATTGAGAAATTGAAGCCTATACTGAGCTGGCCCGCTGAAGGTCAGTGGCAGGTCCGCGTTGTCCCTCATCCTGACCCCTTATATCGCGTGGAAGGCGATCCCGGGCGCCTGGCCGAGGGCATGTACGACAAAATGGGGCCCCTCGGCGCTCATGAAGTTGTAGTCGAAACACCGAGCCACGAAAAACGTATGACGCACTTCAGCGATGAAGAGATTGAGCGGGTGCTGTGGGTTTGGGGTGCGCGAATTGCCGATTTGAAGAAGGATTCGCGATTCAAGTATGTGAGTGTGTTCAAGAATCACGGCGTGGCCGCGGGAGAAGAATGGCCTCACGCGCATTCAGAAGTGACCGCAACCATATTTGTTCCGCGGCGAATCAAGTATGAGCTGCATGCCTCGCATGACTGGTTCAAAGACAAGGAACGCTGCATTTTCTGCGATGTGGTTCGGCAAGAGGAGAAGCAGGGAAAGCGGATCGTGGATGTGCAGGGAGACTACTACGCGCTTTGCCCCTATGCCTCCCGTGTTCCCTACGAAGTTTGGGTGATGCACCGGAAGCACAATCAGCTATTCGAGCAGCCCCGGCCGGGCTCGAACCGTAAGCAATTGGCGGCCCTGCTCGGCCGCGTCTTGCGCCGGTTGGACAAAGTCGCGCCCGCGTATCATTTGGTCGTGCACACCGCCCCCAACACCAAAAGCAAGAAAGGTGAGTTAGCGGGCTACTGGAAAACGCTGGCGGACGACTATCACTGGCACATCGAAATACTGCCGATCGTTGAAAAGCGCAGCAAGTCCTACAGCATCAAAGAGGTTTACTTCAATGCGGAGCTGCCGGAGCAGGCGGCCGCTCACTTGCGGTCGCTAGATCCGGATTCATAACCGCACGCTTTTGAAGAAAACGCACCAAACACAGTTTAGCCCCGCGAATTTTCGCAGGATCCAGAAGAGCCGACTGCGCGTCTTATTCTCTTCAGCAAATTTTGGCAGAAGAAATGCCGACAGCCGCGTGTCACGTCGGTCGCTTGGCAACTCTGGCGAAAGTTAATGAGTAGACTAATATAAGCTACAGTTATCTTGTAGATTCACGCCAATTAGTGAGGGAATTCGAGACATCGTGCAGGTGGCGAACCTCACAAACGATCGCAATCTGTAGTGGACATTGCCGCACGCAAACCACAAAGTATGGTATAGCGCTTTAGGAAACACGCTAGATTTGCTACCCCGCATACTTGTTTACAGCCGCTAAGTCCTGTACTATGTTCACGCTTCTGAGTCGCGGTTCCCCCCAGCACTCGATCGGCGGCTTCGAAAATCCAATTTTCGGTGTCGAGGTGTCAGATGTGGAAAAAAGAAGACGGTAAGCCTCAAGCAGTACCTGAGATTTCCACAACGCCTGCGACCGTTTCTAGTACTCCGAGTTCAAATTCGTCCCCAATCCGCGAGATACCGAAGCCGGTACCAGTCTCTGCGAGCGCCGCTGCCTGCATTAGCCAGGGAATTAAAATAAAAGGCGAGGTCACTGGAAGCGAGGATCTTTTCGTCGACGGGCAAGTGGATGGAAAGTTGAACCTTACGAATGGAAGCTTGACGATTGGGCCGAACGGACACGTCAAAGCGGATGTCACTGCGAGAGAAGTGATTGTTCGAGGAATCGTGGAAGGCAAAGTTTCTGCGTTCGACAAAGTACAGCTCTGGAGCACCGGTCAGGTGATCGGGGAAGTCCAAACAGACCGGCTGGCCATCGAAGATGGGGCGCTCCTTCGCGGCAGGGTCGAAGCTGGCAAGAAGTCCGCTAGGGGCGGGGAGGCGCACGCCGCGGCGGCAGGTGCCTTGCCTTCGGCAGGGAAGTCGACTTCGGTCAACTCCGGAACGGCGGCGGACTAGTCGATGAGCTTCCTACACAAACTTGGGATAGGCGTTGGAAGTGGAACTGGCCGCGAGGTCTCGCGGCCGATACCTCAAAATGGAAATGCCAGGGTGCGCAATATTGTCCCTGCCCCCGCGGTTGGTTCAACGCGCCCTCCGGAAACGCCTAGCTCAACGCGCATTTCGAATGGTTTAAAAGAACTCTTGTGGAACCTTGACGGTCTCGGACGCGGCACGCTGCTCGATATGGGGCCTGCGTGGCAGACGACCCTGAGTTTTTTCATTGAGCGCGGTTTTCGCGTTTCTTCAGAAGATATTCTCCGGGAGTGGAAGGAGTTTTTGAAAGAAGAGGAAGTGCGCCTGAATGACGCACGAGTGGTTTCTGAGACTGTAGACATGACTCCGATCGGCCGGGCCACGCGATTTCTCGAATCGAATCTTCAGTATCCGCGCGCATCGTTCGACGCCGTTTTGGCCTGGGACTTGATTGATTATATGGAGCCGGCCTTGGCGAAGCAGACCATCGCGAATTTGACGGAACTGCTCCGTCCTGGCGGAGTGGTGTTCGCGTTATTCCACAGCAAAAAGCCCGAGGGCTTCCAGCGCTATCGCATTGCGGATTCCAACTCCCTGCAGATTATTTCTTCGAGCGTGCTCTGCCCGGCGCAGAAGGTCTATCAGAACCGCGAAATTCAGGATCTGTTCAGCCGCTTCCGCACGATGAAGTCCTTCGTGAGCAGAGATCAGCTTCGAGAAACTCTTTTCATCAAGTAAGGCGGACCAGTACATCGAAAATCTCTTCTGTGGAAATTGTGTCCTCATTGATTCTTCTCTTGCAATTGACCATCAGAGGGAGTACATCGGAGATGAGAGCTCAACGAGCTCCGGAGGGGACATGACTCCACCGGGCTTAGAGCTGAACCAAAGCTGAACACACCGCTCTCGCGGTGCGAGTCGCTCGCGAAACATACGTGTAACTTGCGCGCTTCGCAGACGACGCAGCAAATTAGGAAAAAGGGGGAACCGCCTGGTTCCCCTTTTTTCATCAGACTCCCCATTTGCAGGGCTATTGCTGCGGCACGGTATGTTGTGGACGACGGTGACGTTTGCGGTGCTTGCGATTGTGCCGGTGATACAGAGAATCGGGGCTCGAGGAGCGCGTCTGGCTGCTATTCGGTGTTGATGGCGCCGACGACTCTAATGGAAGAGCAAATAACGACCCAGGCGCAAATAGAACGGGAACGGTCGCCAGCAAGATAAGACTCAAAATACGGTTCACGATATGTCTCCGGACCAGCCTAAGTCCCCTGTGGAGACATTGAATCACAGGAGTGCGAGGAAGTCGCGGCGAATCCTTTGAAATTGCTTATGAATAATGTTGGGGCCGACGCGCGGCAGGAGGGGGGCCAGGCACGCGGAGGGGCGCATGCCTGGCGCTAGCGGGCTGATGAAGGAAACTATCCACCAAACTTAACTGTTTCAAGCCATCGAATGGCATCTCGCTGGCTGGCGATGATTTGAGCTTGCCACACAAGTGCGACTGACATCAGCCCCATGCTGATCACGCAGACGGTCAGAACGATTCCCATTGTGGATTCAGAGGCCGGTATGTGAAGTTTGCGAACAAGCCACGCCATGGTTAGGGTTCTCCTAGTACTCGGTCTCTTAAAGTTGACAATCTTGCCGTAACACCCAGAAGGCGAATAGCTCTGCGCATACCTTCTGTCTATTATACAAAGGGCAATCGAAGGGCCATGAAAAGGGACGTGCCGCCAACCGATATCAGAGCGAAAACAATAGATTTGGGAGCCTCCGAGAAAAAGGAATCTGTCTGTGCCAGGTAAAAATTGTGTAAGTCATGGGGCATAACGGATAGATTCTTTCCGGGCATCAATCCTGGTTTCGCCCCCTCTCATCGCCGGGCTGAGAGGGTGGCAAGAATTTGTTCCCAAACGTCCGGGGAGTTGGCTGGTAATTCCATTACTCGATGTGCCTGGGCGTGTAGTTGTGACTGAGAGGACTCCGGAAGATTCTTAAACCTGTCTGTCAACAGAATCGCCCGATCACAGGCCGCAAACAGAGTTTTTTCTTGACCCGGAGTGCCGATGGCGACACTGCGGGCATGTGACCGAAGGGCGCGATCATAGAGTTTGGACAGCTCGCTTACACACCGCCGAACGTTCGCTCCGATAGCTAGCGACCACAAGACGCCGCGCTGGCGGAACTGAAGATTCTCACGGTTCCCCGCAGCCTGGAAGTCCTCAATTTTCTGCTGGGAAGCTCCAGCGAAGAAGAAGAGCTCATCAAAGTCACGCTGACGAGCTAATTCGGCTTCGCGAGCGGGCAAGTTCAAGTTCTGGGCTAGTTCTCGAGGAGGAAGCGCGCGCAGCGGGACGACGGAGACGCCTGTCTCAGCAGAAAGAGCCTCCAAGGCTTCCGAAGCGGCGGGTTGTTGTTCGGCGATTGGCAGACAAGTGAAGCGGCCGAGGCGGATGGTTGCTAATCCGCGAGGCCGCGCCGTGGTGGCTTGTGGCCGCAGGTGAAAATAGTCTTCGGGCAGGAAGACGCCGCAACCGTCTTCGGCGATAAAGGGATGGGTATGAGCAAGTTTGCGGCGGGGTTCATCCATCTGGAGTCGAGTACGGCTCGTGAGCCAGACAGCGGGGATGCCCTTGTGGTCGAGGGCGGCGGCGAATTCGTCGAGACCCGCCGCGATGCCTCCCCCAGCGGGAATCAGGTCATCAACTGCGATGTATAGAACATAGGAAGTGTGGTGCAAGTTCTTCTCCGCGACACGCGCTTCCATCTTAGCGGAGATTCCGGCCAAACTGGAGAATGCCCAAGCAACGAGCGAGCCTTCATGATAACGGATGAGCTCAAATACAAAGCGGGCAGGAGTCCCTGCCCGCTTTGCGTCTCTTTGGCCGAAATGGCCGAAGGTTCCCTTGTTAGGTTTACATTCCAGAAGAGGTGGTTGTGGTTGTCGGCTGTGCATTCGCTTTGGGAATGCTGACGTAGCCGCTGATCGTATTCTTCCCAGCCTTGTTGATGACGATTTCTTCGGGCATGCGAGTTCCAGAAGTGTAGAAGAAGATAGGCTCGTTCAGGGCGCGATTCTTTTTCATGAAGCGCTTGTCTTCAACGACCATCGAGATATTGACCTGATTCTTTTTCTCGTTGACACCCTTGAGTTCGAGGGTCACGTTGCCAACCTTCTGGGGCTTGTTCTTGCCGTCAATGGTGAACTCAACGTACTCGCGCTCGCCGAGGCGGCGGAGCTGGTCGATTTCATCGTGATTACGGGCAATGAGCGTACCCATCTCGCTCTTGGCCATCTTCAGGTCTTCTTTGGTGGAATTAAGGTCAGTGCTGACCGCGGTGACCTTGGTGTCCACGTTCTTGACGTCATCGGTCCCGGCCTTTGTGGCCAGTTCCGTGTGGACGGAAGTATCGAGAGCGCTGATCTTTTGCGTCGCTTGGTCGTTCAGCTCGGCCGCTTCTTTGCGCGCCTTTCTGAGCTGGCCCTGGGTAATCTTGAGCTTATCGGTGACCACCTTCAGGTCTCCCTGAAGATCGGCATTGGCCTTTTCATCCTGCGCGACGCGATCTTTCAACGAAGACACGTCCTGCTCTACAGACTGTTGCACGGTCTTGACTTGAGTGGTAACGGCCTGTTGCGTGGAATCAAGCTTTGACGAAGCATTCCAGCCGAATCCCAAGCCACCAAGCGCAACCAAGCCAAGTACGATGATCGCTGGCAATTGCCAAGATCCACCACTTCTCGTTTCGATGATGTGTTCCTCTGACATAGAAATTCTTTTCTCCTCACCCTAATCTGGGCGAACTTTTTGAATTTGTAACCGGCCCGTAACAGAGAGGGTGCAAGTGATGAACCAAATGGGCACGGGGGGAAGAAGGAGCGAAGATCGCCGTAAGCTGATGAATAAATGCGAGTTGGCAAAACAGGCGAACAAGCCGGCTAGCCGGGGGCCGGTACTAGTCCTCGCAATCTTTACGCAACGATTGCGCTTTACGGTGTTTCTTACTCTTCAAGTCGTCTTACGGCAACGTGACGCCGAACGATTTGAGATCGGAGGCGAGCTGAGCGGGAGACTGGAATTGGATGCCGCTCAATCCAAGACGCTGTGCGGCTTCGACATAGGCTGCAATGTCATCAATGTAAAGGGCTTCGTTGGCGCGTACTTTGAGGGCGCGCAGAGCCTCTTGGTATATAAAGGGATTGGGTTTGCTGGCGCGGACGGCGCAGGAATAGATGCGAAGGGGGAAGAAATTGAAAAAGCTGTAGTTGCCTTCCAGGTGACGGACGTGGATAGGGTCGGTATTGGAGAGGAGGGCAAGACGGTAGCGTTTGGAAAGGCCCTCGATAAAAGAATCCTGCTGGATGGGGACTGGGTCGAGGGCGCGATTCCAGACTTCGGTGAACTGCTCGAAGTTAAGCTTCGCGCCGAGGCGCTGATTCAGATGAAGATACCAGTCTTGGGGGGAGATGCGACCTTCCTGCCAGTCGGGCCAGCGGGGATCCTTTTCGATGGCAGACCAAAGCTCGGCGGGGGACAGCGAGGTGCCAGAGGCCAATCCTTGCATGGCGCGGGCGACGTCAACGCGGACGAGGACGCGACCGATGTCGAAGATAATGGCGCGGAGCTTTTGAGGAGGCATGGGCTTATTTAACCTTATGGTCAAATACGGCCGTTCCTGCCGGGGCATTAGGGGGGCCATCGGCGGGGAAAGTGGCGCGAACTCCGGGATTCTTTCTGGAACGAAGCAAGCCGATGATGGGGGGGAGTATGGACAGAAAGACAACCACACCGATCACATAGTGGATGTACTGGCCGATGTTGGGGATGAAATGGCCAAGCGAATAGCCGCCAAGAATCGTTGCGCCAATCCAGAGGACCCCGCCAAAGGTATCGAAAAGCAGATAGCGCGAATAGGGCATCTTCGCGGCGCCGGCGACAGGCGGGCAAAACGTTCGGATGATGGGGACGAAGCGCGCAAGAATCACGGCGCGGCCGCCGTACTTTTCGTAAAAATCATGGGCGCGCTGGAGATGGCTGCGGCGGAAAAAGAGGGAATCTTCGCGGCGGTAGAGAGCGGCCCCAGCCGACCGGCCAATCCAATAGCCCACCTGGTCGCCAGCGATGGCGCAAAGCATGACCGGCAGCAAAAGCCACTTGAGGGGAATGACGCCAGCGTAAGAAAAGATGCCAGCGGTGATCAAGAGCGAGTCGCCCGGAAGAAAAAAACCTACAAAGAAGCCCGTTTCAACAAAAACGATGGTGCAAACGAGAGGAGCGCCTCCGGAGCGGATCAGCTCTCGAAGTCCCTCGGGTGTGTAGAGCGAGTGGAGAAATTGGAGGATGGAATGGAGCAAGCGGAACGATTCCTCGATCGGTTTAATTGAGAAGCAGGCACCGGAACGAGCACGCGCGAGCGGAGCGTCGTAAAAGCACCCAAACCAATACGGTAACAGAAAACGCCGATGTCTTCCCGGCATTCATACCAAAGGATCGTTGATGTGATAATGGCGGCGAATAAAGCAGCAAGGCGAATCATCGGGATGCCTCCGCTAGCCAAAGATAACTCTGGGCTTCAGCCTCGAGCCGGGCTTCAAATTCTTCGTGAGATTTTCGAACAGGGTTGAGCAGCTTTTGAATGCGCGGGAGAGCGCGGCGAGCGGCAGCGGCGCCGGCCTCGATGGCCTCGTCGGCGCGGTCGAAATCATCCCAGGCGAAAGATTGTACGTCGGGGCGGAGCACCAAATCCGCGTGACGTTCCCATATCTCGAGCTGATGCTTCTGCGCAGCATTCACAGCGCGGCATACGACTTGGAAGATATTTGAAGGAGCGCCGCGGCCGCCGTCCTCGACACCTACAGAAATACCAATGACGTGCGAGGCGCCGAGATCGCGAGCGGCGCGCGTGGGAACGGGTGCGACCAAGCCGCCATCGGCGAGGCAGCGCGTGCCAATTTCAACGGGTTCGAACAAGCCAGGAAAAGCGCAACTCGCACGAATGGCTTCGCAGAGATTGCCGTGGGTGAAGACGACGGGCTCACCGTTTCCCAGATCCGTCGCGACAACAGCCATTGGAATTCGGAGATCCTCGAAGCGCCGGGTTTCGAAGACGTGGTCGATTAGGTCGCCCAAGCGGTGATTGCTGGCCAGTCCGAGGCGAGAAACGCGCCATCGAGCGATGTCACGAAAACGAATTGTGCGGCAGGTGGCGATGATGCGCGCTAGCGGAGCCCCGCTGGCATAGGCCGCGCCGAGAATGCTGCCGACGCTCGTGCCTGCAATATAGGAGACCGGTATGTGATTTTGCTCGAGAACCTGAAGAACGCCGAGATGCGCGAATCCACGCGAAAATCCACCGCCTAAAGCCAAGCCCAGACCTTTTCTTTCGGACGAGTGCGCCGTCCTGGGGTTCAGAGGAGAGTGATTGGCACCAATCATGGAGGCAGGATGCCACGCGCATGATTGACGTCCAATGGACCGCGCGTCCTGAAAAAAAGGTACGAGCGTACCTGTGTGCCGAATGGGCACAAATTCTTCTTGCGGCAACAAACAGTACCATCTTACTAGACTAGTACCCTCTGTGTACCATTGTCCGCCGCGATGCGCTCAGCGATTCTGCTCCCGTCAGCGAGGCTTCCGAGCATCTGCAGGAGGGGGAATGGACAGCGCATACGGAATATGGGTTGGGCAGTCCGTCGTACTGCAAGTGGCGCTAGGCGATATTAAGGTGCCGCTCCGGGGAACACTGCTGAAGGACGGCAGCGAAACGGTTCGGATGAGAATTGGGGATGGGTGGGATGTGGACATCTATAAAACGATGATCCTGGCGGTTGAGCAAGATGCGATGGCATTGCTTCCGGCGTGAGGAGGAACGATGAACAGCCAAGTGCCAAAGTATGTGACGCAAGGAAGAGCGGCGCTGCTGCTGGGAATTTCCGAGGACGAGCTTTCCAACCTTTCCCGTGAATCTGGATTGGGCCACAAGGAGTGCGCAGGGAATCAGGAAGAGACATTTTTCACGTATGAAGAGCTGAGAAAGATTTGCATGCTGACCGTGCATCAGGTGAATTAAGAGATTATCGATTTTCCTCCGGCCCCCCTCAGCAGTAACCCCCACCCCGGGTCGCTCCCCCCAGCG
>JBARBE010000353.1:0-3324 GCA_049792735.1 Candidatus Acidiferrum sp.
GAGTTAGAGAAAACGACAATTCAAGTTGGGGAACGGAGTGTTTCAGCACACATGATGTCTGGGCAACTCCGCGCCGATCAGGTTCTAAAGACCCCTGACACCAACCTCACGCCTCTGCTCACCTTTCATTTTGTCGTCCCAGATGAATTCATAGGCTGGCGGTCTATCACGCCAGGAAGCTATGGAATTTTCTTCCTAGCTGGACCTGCTAGCGATCTCAGGCTTGCGAGCCCCTTCCACCCCTTTGTTGTGGCTATCCCCGGTGCTGAAGCCCAAGAAGGAACAACAATCGAGCGCATCATCGCTCAACTAGGCGCCGTGCTCGAATCGCAGGGTAGTTCCTCCGAGGAGAAGGAAGAAGCGATTTTCACTCTAAGTAAGACCCAGTCCCCCGCAGCAGTCCAAGTACTAAACCGGGCCGAACAAGAAGTGCAGGACCCCCGAACGCGACTGTCCATTGCTGTCTCCCTGCTTGAACACAACGACATATCCACTCTGCCTCTCGCAGCTGCTGCTTTGCTAAACCCGGGCCCCACAATCCCCGCGGATCTTCTGCACAATCTATGCTACGCAATTCTCATAGGAGTGAAGAATGAAAAGGCCGTACCCGTATTGACGAAGTTACTTCGAGCGGGCAACGTCGAGACGCGGCGCGCAGCGGCTTCAGCACTCACGCATACCGGGTCTACGTCCGCCATTGACGCGCTTATATCTGGAATCGACGACCCGGATGTCATGGTCCAATACTACTGCGTCGTCGGGCTTGCAGACATCACGGGCCAGCCAGACTGGCGTCCAAACATCAGCGACTTCACGTCTACACCCTCCAAATCCGTGAAACACTGGCATGAGTGGCGGCTGGATCACCCTTAATCCGCCACGTGCCTCTGATAGACCTTGCGCGCACTATTCTACCCAAATCTTCCTTCTGACCAACCGAGCTATGAAACAAGTGCTTGGCCTCCGCCGGTACGAACCAAAACTAGACTGCCAAAGAGATTCCAGCGCCACATTCACAGCCCTCTACGCGTGAGCGCTGGTTGAGAATTCGCTCGAACCGCACGGGAGCGAGACCGCAACTGGCTTCTCACTCCATTTACGAACTATTCAGAGGCGACATGAAATTTCTGCTCCTCATCTGCATCCTCTTGGTGATCCCGGCTCACACCGTTTCAACCGCGAAAATCCCTCCGAACGCCATAACTCAGTGGAATAATGTGGCGCTGCGGGGAGTGCGTGACGCCAAAGTGGCGGCCCCGATGGCGGCCCGCGCTTTCTCCATTACGGATACATGCATGTACGACGCGTGGGCCGCCTACGACTCCCAAGCCATCGGCACGCAACTCAGCGGCGCCCTCAGTCGGCCCGCCTCCGAGCGCACCGGAGCCAACAAAGAGAAAGCCATCAGCTACGCCGCCTATCGCGCCCTCTCCGATCTCTTCCCGGAAGAAGTGGAATCCACGTACAAGCCCCTCATGCGCAAGCTTGGCTACGATCCCAACGACCATTCCACCGACATCGAAACCCCTACCGGAATTGGAAATGTGACCTGTGCGGCGGTGCTGGAATACCGGCATCATGACAAGTCAAACCAGCTTGGCGAGATGGATTCCACGGCCGCCGAGAACGCCGGAAAAAACGGCATAAAAATGAGCGCCATAGGCGCATACGCCGATTGGACGGGCTACCGGCCGGTCAATGCACCCGGCATGGTTCCCACTCGTTTTCCGCTCTCGAAACCTCTCAATCCCAATCATTGGCAGCCACTCACCTACACAGACTCGAACGGCAGCTTGGTGCTGCAAATGTTTGCAGGTGCGCAGTGGTGCTTTATCACGCCGTTTGCCATGTCCAAAGGCGACGAGTTTCGATCAACGACCGAACCTGGTCCATTCCAGTACGGCTCGCCGGAATACGAACAGCAAGCGCAAGAGTTGATCGACTTCAGCGTGAACCTGACCGATCGCCAAAAGATGATCGCGGAATATTGGTCTGGCGAAGCGAACGGGGCGGAAACCATCGAGCACTGGCTGAACTTCGCGGAATTCGTCTCCGCACGCGACCATCACACGCTCGACGACGATGTGAAGATGTATTTTGCGCTGACAAATGCCATGCTCGACGCCAGCATAGCCGTCTGGGATGCCAAGCGCGAGTACGACTCCGTGCGCCCGATAACCGCGATTAGCTTCCTCTTCAACGGCAAGCAGATTCGCGCCTGGGGTGGCCCCGGCAAGGGCTCCGTCGAAATGGACGGCTCCAAGTGGGTTCCCTACCAGCCTTCCACTTCTCCCACCCCGCCATCTCCAGAGTATCCTTCCGGCCAGAGCGCCTTTAGCTCCGCAGCCGCTCGTATCCTCGCGCTCTGGACCGGCTCCGATCGCTTCGGCGACTCCATCGAACTCCCGAAAGGCTCATCCAAAATAGAGCCAGGCATCACTCCGCGCGAAAGTGTCGTCCTAAAATGGGAAACCTTCACCCAAGCAGCCGACGAAGCCGGTATCTCCGGCCTCTACGCTGGCATACACTTCCGCCGCGCCGACCTCGCAGGGCCTAAGCTCGGTCGTTTAGTAGCCGACAAGGTTTGGGCCAAAGCCCAGTCCTACTTCAGTCGCGTCTACCAGCCCCCTCAGAATGCCTCAGCGCCCGCGCACTAGCCCCGCCCTCCGTCACCTCGGAAAGCCGTTTCCGCTCTTCGTGTGTTATCTTCTATGCTTCTGATTCCTTCATGCCGCTAACTCGCGAAATCTCATTGGGAGCGCTCCGCCTCGGCGGCGGCAATCCTCTCTTTCTCATCGCAGGCCCCTGTGTCATCGAAAGCGAAGCCCACGCACGAAACATCGCGGAAAAAGTCGCAAAAATTGCC
This sequence comes from Candidatus Acidiferrum sp., assembly GCA_049792735.1. Lineage (GTDB taxonomy): Bacteria > Acidobacteriota > Terriglobia > Acidiferrales > UBA7541 > Acidiferrum. Next base: position 2,867 of record JBARBE010000353.1, read on the forward strand.
GCCGATTGCCGCGTCCCCTACATTTTCAAAGCCTCGTACGACAAGGCCAACCGCTCCTCCGTCAAAGCCTTCCGAGGGCCGGGCCTAAAAGAAGGCCTCCGCATCCTCGCCAAAATCAAATCCGACCTGAAGCTCCCGATCCTCACCGACATCCACGAGTCCTCGCAAGCCCAGCCCGCGGCCGAAGTCTGCGACATTCTGCAAATCCCCGCCTTCCTTGCCCGCCAAACCGATCTGCTCCTCGCCGCCGCCAAAACAGGCCGCATCGTCAACGTCAAGAAACCCCAATTCGTCTCTCCGTGGGACATGTCCAACGTCGTCGAGAAAATCGCCAGCACCGGCAACACCAAGATCATCCTCACCGAACGAGGCGCCTCCTTCGGCTACAACAATCTTGTAGTAGACATGCGATCCTTCCCCATTCTTCGGAAACTTGGCTATCCCGTCGTCTTCGACGT
>JBARBE010000354.1:0-5000 GCA_049792735.1 Candidatus Acidiferrum sp.
GACTTCGACCGCGACGGCGACCTCGACTTACTGATCACCACGAACAACGGCCCGGCGTATCTCTATCGCAACGATCAGACCGATGGAAACCGCAGCATCCGCTTTCGCCTCATCGGAACAAAATCAAATCGCGACGCCATCGGCGCTGCCGTCCGCATTTTCCAAAACGGGCGCGATGGACGCCTCGAGCAAACACAATCGAGATTGGTGCGCGGCGGCTCCAGTTATCTCTCGCAATCCGAGCTTCCCGTAACCTTCGGGGTCGGAAAAAACGAAACCATCGACCGCGTCACCATCGTTTGGCCCGGCGGCGCGCACGAGGAGTACAAAGATTTGCCCACCGGCAAAGCCTACGAAATCATTGAACACAAAGGGATTACAAAATAAAGTGCCTTCTAATCGTTTTGCATTATTGCCAGATTTCAAGGAGCCCGCTATAAAACGCACAACAAGCAAGTTGCTTCCCACCTACCGAGTTTATGGCAACGTGGAGGCACCCCAAGCACCCGCGGCCGACGCCCGCACAGCGCCGGCCGCACTTATTTGTGGCGGCAAATTGTCGAGGATGAACGGGCCCCGATGGCGCGAAACCGAATGAGCCAGTGGCGTTCACGCAGCGTGATTGCTTTGGCTGCGAGTGCCGTCTACGTGTATGGATTCCCCGCTGCAAACCTTCCGTATGTCATCATCGATTTGTTCCATGTCGCCGTCGGAGTCTTTCTAGCCGTCCTGCTGTTGCCGTTTCTGGTGAGCGTGCTGCGCACCAGCGCACCGGCCGCCCGCATCGGCTGGTCGCTGCTGGCCGTGGGAGCGGTCCTCGGGCTGATTCTGATTTACACCGGCACATCTCTCCCGATGAAGAAGCTGCTCTACGCGCACATTTTCGTCTGCGTGCTGGCCACGCTGTTTCTGGCCGCCTCGTGGCTCGCTTCGCGCGGATGGCTCGGCGCGGGAGCTGTGCAGCAAGTGCTGCGCTCGGCCGCGCTGCTGGTAATTGTGGCCGCCATATCCGTCGGCGCGTGGTGGTACCGCACCTATGCTTGGAACAACGCTTTCCGCATTACCAACCCGCCGATCGCTCCCGCCACCATGAACGACGAAGGTGATGGTCCCAACGGGAAATTCTTTCCGAGCTCCGCCCAGACCGTCGGCAACGTGGACATTCCGGCGAAGTATTTCATGCAGTCGAAGGCTTGCGAGCGCTGCCACGCCGATATTTACAAGGAGTGGTACAGCTCCATGCATCACAACTCCTCGTTCAACAATCAGTGGTACCGGCAAGCCATCGAATACATGCAAGACGTGGTCGGCGTGAAGCCATCACGATGGTGCGCGGGATGCCACGACCCCGCGCTGCTTTTCAGCGGCATGTTCAACACGCCCGCTCGCGAAATCGATAAAACTCCTGCCGCGCAAGCGGGACTGAGCTGCCTCATGTGCCATAGCATGGTGCACATCAAGAGCACCATGGGCCAGGGCGACTACACGCTCGAATATCCGGAGCTGCACGCGCTCGCAGCAAGCGACAACCCGATCATTCGCACCTTGCACGACTTTGTCGTGAAACTGAATCCCGAACCCCACCGGCGCACGTTCTTGAAACCGTTCATGCGGAATCAAACCGCGGAGTTCTGTTCCGTGTGCCACAAAGTGCACCTGGATGTCCCGGTGAACCATTACCGCTGGGTGCGCGGCTTCAACGAATACGACAACTGGCAGGCTAGCGGCGTTTCCGGCCAAGGTGGGCGATCTTTCTACTATCCGGCGAATCCCATGATGTGCGCGGATTGCCACATGCCGCTGGTTCGTTCGAAGGACGCGGGCAACGTGAACGGCTTTGTGCACTCGCACCGCTTCCCCGGCGCGAATACCGCGATTCCCACGGCGAACGAGGATGAGGAGCAGTTGAAGACCAGCGAAGACTTCCTGAAGGACGGGCAAGTCAGTGTGGACATTTTTGCCGTCTCGCCGGAAGAAAAAGTGACCGCGGGCCCGGCGGCGCCCGGCGCGGTACAGCCCGAGATTACGACAACCTTCGCGGTCGGTGAGGAAGCCGAATCTTTGACGCCGACGGGGGCGGTCGGGGAAGTACGCCCGATCACCGCCCCGCTTGGCCGTGTCGATGCTGCGGTTCGGCGCGGCGATGATTTCCGCGTGGATGTCGTCGTGCGAACCAGAAAAGTCGGGCATTTTTTCCCGGGCGGAACGGTCGATGCGTTCGACGTGTGGCTCGAGCTGAAAGCCGTGGACGACAAAGGGCAAACCATCTTCTGGAGCGGCAAAGTAGAAGATGATGGCAAAGGCCCGGTCGAAAAAGGCGCGCATTTTTATAAATCGCTGTCCATCGATGAGCACGGCAATCCCATCAACAAGCGAAATGCGTGGGCCAGCCGCGCAACGATGTACGTTCGCCTCATTCCGCCGGGCGCGGCCGACACGGCGCATTTCCGCCTTCACGTCCCGGAGAGCGCTGGCGAAAAAATCACGCTCTACGCCAAATTGAACTACCGCAAGTTCATGTGGTGGAACACGCAGTTTGCTTACGCGGGAGTGGAAGATACGAGCCAGCCCCACGCCAAGTTCACGCCGGATTATGACGACCGGAAGATGGCGTTCACGGGCGACGCGTCGCAGGCCGTGGGAGAGCTAAAGTACATTCCAAACCTTCCGATCATCACCATGGCGCAGGATACGAAAACCATGCGTGTCTTGCCGCACAGCGCGGCCGAGCCGAAACCGCTGATCGCTCTCGAAAAAGAGGACTGGACGCGTTGGAACGACTACGGCATCGGATTGTTCTTGCAAGGCGATTTGAAGGGCGCGGCGGCGGCGTTCGAGAAAATTACGGAGATCGATCCGAAAAATCCGGATGGCTGGGTAAATATCGGCCGCTGCCTCGTACAGGAAGGAGATATGACGGGCGCGCAAAAGGTTTTGCAAAAAGCGCTCGCCGTCGCGCCCAAGTTGGCTAGAGCCAATTTCTTCTACGCGCGCGTGTTGCGCGAAGAAGGTAAGTACGACGAAGCCGCGAAATACCTGCAAGTCGTGCTCGAGCAATATCCCCGCGACCGCGTGGCCATCGATGAGCTGGGCCGCATTCAGTTCTTGCAGAAAAATTATGCCGAGGCCGTGAAAACGTTTCAGCGCACGCTGGCTGTCGATCCCGAAGATTTGCAGGCCAACTACAATTTGATGCTGTGCTACAACGGACTCGGCAACGAGACCATGGCGAACGAGCACAAAGAACGCTACCTGCGTTTCAAGGCGGATGAGGCCTCGCAAACCATCACCGGCGCGTACCGCCAGACGCATCCGGAAGACAATCTCGAGCGGCAATTGATTCACGAGCATGTTTCCGTGCCGCTGGGACCGGAAGAAACGAAGAAGTCTGCGCGCCTGCGCAAATCGGTGGAGGGGCAATCTGCTGCACAGACGAGGAGTAGAGCGGAACTGCCGGCAAAGGCGGACGGCGGATCACGCTAGATTTGTTACAGGGAAATTGAGGAGACGACGCGCATGACGTGGATCAAAACGATTCGAATGGAAGAAGACGCCAGCGTTAAAAAGGCGATTGAAGACGAGCGCAAACTTTATCCGGCGGAATACGCCACGCCGGTGCAGGCGGTGTTCGCTGGAGTCGAAGCCAGCATCGTCGGCTCGCACTCCTTGTTTCCCGACGTGCTTTATCACGCCTTCAGCACCTTCGGCGCTCTCCTGTCGCCCGAATTGCCGCTGAAGCGGCATCAGCACGAGATGATCGCCACGATGGTCTCGGTCACCAACCGGTGCCACTATTGAATCGAATCTCACGCAGAGTTTCTGCGTCGCGTGACGTTGAATGAAGAAATGGTGGAAGCGCTGAAAAAGGATTATCGAACAGCGCCCATCAGCGAACAGGACCGCACGATGCTGGAATACGTGGTGAAGCTGACCAAGGATGCAACGAAAGTTTGGCCGGAGGACCACGCCAAGTTGCGCGCCGTCGGCTTTGACGACCGCGGCATCTTGCAAATCACGCTGATTGCCTCGTGGTTCAACTACATCAATCGCGTAGCCGATGCCCTTGGCGTCGGCCGCGATGCGAATGCGGTGGCGGAGTGAAAAATCCAGCAGCGGCACTGGCGGCAATTGCGATTGCATTATTTTTCGCATCATTCACCGGAGCCGGTGCCCCGGCTCCTGCCGCGTCAGCGGCTGTATCATCGGGCATCACGTTTCGCGACGTCACGCAGCAAGCCGGCATCCATTTTGTTCATACCAACGGCGCGTTCGGGAAAAAATGGCTCCCCGAGACGCTCGGACCGGGCGTGGCGTTCATCGATTACGACAACGACGGCTGGCCGGACATTTTTCTAGTGAATGGCATGGATTGGCCCGGCCACGGAAACAAACGCTCGACGCCGAAGCTCTATCACAACAATCACGACGGCACGTTCACCGACGTGACGCGCAAGGCTGGACTCGCTATACCGATGTTCGGATTCGGTGTGGCCGTCGGCGACTATGACAACGACGGCTTCGACGACATCTTCGTAACTGCGCTCGGCCAGAGTCATCTCTTTCACAACAACGGCAACGGCACGTTCACCGATGTCACGAAGGCTGCCGGCCTGTGGGGGCCGAACGAATTCTCCACCAGCGCCGCGTGGGTGGACTACGACCGCGACGGCAAACTTGATCTGGTCGTCGCGAATTATGTGCAGTGGACTGAAGCGGGCGATCTCTACTGCACGCTCGATGGCGCGCATAAGTCCTATTGCACGCCGGAATCGTACAAGGGCACATCAGTGCGCCTGTGGCACAACCTGGGCGCTGGCAAGTTTGAGGACGCAACGCAAGAAGCCGGGATGGCCGATCCAACGTCGAAAAGCCTCGGCATCGCGATTCTCGATTTCAACGGCGACGGCTGGCCCGACATCCTCATTGCCAATGACACGCAGCCGAACAAACTGTACATGAATAGAAAAGACGGAACGTTCGAGGAGCGCGGCGTCGCGGCC
>JBARBE010000355.1:0-7731 GCA_049792735.1 Candidatus Acidiferrum sp.
CTCCCGCCCGACACGCTGATCGCGTGCGCTAGGTTTGCCGCGCAGGGATGCGGCAAACAAGTTGTAATGCAGGCTGCACTACATCTCGAAAGCAAGAAGGAGGAAAGGACATGGCACTACTGAAAGCACCATCGAAACAACCGAAGACTACGACCCTTCAAGTTCGCTTGGAGGAGGGCGTCAGAAACAACCTAGACAAATACGCCGAATTCATCGACGCCAACGCTTCCTACGTCGTGAGTGAAGCACTCAAACTCCTGTTTCGGAAGGATGACGAGTTCAAACGCTGGCTGGAACAACAAGCCAGCAGTGACAACTACCAGCAAACCGAAGGAGGAGTCCACACCAAGACCGCATAACGCACATGAAGCCCCGTTCAAACCAACCCGGCGCGCACGAGAATACAGCGTCTTCCCGACAGCATGCCTCGCGCCTTGCAACAGATACCTATTCAAATGCGATTTGCGTTGAAGAAGAAGACCCGCAGACGTGGACGTCTTCTCCCCAGAACGGCGCACCCGCGGAGGACTTCGAGAACCCATTGCATGCCGCGCCACGACACGCGGCCACAGGGGGAGAAAAAAGAGAGGAAAGCCACTTCCTGACTATTCACGAAGTAGCAGCTTTGCTACAGGTGCCCGTGTCCTGGGTCTATGGACGAATGCGCAAACGGTCTAGGGAACGATTGCCGGGCTACCGGCTTGGAAAATATTGGCGTTTCAGCGAGGACGAAATACTGGCATGGGTCAAACGTCAGCGCGGAGGCGAGCATGCTGCTTGACAGCAAAGCTACACTCATAGCTGACACAGAACAAGCCAAGCGGGCCATCGAAGGAGGAACGATGGTTCGCAGGCGTTTTCAACGAGGCTCGCTATTTAAGCGCGGCAAACGCGAGAAAGTTTGGGTTGCCCGCTGGTGGGAGGATGTCATCAACGCTGACGGAACAATGGGAAGGATGCGCCGGTCAATTGTAATCGGTACCGTCGCAGAGTTCGCCACGCGCCGTCTCGCTATGCGTGCTCTCTCAGAGCGGCTTCGTTCATTGAACAGCGGAAGTCAGCGGCCACAGGCCATGCGCACGTTGAAAGATTTCGTGCAGATGGACTGGGAACCCGTTGTGCTCCCGACACTCAAGTACGCAACACAAAGGCATTACAAATACATGCTTGGCGTTCATTTGATTCCGATTTTCGGTGAACGGCGGCTCCCCGACATTTCGCGCGAAGCGATCCAAACTTTTCTAGCAGCAAAGCTTCGTGACGGGTTTGCCTGGGAGACCGTGCACCACATTAGATGCGCGCTAAGCAAAGTGCTGGGCACGGCGGAGGAATGGGACTACATCTCCGACAACCCAGTACGCAAGACACGACTCCCAAGACGGGAACACAATTCGGAACGGTCCATCCTGACTCCGGAGCAAATCAAACAGCTACTCATTGCTCTTCCAGAGCCATCCAAATCCGTGGCCACGTTGCTGGTTCTGACGGGACTTCGGATTGGTGAGCTTCTCGCGCTTCGCCGGAAGAGCATCGATTTAGATGCGAGGACGCTCCGCATTACGGAAACCGTTTACGATGGACACTTCGATACTCCGAAGACAAGACGCAGTGTCCGGTCCATTCCAATTGGGTCCGAATCCATTTCCATCCTTTCCGCTCTGCGCAGTAAGGCAGGCGATCCTGACAGCTTGGTATTTTCAACCTGTTCGGGTCAGCCCTTGTGCAGACGGAATCTCTTGCATCGTCACTTGCAGCCCGCGTGCGAAGAGCTCGGTTTGCCCAAGATTACCTGGCATTCCCTGCGTCACTGCCACGCGACGTTGTTGGATGCTGTAGGAGTCCCGCTGGGAACAATACAGGCTTTATTAGGCCACGCTTCGTCTGAGGTCACACGGCAAATCTATCTGCACGCGATCCCTGCGGAGCAACGCCGAGCGGTGGAAGGAGTGGAGAAACTTCTTATTGGACCCAAATGGACCCAAATTGGAGAAGTCGCCCAAAGGCCAAATTAGCAACAGGTTGATTTGCTGGCAGATGGTTGGTGGACGTGACAGGGTTCGAACCTGCGACCCCCTGCTTGCAAAGCAGGTGCTCTCCCAGCTGAGCTACACGCCCACGGCGGTTACTTCCATCCATTTTAAGTCATTTATGGGTGTTCGCAAACTCCGAATCGCACCGTCTGTCCCATGCTGTGTTTGAGCGCCGTAAAGGCGCGCCCGTGGCAGGCCCAGCTGGTCCTCACCGTCGAGCCATCAGGCTGCCCTTTTTCGATTTATAATTTACTGTACTTAACATTACGGTTATCTTGCGCTTACGCTCATCCCGCGATGGAGCTAGATACATCCCTCTCCTGGCTCGCGCTGGCGCTCACGCCCGGCCTCGCTTCCCGTCTGTCTGCGCGCCTCCTAAAGCGATTCGGTTCCCCAGACGCGGTTTTTCGCGCGCCGCTCTCCGACCTCGAAGGCTGTCGACTCCCTGCACCGGTCGCGCAATCCGTCTATAAAAAAGAAGCCTTCAAGCGCGCGGAAAAAGAATTGAAAGCCGCCGGCAACATCGACCGCTGCCGCCTGCTCAACTGGACCGAGCCCGAGTACCCGCAAACGCTGCTGCAAATCTACGATCCACCGGTTTTGCTCTACGTTCGCGGTGACGCGGAAGTCTTGAATCTTCCGTCTCTCAGCATCGTCGGCACTCGCAGGCCAACTCTCTACGGCACGCAAATGGCGGAACGCCTTGGGCGCGACCTCGCCGCGCGAGGCCTTGTGATTGTGAGCGGCATGGCCCGCGGCATCGATGCCATTGGCCATCAAGGCGCGATGGCAGTCAGCGGCAGAGCCATCGGCGTCCTCGGGACGGGCATTGACGTCTGCTATCCGAAAGAAAACAAGAAACTCTACGAAAAGGTTTTGGAGCGCGGCGCCATCATCAGCGAATTTCCGTTGCACACGCATCCCGCCCCAGAAAATTTCCCGATTCGCAATCGCATCGTGGCAGGAATGCCGCTCGGTGTCATCATTGTCGAGGGCGCACAATACAGCGGCTCGCTGATCACCGCGCGCTTAGCCATGGAATTTGGCCGCGAGGTCTTCGGCGTCCCAGGAAACGTCACGCAGCCCGTCAGTTTCGCCCCGAACCAACTGATCAAACAAGGCGCAAAACTCGTCACCAACGCGGACGACGTAATCGAAGAGCTGCCCACTCCCGTGCGTGCCGCTCTCGTGAAAGCCGAAAAGCCCGAAGCCGAACAAAGGAATCTGCTCCTCTCCGCCTCACTAAATCCCTCCGAGAAAAAGATCTACGAACTCCTCAGCGCCGACGATTCCAGGCACATTGACGACATCGTCGAACGTTCAGGCTTGAACTCTTCCGAGGTTCTCGCTACGCTTTTTGATCTGGAAATGAAAGGCATCGTGCGGCAAACGCCAGGGAAGCAATTCAGTAAGGTGCTGTTTTAACGGCAGATACGGCGCGAATCTCCCGCCCCTGCTCCCGCATCTAAAGTCTGAAGGTATCCCAGAGGCTGCTGGCGGCATCTACGTGTAAGTTAGCGAGAAGGACACACGCCGCGCTGTCAGCCCTTCCAGCAGAACATTACGGGGTTACAAAGACAAGATGGCCCGTTCGCTTGTGATCGTTGAGTCGCCTGCAAAGGCGAAGACTATTAATAAGTATTTGGGGCGGAATTTCCTCGTCAAGGCCTCCATTGGCCACGTGATGGACCTGCCCAAGAAAACGATCGGCATTCGTCTGCCCGGCGAAGAAGAAGGCAACGGAAAAAAGAAGAAAAAGTCAAAAGCAAAAAAAGGAAGCAAGAAGGCCGCCAGAGCAAAAGAGAAGCCGGCTGGAAAAATCATAAAGCTCACTGACGAAGATATCTTTGAGCCCACCCTGCAGATCATCAGCGGCAAAGGGAAAGTAATTAACGACTTAAGGAAAGCGGCCAGCACCGCCGACGCCGTCTACCTCGCTGGGGACCCCGACCGCGAAGGCGAAGCGATCTCCGCTCACCTTGCGATGGTCCTGTCGAAGCCTTCAAAGTTTGAAGAGCAAGAGCCCACGGTTTCTCGTTTCAAGAAGAAGTTCGCAAAGCCGGAAACTCCAGCACCAGAAGCACCAAGAGAAACTCCCCCAAAAGAAGTTGTCGCGATCGATCCCAAAAAGATCTTCCGCGTCACCTTCAACGAAATCACCCCGAAAGCAATTCGCGCCGCTTTTGAGCATCCGCGCAAAGTGGACGCCAACCTCGTGGACGCGCAACAAGCTCGCCGCGTCCTCGACCGCATCGTAGGCTACAAAATCTCTCCCCTGCTCTGGGATAAAGTCCGCCGCGGCCTTTCCGCCGGGCGCGTCCAAACCGTTGCTCTCCGCCTGATCGTCGAGCGCGAACAGGAAATCCGCGCTTTCGTTCCGCAAGAATATTGGACCATCCACGCCCTGCTCGACGCCGGCCAGCCGCCTCTCTTCGAAGCCAAACTTTTCAAGCACAAAGGCGAGGACATAGAAGTCCCCAACCAGGAAACGGCCGATAAGATTGTTGCCGCGGTCAGCAAAGCGAAGTGGCAAGTAGCCAGCGTCACGCAAAGAGAAAAAAAGCGAAATCCGCCTCCGCCTTTCACGACTTCAAAGCTGCAGCAAGCCTCCTACAACCGCCTCCGCTACTCGGCTAAGAATACGATGCGCGTAGCCCAGGGCCTCTATGAAGGCGTCGAATTGGGCGACGAAGGCTCCGTTGCGCTAATTACCTACATGCGCACGGACTCGGTAAACGTTTCGCAAGATGCGCTCGCGCAAGTCCGGGAACTCATTCCCGAAAAATTCGGCTCCGCCTATTTGCCCGAAAAACCAAACTTCTATAAGTCCAAGAAAGACGCACAAGAGGCGCACGAAGCAGTCCGTCCGACGGACGTGACGCGGACGCCCGAGGACGTCCGCAAATATCTGAAAGAAGACCAATTCAAGCTCTATCAATTGATCTGGCAGAGATTCGTCGCTTCGCAAATGATGCCAGCCGTCTTCGATCAAACGACGATCGACATCTCGGCGGCGGACTATACGTTCCGCGCGACGGGCATGGTGCAGAAATTCGCCGGCTATTTGGCCGTCTATCAGTCCGCGGCTGTCGATACGGCCGACGACGAAAAGACCGACGAAGGCGAGGGCAACGCGCTGCCCCGCGTAACCGAAGGCCAGCCGTTAAAGCTGGACAAGATCCGTCCCGACCAGCACTTTACGCAGCCTCCGCCCCGCTACAACGACGCCACCCTCGTCAAGGAACTCGAAGAAAAAGGCATCGGCCGGCCCTCTACCTATGCCTCCATCATTTCCGTCATCGTCGAGCGCGAATACGTCACAAAAGAACAGGGTCGTTTTACGCCCACCATGCTGGGCGAACGCGTGAGCACGCTTCTCATCAAGAGCTTTGAAGATATTTTTGATGTGACCTTCACCGCCCGCCTCGAAGAAGAGCTCGACGAAATTGAAGAAGGCAAACTCCCCTGGCGCGATGCCGTGAAAGAATTCTGGGAGAAGTTTGTCGTCGATCTGGATAAAGCCGACGACGAAATGCTCTCCTACAAAGCGGGTATTCCCACTGGCAAGAAATGCGAAAAGTGCGGCGAGGGCGAACTGCTCGAGCGCATCAGCCGCCTGGGTTTCTTTTTGGGCTGCTCTCGCTATCCTGACTGCGACTTCATTCAGGATTTGTCGCCTGCCGTGCCCGACGCCGCTCCCGGCGAAGCAAAAGTCGAGTACTGCCACAATTGCGGCAAAGAAATGGTCATCAAGGCCGGCAGGTTCGGACCGTTCCTGGCCTGCTCCGCATATCCGGATTGCCAGACCACTCGCCGCCTCGTCGAGGGCACGCGCAAATCGATGCTACCGGACGAGCCGCTCGACGAAAAGTGCGCTCTCTGCGGCAACGGGTTGATCAAGAAACACGGCCGCTTCGGCGAATTCATCGGCTGCTCCGGCTACCCCAAGTGCAAGTACACTCGCCCCATCACACTGGGTATCAAATGCCCCAAGTGCCACGAAGGCGAATTCGTCCGGCGCGGCAGCGCCGGAAAAGGCGGCCGCGGCCGTCCGCGCATTTTCTACGGCTGCTCGCGCTATCCCGATTGCGATTTCACCACGCCGTTCATGCCCATCGCCGAGCCGTGCCCCAAGTGCGGCGCGCCATTCATCGTCGAAAAGAAAACCAAGATTGGCACAGTCCACACCTGCTTAAAGGAAGGCTGCGACTGGGAAAAGCTCGCTCCCGAAGCGGAGCCGCAAGCGCAAATTCAGCCAGAAGAAGCCGCGCCCGTCGGCGCAAAAATCTAGTTCTCCTGACGTCCGCGTTCAGAGCCGCGCCCTGTTGATAGCAGATGCACCGATAGGACACACTTGCCGCTGGATGGTGTCCTATAATCGATAGTGGAATCTTCGCGGAGTCCCCGCGCAATATGAAAACAGCCATCGCCAAATATCTTGAATATCTCAGCGCGGTGAAGAACTCCTCTCCACACACGATTGCGAACTACGGCAAAGATCTCGGCCAGTTCGTAACCTATCTCTCTCCGCCGGGTCTCGAGCCGCCCGCCCTAAGCAGCATCACACACACGACCATCCGCGAATTCGTCGGTCATTTGCACGACCACGGATTGCAGAAGTCCTCCATCGCACGCAAACTGGCCGCCCTCCGTTCCTTCTTCAAATACTGCGTCCGCGAAGGCCACTTGCAGGAAAATCCCGCGCGTCTCGTTCCGACTCCCAAATTGCCCAAGCGCATCCCCTCTGTGCTCACGGCTGAAGAGATGAACGGCTTTTTGAATCAGCTCGCGGAAATGGGCCCGGCTTCAGGCAGCGGCGGTTCGGCTCCCACGCCAGTTCGGCAACTCAAGTCAAAAACTTCTCCCGCTCGCCTTGCCAAACTCGAAGATCAAAGCCTGCTCCTTCGCCGCGACCGCGCCTTGCTCGAATTGCTTTACGCCGCCGGCCTCCGCGTCAGCGAGCTCACCGGCCTCAACTTATCCGACATCGAACAAAAAGAGCGCATGCTCCGCGTGCGCGGCAAAGGCGACAAGGAACGCATCGTCCCCTACGGCTCGAAAGCCCAAGCCGCACTCGATAAATACTGGCCTCTTCGCGACCAATTGCTCCTGCAAACCTCCGCCACCCGCGGCCGCCGCCGCGATGCCCCCCACACCGAAGCCGTTTTTCTAAATTACGCTGGCCGTCGCCTCACACAGCGCTCCGTCGGCCGCATCGTCAAAAAATACGTCCGCCTCGTCAACGTGAACTGGGACCTGCATCCCCACTCCCTGCGCCACGCTTTCGCCACCCATCTCCTGGCCGACGGCGCCGACCTCCGCGCCATCCAAGAACTCCTCGGCCACCAATCCCTCTCCACCACGCAAAAATATACTCACGCCTCCATCCGCCAGCTCATGGACATCTACGACAAGTCTCACCCCCACGCCTAGCGTGCAGGGACGCATAGGCTTTCCTGCTGGAGTCTTCCCGGAAATCAAAACGGGCGCCCCGGTCATGCAAGGCGCCCGTTGAAATACTAGGGTTTGGTATCGCGGTGCGTCAGAAATCCAGGCGGATGCCGACCTGGATTTGCCTCTGCGCAGTCAGCGTGTTGCTCGAAGATGTTGCGGTGTCGAAGGTGCTCACATAATTCAGCTTGGTTCCTGAGATCGAAAACATCTGCGTGTTGACGCCGGTGACGTTCACATGGTTGAAAAG
>JBARBE010000356.1:0-4241 GCA_049792735.1 Candidatus Acidiferrum sp.
GAAAAGGGATTGACGGGCCGGGCCAAAGTGCAGGCTATTGGAAATACGCTCGTGCTGACAGGCAAAATTAGGCCCTCGGAACATGTCGACCTGCTGAAATTCCTTCGCAACGCCCCCACGAGCATCCGTCTTATAGACAATTTAGAGTACGTGGACGTGCCGGAAACAGGAAAATCGAGTAGTGCGGATGGAGCGCACCCAGTTCCTTCGCCAGGCCAAGGGGCGATTCACGTCGTCACGGATTTGATCGGCGCGACTGCCATCCTGCGAGGCTCCTCCGGACGCGTTGTCAGCCAGTGTCAGACGCCGTGCAGCTTCAATGATCTCGATCCTGCGCAATACAGCCTGGAAGTCGAAAAGTCCGGCTACCAGTCGATGCAAACGGCTTTGCAAGTCAAGGCGGGGAGCGTCATCGATCAGAAAGCCTCCCTGGAGTCGCTTTCGCAGGGATTGTACCTAACCAGCCGCCCGGCCGGCGCCGACGTATTCATCAATGGAGCAAAGCAATCCGGCCAAACGCCCCTGACACTGCCTCTTGCCCCCGGCAATTACAACCTGGTGGTGCGTTCGCCGGGATACGAAGCTTACGCCGGAAAAGTACAAGTGAAGGACAACATTCAGACCCAACTTTCTGTTGAACTTAATTCCAGAGTCGCCTGGGCTCAAGTCGATACGACTCCCAAGGGCGCTGAGGTCTTCCTGGACGGGACTACAACCGGGCAAACGACTCCGGCGCGAGTTCAGATGCCTGCCGGTCTGCACACATTGGTCGTTAGGCTCCCTGGTTACCAGCAAGTGAAGCGTACCGTACAGGCCAGCGAGGGCGGAACTGTCACCATTGAGGAAACCCTAAGACCGAGATAAGACGTTCACCCAATTGGGCGAAGCTTTCTGCGTGGCTGTCAGGGGGTAACCCCCCGATTTCTTGTAAACACACATTCTAAAGAACTTATATTTTGTGTAAGTCTATTAAAATGTGCAGTTAGGGGTACTTCCTGTAACCGCTCATTTTAAAGGATTTATTAGTGAACATAATTCCGCCGAACCTTACCCCCTCCCGCCTTGCGAGCGACAGGAGGAAATCTGAAGGGGAGCCCGTCACACGAAATTGTTGAGCTAAAATGGAAAAGCGGCAGGGAGTCTGCCGCAGTGAAATCTCACAAAATTATGCAATATAATCTTATACTTTCTAGAAGAGTTGTCAACTGGGGAAATTCGGGGACGAAATTCGGGCGCAGAGGGGACGTTTACCTGATTTCAATTTCCGCACTCAAAAACGGGGAACTTCCCGTCTGTCCCCAGGTTTCCGAGCGCTTGTAGATCACGAATGCGCAGGAAAGGATTGACACCTTTATGCGGAGCGCAAAACCGATCATGGTGGCTCAGATTCTGCTAATTAGTATTTGTTCGGCTGTTTGTGCAGACACCCCCCAAGAAAAAATCAATTACCGCGTTGGGGCAGTCGTCTCTAGAGACGGTTCAAGGATCGTTCAAAACGTCAGCATTGCTCCCGAGCGATTCACCAGGGAAGACCTGATATCTCTAGCAAAGGAACTTCAGAAACGCTATTCGCAGCGATACAATCAGATTCTGATTTCGATCTTTGATGACCAGTATGCTGCGACTCAAAGACCCGCCCTCCTTATTGAAGCACGGGAGAGGGATTATGAGGTGTACCAACACGAGCACGCGTCCTACATCATGAAAAAAGGGACGGGTGAGGACTATCTGACACTGGAGCCGGACCTTTGGAATGACAGCACTCATACAAGGCTGCAAATCCAAACAGATCAAACGGATGATTGTGCAGTGCAAATTAGCCAGGGCCGATGCCTCATGATCATTGCAAAGCATCTTCGATATCCGGAAGAAGCCTGGCGGAATGACGAAATCGGCGATCTCGTTCTGCGTGTTACTGTGGCAAGCAATGGTCTTGTTACGAGAGCGGAGCTTGTGGGAGAGCCATCGATCTCGCAATTATTGAAGAACGCCGCCTTAGATGACGCCCGTAGCTGGCGCTTCGAGCCGGGAACCGTAAATGCGGAATTAAATGTCACATACAGGTTTCGACTGACTGGTAGTTCCGACACCTTTCGACGCGAAATTGTGAGATACAACTTGCCTAAGGAAGTCGTAATTACCTCAAATCCCGCACGATGACAGGGCAGGTAACAAGCCTTTAACCGGTTGGCCCGAGCCTGATAGAGGAGGCAGTCGATTGACAAGTCAGGAAGTAAGTTGCCGCTTATTCGCGCTGGGGAAATTCGGGGGCAGACGGGACGTTTACTTGATTTCAATATCCACACACAAAAACGGGGAACTTCCCGTCTGTTCCCGGGTTTCCCCCCAGGTTTCAACAGTTCGACCCCGACCTCGGCCTCTATAACAACCGAGCGACACCGATAGGGCCGCTTTGCTCCTACTTAGAAGGTAACCTTTTGTAACAAGAGTCGTCGCGTAGTTCTAGGACCTCAGAATCAAACCTTTAATAACAAAGCACTTATTCCTGGAGCGGCGGGGCAGGCAGCGTGCTTGCTGTATGGCTAAGGGTACCCTGCCCTCACGCCACCCCTGACGGAGTGCTGCGAAAGGCGAGGGTCTCTATTTAGCCAACCAGCTAAATACGCCAGAAAGAAGCAAGCGGGGGAACGATTTGGTACAACGGGCCATCATGCCGGTCGAGGAGCAGCGCTACGACGCTGAAGCGCGTCCGCACGCCGAGTCTGCACCAAAGAACGCGGCGCGAGCGGCCCCCCATGGCTCGCACGAAACGACTACTCCCCCACCAGATGCGCGAACGGCCGGCGTCATCCACGCACTGCGATGCCTGCATCTCCTGATTCGATCAGAACGGATCTACGAGCGGAATCACCCGCGACGGCTGCAAAGCCTGGACACTGCTTATGAGACTTTGCACGATTTCGCAGGCGCGCTGAACGGCATCGAAATTCACATCGAGCGCGGCGGGCTGGTCGTGCCCAAGCTTAGCGACGCGCATCTTCCCGACCTGCGTGGGGAAATGCAATCGCTGGCGCTGGATTTGCAGCGCGCGGGGATTCAATCGATCGGAATTGCGCGGCAATTTCATGTAGGCGAACTGGACACTCTCGCGCAACTCTTCAAAGCATCATTGTTGAGATCGGAGGAATCTATAAAGCGCGGGGGCAGCGGCTGGTGGGCTGCGCGGTTTTTGGAGAATCGCGTGGAAGGGATTTCGATCAACACGCAAACGGAACGCAGGGTCGATACGGTGCTGGCGAGCCTGATGGGCGCGCTGGTGGCGTACGGCGGAAATTCGCCGCGCGAGGTCAATGAGGTTCCTATTCTCCCGCCGGAGATGGATGATCTGGCAGGGGCGCTGCGCTTGATCGCCCGGCTGACACCGCCGCTCGAAGCGGCGCGCGGGCTTTCGCCGGAAGAAGCGGCGCGTGCGATTCACGGTGCGATGGAAGATGCCAGCCGGGAAACGGTGCGCATGCTGCTCGGCTCCATTTCGCAATATGCTCCGCGCGAGGGCGAACATCCGCAGCCCTATCTGTTGCGCCTTTCTGAAAGTTTGATCTTGGAATTCCTAAGCGCGGAGTTTTCCGCCGGGACGCTTCGGCCCGTCTCTGTGCGCCCAACGTTTCATCGCTTGAGCGATGTGCTGGTCTCTTCGGGCGGATATACCGGCCCGCATTCCTCGCAGCACTTATCGTTGCTGGCGACGGCGTGGGCGAACGACACGCACCGGGAACAGATCGTCGAGAAATTCTGGCTGGAACTGCCTGCGCGAGAGAAATCGGCCGTACTGCGCGGGCCGGATGTGTGGTGCGTGCCGATCGTGGCGCTAAAGCGAACGCTCGGTCAGCTCGCCGAGACAGGAGCGGATGCTCCGCGGCGCGAAGCACGAAACATCCTGTTGAACTATTCGCGGCGCGTTGAAAACGAGAATGCTTCCGCGCGGCGAGCGGTTGCGGCGGGGCTAAATGAAATGACGCCCATCGTCGAATCGCTCTGGCCCAATCAATTGCCGGAGGATTTGAGCCGCGGGACGATGAAAGCCCTGGAGAAGGAAACCATTCCGGAAACCGCGGCGCTACTTGCGGCTTTCCTGGAGACGCTTGGACGCGTTGCGGTGACTCGCGGCGATTATGCGGGATTCGAAAATATTCTTGTAGGGCTCGAAAGGGTGCCGAAGGACACCGAGCACGATCACATGGCGGCCCTGGCCCGCGGCCTGGTGGCGCAAGACCGATGGT
>JBARBE010000357.1:0-8616 GCA_049792735.1 Candidatus Acidiferrum sp.
AGAGGAAGGAATGGCGGGATTTGGCGGCGTGGATTTCATCGATTTTGACTCGCAGTTGAACGACGAAGAGAAGCTGGTCCGGCAGACGGCGCGGCGATTCGTCGACAACGAGATTATTCCGATCATCGAAAAGCACAGCCGCGAGGGAACATTTCCGAAACACCTGGTGCCGCAGCTTGGAGAGCTGGGATTTTTCGGCGCCAACTTGCAGAGGTATGGCTGCGCGGGAATGTCGAACGTGGCTTACGGGCTCGTGACGCAGGAGCTGGAGCGCGGCGATTCTGGGTTGCGCAGCTTTGTTTCGGTGCAAAGCGCGCTGGTGATGTATCCGATTTATGCGTACGGCAGCGACGCGCAGAAGGAGAAATGGCTGCCGCTGCTGCAGCAAGGCACGGCGATTGGGTGCTTTGGGTTGACGGAGCCGCAGTTTGGCTCGAATCCCGGGGGGATGCTGACGCGCGCGGTGAAGAAGGGAAGCAAGTATGTTTTGAACGGCGAGAAAATGTGGATTACCAGCGGATCGATCGCGGACGTCGCGGTGGTGTGGGCGAAATGCGAGGACGAAAAAATTCGCGGGTTTTTAGTGGAGAAGGGGACGCCGGGATTCAAGGCTTGGGATGTGCATGGAAAATGGTCGTTGCGGGCGTCGGTGACTTCGGGATTGGCGTTCAGTGACTGTGAAATACCGGAAGAAAATTTGTTGCCGAATGTTGTGGGTTTGAAAGGGCCGCTGGGGTGCTTGAATCAGGCGCGCTACGGGATCGGATGGGGAGCGCTGGGGGCGGCGATGGCTTGCTACGATACAGCGCTGCAGTATGCGAAAACGAGAAAACAATTTGCGAACAAGCCGATTGCTTCGCACCAGTTGGTGCAGGAAAAGCTGGCGTGGATGATCACGGAGATCGTGAAGGGACAATTGCTGGCGCTGCACGTGGGGCGCTTGAAGGACAAAGGCAAAGTGGATTTCTCGCACATTTCGATGTTGAAGATGAACAATGTGGCTATCGCGCTGGAGACGGCGCGGAAGGCGCGGGATATCCTAGGCGCGAACGGGATCGTGGACGATTACTGCATTATGCGGCACATGAACAATCTCGAGAGCGTTTATACGTATGAGGGGACGAACGACATCCATAAATTGATCATCGGAGAGAAAATTACGGGAATTGCCGCGTTCGTCTGAAAGGAAAAAAACAAGCAGGAGCTTGGCGAAGCTCAGGCCTGCTAAATTCTCGAAAAGGGCGATGGACTGAAGTCTTTCTCGTGTTTGTGAGATTGCAAAAGGGCGACAGACTGAAGCTTGTCTCGTACTTGCGCTATAGCAAAAGGACGACAGACTGAAGTCTGTCCCACTCCAGCCAACCAATCCTCATGGCCGCTGAATCTTGTATGCTGTAGCCAGAGAGGGCACGGCGTGCCGTGCCCCCACGGGAGAGAACTTCATGCTTGCTTCCAGCTTTGCAGCCCGCTGTTCATTCCTTCGCGGCATCGCGTGCTTGCTGGCGCTTGCGCTCTCGATGTGCGGGATGGCCCGGGCGCAACAGAGGAAGGCTGCGCCGGAGCAGAAGCAGAAGATTCGCGCGATCACGGCGTTCGTCAATCTGGATCGGTCGCAGTATCAATTGCAAATTGCGGACGCGGTGAAAATGCTGAAGTACGCGCGCACGGTGTTTGAATCGCGGGGGTTTGAAGTGCAGACGATCCGCATCGCCACGCAGCCGTTTCCCGAATACACGCAAGGAATGTCGACGGACCAGATTATTACCTTTTTCAAGGACTACGACGCGCTCGCCCAGCGAGACGGATTTGCGGCATCCATCGGGCCGGCGATGCTGAATGAGACGGATAGCCCGGCGCAGGCCGATTTGCTTGCGGACATCCTGCTCAACACAAAAACTTTGAACGGCAGCCTGGTAGTTGGCGGGCCGGACGGGGTACGCTGGCCAGCGGTTGGAGCGGCGGCGCGCGTGATGAAGCGGCTCGAAGCGACCGAGCACAGCCAGGGCAATTTTCGGTTTGCGGCTATTGCCATGGTGCCGCCGCTGACGCCGTTTTTCCCGGCGGCTTACCACACCGGTTTTGGCCATCAATTCGCGATTGCGTTCGAGTCCGCCGGAATCGTGGCGGCGGCGTTCAAAGATGCGCCAGACCTGGCGACAGCGCGGCAGCGATTGATCGATAAGCTGGGCCAAGTGGCCTTTGACGCGCAAGCGCAAGCGGGGCGCATTGACCAGGACACCGGTTGGACCTATATGGGAATCGATCTGTCGCCCGCTCCGCTGAAGGACGATTCGATCGGCGCGGCGATCGAGAATCTGACGACGCTGCCGCTGGGTTCGAGCGGAACGCTTACGGCGGCGGCGACGATTACCTCTGCGTTGAAAGACATCCGGGTGAAGCAGACCGGCTACTCGGGGCTGATGCTGCCGATCCTCGAAGATTCGCGGCTGGCGCAACGGTGGAGCGAGGGACGTATATCGATCGATTCGCTGCTGAGCTATAGCGCCGTATGCGGAACCGGCCTCGACACGGTGCCGCTGCCTGGAGATATCAGCG
This sequence comes from Candidatus Acidiferrum sp., assembly GCA_049792735.1. Taxonomy (GTDB): domain Bacteria; phylum Acidobacteriota; class Terriglobia; order Acidiferrales; family UBA7541; genus Acidiferrum. The sequence continues at coordinate 2,557 of JBARBE010000357.1, forward strand.
CGGAGCAGCTTTCGCTCATCATTGGGGATATGGCCAGCCTGGCAGTGAAGTGGCACAAGCCGCTTTCGGCACGATTGTTTCCCGTGCAGGGCAAAGGCCCGGGCGACAAGACGGACTTGGACAGCCAATTCTTGGTGAATGCGACGATCCAGCCTTTAGAAAAGCAATGACGCTGCAAGACCACGCCACCTAAGGAACTGGAGGCTTTGCGAAGAGATCGGTAGCGTGGGAACCAGACACCCCCCAGTTTTTCGTAAACGTTGCATCTAAAAGGTTTAGGCATTTTGTAACTGGCTGAGAATCAGTGTCTGCGGACGTTTCTGCAAACTCTGATTCTAAAGAGTTTACGTTTTAGCCAGATCGCCTTAGGCATGGCAGGCTTTGTAAGACTCGCAAGAAGGGCCCGCGCGCCGTTTAGGGCAGTCCGCGGACACAAAAAACGCCAGCAAGGGGCTGGCGTTTCCGATTCAGGTCGCAATATTACCTAACACTCATATTAATGCGAAATGAAGTGGGAGTCAATGAAAAAATGGGTTGGTAAGAGTGCATCCATGAGTTCTGCCAATTCGGCTCTATTTGAGGCTTATGTGCGCGAAAATAAGGGAGCGCGGCCGGAGGAGGGCCCCGGCAGGCGCCTGCAAAGTGACCGCAACTTTTGTTCCGATTTGGAGTTAAACTAGGTAGGTGCTACTGAGGATGCGAGGCACCAGAAGCACTTAGGTCCGAGAGGTTCTTGGTTGGGCAGTTCGGATCTAGCGAGGAAAAGACCATGCGTTATCTAAAGTATTTTGCGCTGTTGGCGTTACTCGGTTTTGTGGCAGTCGCACCGTCCCAGGCGCAGGTTCAGGTTGGAATTGGAGTCGGAGTAGCCCCGGGAGCCTATGGCTATGGTGGCTACGGCTATGCGGCGCCTGTCTGCGCGTACGGCTACTATTCCTATTATCCGTATGCCTGCGCGCCTTATGGCTACTACGGACCTAGTTGGTTCTATGGCGGCGTCTTTATTGGCGCCGGACCGTGGTTCCATGGCTTCCACGGAGGGTACTGGGGCCACGGCGGTTACTACGGACATGGCGGTTACTACGGACGTGGCGGTTACGGCTATGGACGCGGCGGCTACGCGAACGGTCGCGGCGGTTATGCCGGGCACGCTTATTCCGGGCGCGGAGCTGCTGGCTATGCGGGCCGAGGCGGATATGCACGCGGCGGAGCCATCGCGCGCGGATCCGTTGGGGGCGGGTACCGTGGAGGCTCTAGCGGTGGATTCGCCCGCGGTGGAGGCGGTGGCTTCCATGGCGGTGGTGGATCTCACGGAGGCGGTGGATCCCACGGCGGTGGCGGCCATGGCGGCGGGCACCGGTAATTGAACTAGATTCTGAGGTTCGAAGTTCGAAAGGCTGGCAGCATCCGCTGCCAGTTTTTTTTTGTGGCTAGCTGAATGACTGCGGGAGCTCAGAGGGCCGTCTCGCGGCCGGGTGCATATCTGATTTGGTAATGACGCAGGTTGAGCGCTTGAGCAACGCAATGCTCTGTCGTAAGGTACAGTCCGTGAGATTAGCTGCGGAAGCTCGCAAGTTGCGAAAAGGCCGTGGGCCTTTCTCTGAGAGAGAAAACTAGGTGCCCACCGTCGAGCTGCTGGAGTCGCCACATGCGCCAGACTTGAGGCCTGTCACCATCCACTACCGAGAATTTGGAAGTGGAAGGCCTCTGGTTTTTCTACACGGCGGCTGGGGTTATGGGGTTTATCCGTTCGACAGGCAGGTTCGGGCATTCAAAGACGAGTTCCGCATTCTGATCCCGGACCGTTCCGGGTATGGACATTCCTCCCGGGTCGAAGAGGAAATGCCGCTGGATTTTCACCGCAGGGCCGCGGCGGAGACGGTCGCATTTCTAGACGCGCTTGGGATTGAGAAAGCCGCAGTGTGGGGCCACAGCGATGGATCCGTCATCGGGGCGATGATGGGGATGGCCGCACCGGAACGATGCGAATGCTTGATCCTGGAAGCGTTCCACTATCTTCGCAGAAAGCCGGGGTCGCGGTCTTTTTTTGAGCGATTTGCGGCGCGGCCGGAAGATCTCGGAGAAGAAACAAAGAAACTGCTCGCGGAAGACCATGGCGAGGATCACTGGCCGACGGCGCTGCGGCGAAATTGCGCGGTTTGGTTTCGGCTTGCGGATCAGGTGAAGACACCGGATGAAGATTTGTATGATGGGCGCCTAAGTGAGTTAGCGGTGCGGACGCTATTCCTCCATGGAAGCCTCGATCCGAGAACGGAGCCGGGGGAAATGGAACGAGTGAGAGCGGCTCTGCCGCGCGCCGCGATGATGTTTGTGGCGAACGGCAAACATAGCCCACACAGCGAAGAGGCTGCGTTTGAAGAGTGCAGCGCGCTTGCGAGGGACTTCCTGCAAAGCCGCAATCAGGTGCCGCACCGGGAATACGGTGGACACTAGAGGCCCTCGAATGATTCGCAAAATGAGACCAACGCGATTTGTATGATGCCGCAAAGCAGGTTAAGTGGATGCAAATTTTCCTCAAGTTTTCCGATTGTAACGGATTGCTCATGCAGCCTTCATGTGGTAGAAACTTGGACCATCAATGATGCCGTCGGGTGATGTTCTAGCTTCGGCAACGAGATTGAACTGAGGAAGAAAGCATCGGGAGCAAAGCAAGTCCCCTCTGTGACGGCAATCGCTTCTGTCAGTTGGTGCCCTCGTTGCTGGGTTGAGTAGCGGACAATCTGATTTCCTAAGGAGAATCTTCCATGAAGAGGACCAGAGGAGGAGTTGTTTTTATGGGGCTGGTTTTTGCGCTTCTGATGTGTCTCGTGACGGCGCCCCGAGGCAAGGCGCAATCCACAACGGACGGAGCGATTGGGGGAACGGTGACGGACGCGTCGGGCGGGGTGGTGCCGAACGCGAGCATCACCACAACAAATCTCGGCATGGGCGGCAAGTCCACTGGGACAACGGACGAAAGTGGCCGATACCAGATCATCCATCTACAGCCTGGAGCATACTCGGTCGAGGTGAGCGCGAACGGGTTTGCGGCGTTCAAGGCAACCAGCGTCACGGTTGAAGTAGGCCGGACCACGACGATTGACGCGAGGCTAGCCGTGAAGACGGCGTCGGAGACAGTTGTGGCAACCGCCGAGGCGCCAGTAATCGTCGCGGACCGCGCTGACTTTTCGACGAACATCAACCAGACGACGATTGAAAACCTGCCGATTAACGGGCGGAGGTGGTCATGGTTTGCCTTGAGCACGCCCGGGGCGGTGCCCGACGGCGGATTTGGATTGGTTAGCTTTAGAGGGATCTCCGGGTTGCTGAATAACAACACGGTCGACGGTGCGGACAATAACCAAGCATTCTTCAGTGAGGAACGCGGCCGGACGCGCATCAGCTATTCGACCAGCGAAGCCAGCATCCAAGAGTTCCAGGTGAATACTTCCAATTACTCCGCGGAATATGGACGGGCGGCGGGAGGTGTGGTTAACGCTGTGACAAAGAGCGGAACGAATCAGCTTCATGGAGAAGCGTTCTGGTTCGACCGCAGCAGCGATTGGGGCGCCATCAATCCCTTTCAAAAACACCTGGTCAACGGTGTTCTTGTTCCTTTCTTGCCGGAAGACAAAAGGCATCAGTTTGGCGGATCCATCGGCGGTGCGATCATTAAGGACAAGCTATTCTGGTTCTTCAGCGCGGACCAGCAACTGCGGCCATTCCCAGCAGTGGCGAACTCGGGAACTCCTGGCGCCATATTTGCGCCACTGAGCGCCTCGGAAATGGCAACCCTTACGACTCGCGGCATTTCGCCCGCGGACCCCGCGGTGGCTGCCGCTTTGGCGTTGCAGACGAGTTTGACTGGCACGGTTGGCAGGAGGGGAGACCAGTTGATATTGCTCCCCAAAATCGACTGGAATATTACCCCCAAGCATCACGCTTCGTTCACTTACAACCGGCTGCGGTGGAATTCTCCGGAAGGAATTCAGACAAATGCGGTGGTCAATCGTGGAATCGAGAGCTTTGGCAATGATTACGTCAAGGAAGATTGGGGAATTGGCCGTCTGATATCGACGGTCAGTTCGAGCATGACCAACGAACTCCGTTACCAATATGGCCGGGACTTTGAATTTGAAAATGGTCAGAATCCCATTGCCGGTGAACCTGTGTCCTCGCTGGGTTTTTCGCCTCAAATTACGATCAACGGCGTCGGAGGCTGGGTTTTTGGCATGCCAAACTTTCTGAACCGGCCGCAATACCCGGAGGAGAGGCGCAACCAAGTCGCTGATACGTTTGCCTGGAGCCATGGCAAGCATTTGATCAAGTTTGGATTTGACATCAATCATGTGAATGACAGCGAAGTTAATTTATTTGAAGGATTTGGCGCCTATTCCTACAGCACTCGCGTGGACTGGATCAGCGATTACGTCGCCAACGCCACGAACCACGCTCCGTTCTGCGTCGCCGCCGGGGCTCAGGTCCCTTGCTATACTAGCTACGCTCAGGGATTGGGCACGCCCGGATTTAGTTTCAATACAAATGATCTTGCGTTCTTTGTCCAGGACGACTGGCGGATCCGCCCGCGCTTGACCCTTAATCTTGGCCTGCGATGGGAAACGGAGCTAATGCCCTCTCCTCAAATTCCCAATCCAGCGTTTCCGCTCACCGATTCCTTTCCGAGCGACCGCAAGGACTTCGGCCCACGAGTGGGCGCGGCGTGGGATATCTTCGGCAACGGTAAGACGATACTGCGCGGCGGATACGGAATCTATTATGGCCGGATCATCAACTCGACGATATTCAACGCCATTGCCAACACCGGATTACCTTCCGGCCAAAATACCACCAGTATCAATCCATCTCCGACGTCACCTCTGTATCCCAACGTGCTTGCGCCCGGTGCAGCGCCTCCGGGGCTGAACATTGTCCAGTTTGGCCCGAACGCCCGGCTTCCCATGGTTCATGAATTCGATCTCGAAGTGGAGCGCGAAATCGCTAAGAATACCGTCGTTTCCGTTTCTTACATCGGCAGTCTTGGCCGCCGCCTGCCGCGTTTCGTGGACACCAACCTGGCTCCCCCCACGCTCACCACTACTTATACGGTCGTCGGAGGTCCTTTCGACGGAAAACAGTTCAGCGTTCCCTTCTTCGGCGTGCCCAGCACTCTAACCGGCACGAAACGCCCGAATAACACAGTCCAGGCAATCACGGATATTTCGTATTCGGTGAATTCCAATTACAACGCGATGGTGGTTGCTTTGAATCGCCGCTTCTACAGGAGCTTTCAAATCCAATCTGGGTTTACATGGTCCCGTGCCAATGATTTCGGCCAGGCCTCGCAGACCTTTACGGCTACCAATAACGTCTTGAACCCTTTCGATCTTGGAGCTGAGTACAGCCGCTCCAATTTCGACATTCGCGACCGCTTCTCCTTCGGGGCAATCTGGAGCCCGAGCTACTACCATGGCGACAATCGTTGGGTGGGGTATTTGGCCAACGGCTTCACGATTTCGCCGCTCATCGTAGCTTCCTCCGGCATTCCTCTCACTCCTAGCGTATCGGGCAGCGCGCCCTCTCAAACAATTGCTGGCGTAACCTATGTTGCTCCGCAGGGTGCAACCGGCAACTCGCTAGACGACGACGGCACAACTCGCGTGCCATTCCTTGGACCGAACTCGTTTCAGCTGCCAAGCACCGTCAACGTGGACCTGCGGATCGCGCGAGAGTTCAAGATATGGGAATCCTGGAAGCTCACTCTCAGCGCAGATGCATTCAATCTGTTCAATCATGTGAATGTCACAGGAGTTAACGGGCAGATGTTCTCGATCCAGTCGTCAGGCACCGTTCATTCGGTGGCTTGCAGCGCAGCGGCTCCCTGTCTCGTCTATCAAGACCCCGCAATAACTGGGAACGCTTCGACCAGCCTATTTCAAAGCACAACATCCTCGAGCAACACCATAACTGCGCAGCGACAAATTCAGGTCGGCATCCGACTCGATTTCTGACGCATAGCGCGACAAGACTTAAGGCTCCGGCGGGCGCCTCGATCACTCGAGG
>JBARBE010000358.1:0-54129 GCA_049792735.1 Candidatus Acidiferrum sp.
AAGATGGGAGTTCAGCGGAAGAAGCCGAGGATAGTTTTTCTGATCGGTCTCCTGCTCTTTTTCGTAGTTGCCGTGGTTTCCTTTGGCGGGCAACCCAAGCGACACAGTGCGGGAAACAAAGCGGATCAAGAAACTTATAAGCCCCCCACGGATCCCTCACTTTACGTGGGCACGGAGACCTGCAAGACCTGCCACGCGGACATGCCAGCCAAGGGGTTCTACGATCGTTACGAAAATTCGCCGCACTTTGTGACCACTATGGACACGAAGAACGGTCCGGGATTCCATGGCTGCGAAGGGTGCCATGGTCCGGGCAAAGCACACGTGGACGGCGGCGGGGATAAGACGAAGATATTCACCTTCGAAAAGGCCTCCGCCAAGGAAATCGACTCGCGCTGCATGGTCTGCCATGCGAGCAGCACGGAGCACATGAATGCGATCAATTCGATCCACGCGAAGAATGACGTGAGCTGCATTTCCTGCCACTCGCCGCACCACGCGAAGGAAGCACAGTTTTTGCTGGTGAAGGTGCAGCCCGAGCTTTGCTACACCTGCCATCTCCAGCAAAAGGCGCAGTTTGAGATGCCCTTTCATCACCGGGTGAATGAAGGGTTGGTGCAGTGCACCGACTGTCACAATCCGCATGGCACGGTGAAGCCCAATCAGGTGCGGACATCCTCGACGCAAAGCGAAATTTGCTTCAAGTGCCACACCGACAAGCAGGGACCGTTTGTTTTCGAGCACCAGCCGGTGAAGACGGATGGGTGCACAACGTGCCATCTGACGCACGGAGGGCCAAATCCGCACATGCTGAAGGTGAGCAACGTCAACTTGCTCTGCCTGCAGTGCCACACGACGTCCAGCTTCAGCGGAGCGCCGGGAGCGCCGTCGTTCCACAACCAAGCAAGCTTTTTCCAGTCATGCGTACTGTGTCATGCGCAAATTCACGGCTCCAATTTCGACGCGACGTTCTTCAAATAAGGGCCGCCATGAGAACAATTCCCGTACCAGAAAAGATCGATAAACCCAAACCGAGGTTTCCGAGTGCAAAGGGAGAGAAGCCATGAAAGCCCGCCTGGGGGTTCACTCCATTCCTTTCGTTTTCGTGATAGTCGCGGTGGCGCTTTTTCTTCCGCCAGCCGCTTGCGCGCAAGACGACTCCGAACGATCTAAGGGCATCAATTCGGGCGGCTACAACATCCACCAGACACTTGAGTTTGGCTACCGATCCAGCAACATCAACGGAAACATGGACACCTACAATACTTTCGAAAACCTCGGATCCGGTTTCCGTCTGTTCGATTACGACGTGCAAATGAGGTCGCTCGATCACCATGGACTTTTTTTTGACACTCTGACCTTCAGCAACTTCGGATATGGCGGTGATCCGAACAACGTCTCGCGCATGCGCATCGAAAAGAACAAATGGTATGACTTCCGGCTGTTGTTTCGCCGCGACAAGAATTTTTGGGACTATAACCTTTTCGCGAATCCGCTGAACCCCGCCGCGTTGAATCCGGTAGGGTCGTTAACGACCGGATGCTACGTGGGACCGCCTACGGCTGCCTTCCCGCAGGGCGCTCCAGCGTTCTGTTCGAAGCCCGCCGTGGCGCAGACCACTTCGGTTGATAGCCTGTATCTCACGCGACGGATGCAGGATTACGACCTGACGCTGCTTCCGACTTCCAAGGTGCAATTCCGAGTGGGGTATTCGCGCGTCCGTAACCTGGGCCCGGGTTCGATCTCGACAGACAGTGGAACGATATCAGCATTCGATGCCAATTATAATTACACCACCAACGCCTATCGCATGGGCGTCGATGTCCGGATGCTGCCCCGCACGACGATTTCGTTTGACGAGTTCCTGAGCTACTTCAAGCAGGATAACCAAATTCTGGACAACCCGGCGGTCAATCCCGGCAATTTCGGCTACGTGCTAGGAGCCGTGGCAGGGCAAGGCACACCGGCGGGAACGCCCGTCGACTTGGGAAACATTTGGAGCACGCAAACCACCGCGGAGGCGCTCCCTTGCGCGACTCCGATTGTCGCCGGGACGACAAACACCGCGACTCCAACCTGCAACGCGTATTTGTCTTATAGTCAGGTGGGCAGTCCGCGAAATTTTATGCCTACGGAGAGGCTCCGCTTCCAATCGAACTACTTCAAGAACTTCGAGATGTCCGGCTCGTTTGGCTACAGCTCAAGCAACAACAAAATCCCGGATTTCCTTGAGACAGTGAACGGATATACGTCGCGCACCGCAGAGCGCGGAAGCACGACCGGCGGCCCGGCAAACGCGAAACGCGTTTCGGTGAATGGGGATTGGTCGGGCGTATACGCAATCACCAACAAACTGCGGATATCGGATGCCTTCCGCTATGACAACTGGCGCATTCCGGGGGTCTGGGACACGCTGGATACAGCAGTGTACGGAACACCCTCGCCGGGCCCGGGTGTCGTGGGTCTGCTGTTGTCACCCGGGGTGTTCGATCCGGCGAACTGCACGGCCGCAGGCCATTACAACCAAGCAACTTGTCCGCAGCATTCAACAAGCTCGGCAGCCGATTTGACCAATGAGATCGCCTCCCAGTTTCTGGCACAGAACATCAAGTCAAATACACTCGAACTTGAGTACGATTTCACGCGGCGATATAGCGCGCACATCGGGTATTTCTACGAAAACCGGACAATCGCGAGCGAGGACGCGACCTTTGATACCGGGGAATACTATTTTCCTGGCGGGACGGCTGGAACGGCGGCGAACTATTTCCTGGCAGCGCGCGGCGATTGCGCGGCAGTTGCAGGCGTTTTGCCTGCCGCGTGCACGCTTCTGACAACCGGTCCTTACGCCGGCGCCATTGTGGAAGGTTCGCAAACGAACCCGATTCCCGACGCGGGGAACGACACCTCCAGGAATTTGACGATCATCAACACCCAAGCACTGCTGGCAGGCTTTGTGGCGCGTCCCATCGACGCCCTGCGCATCACGGGCAATTTTGAGTTTGGCTATAACGACCAGTCGTTCGCGCGGATCGATCCCCGGCAAGTACAGTCGTACAAGATTCATGCGGAGTACAAACCGCGGCCGTGGGCAAACATCGACGGAGCAGTGGAGATTCATGAAAACCGCGACAACGTCTACCAGGTCAACAACCTGGAGCATGACCGCTCTTACAGTTTCGGGACCATGTTAACGGCAAATCCGCGGCTATCCGTGGATTTCGGCTACAACTACTGGAACGTGTTTACCCAGTCGTTGATCTGCTTCGCCTACTCCCAAACTTCGGCAAATCCCGCGCCACCGCCCGCCACTGTGGTTGCTTCGGCGTTTCCTCCGGGCGTGCCCGAATTGCCGACCGGGACGGCGTGCCCGATTGCGGGCGCTTCTGCGCCGCTAGGAGCGCTTGAGACATACGCCAGCACGGATCACTTCGCCCACGCCACGGTGATCTGGAAAGTGATGAAGCGCGTGACCACGATGACGGGCTATAACGGCAGCTTCGTGCGCGGCAACACGATTTTCCTGAACCCTCTCACGCCAACCGGCACGAACAATTTCAACTATCAGCGGCCGTTTGCGTCGATTGCCATCGATATGGGCGGCGGATTCACCTACAAAATGGCGTGGAATTACTACGGGTTCAACCAGGGCGGAAACACGAGCCCGTTTGGGCTTGCGGCGATTCCTTTGCAGGACTTTAACGGCAACAATGCGACGTTCTCACTGAGGTATTCATTCTGAATGGGAAGCCGCCGCACGATTTGTTGGCAGTAACTAAGACTGGGGGCCGGAGTGATCAGATATGACGGGAAGAAGCTGATATTGAGTGTTGGGATATTGGGGTTGATTTTGTTCCCCGGATCGGCAGCTAGAGCACAAGAAACGGGAGAAAGCATCTTCAAGGCCAAATGCGCGATGTGCCATGGAGCCGATGCGACGGGCAAGACTCCGATGGGGCAGGCGCTTAAGATTCCGGACCTGCATTCCGAAGATGTTCAAAAACTGAGCGACGCCGAGCTGACGCAAATTATCACCAAAGGCAAAAATAAGATGCCCGCTTACGAGACTAAGCTGAGCAAGGAACAGATCGCCCAGTTGGTGGGCTTTGTCAGAGAGTTGGCGAAGAAGCACTGAATCAGCGCGGAAGAGCGCGGCGTTCAAAGATACTTTTCCCATTCCTATGGCTACCGACGACTTTCCACCGATTCGGCCTGCAAGGCGCCGCCTCGTTGAGGTTTTGCTTGGCGGAGGAGTGTTGGCTTCTGTCGTCTCCTTCTTGTATCCCGTGATGAAATATCTTGTGCCTCCGGCTGTTGCTAATCTGGGCCAAGACGAAGTTGTGGCCGCCAAGGTTGGGGATCTCAAACCGAATGGTTGGAAAATCTTCCGCTTCGGCAGCCGCCCTGCTCTATTGCTGCTCACGACCGAAGGCGAATACCACGCTGTATCCGCAGTATGCACTCATCTCGGCTGCACGGTTCAGTATCGGAGTGACATGCACGAAATCTGGTGCCCTTGCCACAATGGCACATATGGCCTAGACGGGCGAAATATCTCTGGTCCTCCTCCCCGGCCTCTAGAAAATTTTCAAGTGAATGTTCGCGGCGATGAAATCATCGTGACCCGGATGCGGGGAGCATGAGGTGCAGCTGTTCAAGCATATACACGACTGGATCGATGAACGTTTCGACTGGGCGAAACTGAGCGAGCCGCTGCGCCACAAAACGGTTCCTATTCACAAGCTCTCTTACTGGTATTTCCTGGGCGGCATCACGCTTTTTCTCTTCGGAATCCAAGTGTGCACCGGCATCCTGCTGCTTTTGTATTACAGGCCAAGCGCCAACGAAGCCTTCGAAAGCGTGCAGTACGTCATGACGCGGGTGCAATTCGGGTGGCTGATACGGTCCATCCATTCCTGGGCCGCGAATCTGATGATATTTACAGCCTTTGCGCACATGTTCAGTGTTCTTTTCCTGCGCGCCTATCGCAAGCCCCGGGAACTAACGTGGGTCAGCGGCATGATCCTTCTCTTTCTGGTTCTTGGGTTCGGCTTCAGCGGCTACCTGCTTCCATGGAATACCCTGGCCTTTTTTGCCACCAAGGTTGGAACGGCAATCGCAGGGCAGGTGCCGTTAGTCGGCCATCCGATGATGGTGTTCCTTCGCGGCGGCGAAGAAGTGACCGGGGCCACGCTGACGCGCTTTTTTGGAATTCACGTTGCAATCCTGCCAGGATTGACGGCGTTTCTGATTCTGATTCATCTGGCGTTGGTCCAGAAATTTGGGATGAGCCTGCCACCCGGCGTCCAAGCCAATGTGAACGTGAATCCGTCCGCTGTGCGAGAGATGAAGTTTCTGCCGAATTTTTTGTTGCGGGAAGTCATGGCGTGGTACGTCGCGCTGGGGGTGCTTGGCGCGCTGGCAGCTTTGTTGCCCTGGGGTTTGGGAACAAAGGCGGATCCATTTGGAGCTGCTCCAGCAGGGATTCGTCCGGAGTGGTTTTTCATGTTCATGTTCCAGACGCTGAAGTTCATTCCATCGAAGATTTTTCATATCGATGGAGAACTTCTGGGGATATTGGCTTTTGGGCTTGCGGGGCTTATCTGGGTCTTGCTGCCGTTTCTCGAAGGACGGCGGGAGAAACGCGGCGGGATGTTGATTCGAGGAGCGGGCGTGTTTGCCCTGTGCTACATCGTGGCGATGACGATTTATGGGTATCTTGCAAAATAAAATGACTTTGCGCGTCTTGTTTCTGTGTATCGCGCTGTGCGCGCTAGGATCCGGGAGCCGCGCACAAACGGCGAATACTTGTCTGGACTGCCACGGCGCGCTTGATCCTCCGCTCCAAGTGACTGAGGCGCAGTTCGCTCAGGATATTCATGCGCAAAAAGGATTAACGTGTGCAAGCTGTCACGGAGGAGATCCAACGAAGGCCGACATGGACGCTATGAGCAAAACGGCGGGATTCCGGGGGAAGATCGAGCGGAGCCAAATTCCGGTGTTGTGCGGCCACTGCCATTCGGATGCGAACCTAATGAGGCAGTACGATCCCAGTCTGCGGACCGATCAGCTCAGCCAATATGAAACGAGCGTCCACGGAAAACTGTTAGCCAAAGGGGATACGAAAGTGGCTGTGTGCATCGATTGCCACGGAGTGCATGACCTACGTCCCCCCAGCGACTCGCGCTCCAAGGTCTACCCTCTCAACGTCGCTCAGACGTGCGCGCGTTGCCACGCCGACGCTACTTACATGAAGCCATACGGCATTCCTACGAACCAGTTTGCACTGTACCGTACAAGCGTGCACCACGAGGCCATGACGGTTCGCGGCGACCTGAGCGCTCCCACTTGCACGACGTGTCATGGCGACCACGGCGCGGCCCCGCCGGGGGTTGATTCGGTCAAGAATGTTTGCTCGAACTGTCATGTCTTCCAGGCGCAGTTGTATGAAAAGAGCCCGCACAAGGCGGCTTTCCAAGCTGCCGGGCTTCCGGGATGCGTGGTATGCCATAGCAATCATGCGATCGCCCATCCCACGGACGCGAAGCTGGGGACAGGTCCTATGGGAGTGTGCGTGCAGTGCCACACGGCGGGAGATGATGGCGATCGAGCCCGGGCAAGCATCCTTGCAGGCCTAACTGAATTGGATGAGTCCATAAAATCCGCTGATGGGCTGCTGAATGTTGCTGAATCTTCCGGGATGGAAGTAAGCGAAGCACGCCTTCAAGAGGACCAAGCGCGGGACTCTCTGACGAAAGCGCGCGTGACGATTCACAGCTTTCAGCCCGAACTGATCGACAAGGATATTCAGGCCGGACTGAAAATCGCAGCGAAAGAATTGCAGGCGGGAAAAGATGCGCTGTCCGAGCGGGATTATCGTAGAAAGGGACTCGGCGTTGCAGTAATTTTCATATTGATTACGCTAGTCGGTTTGGTCTTGTATATCAGACAGATAGAGAGCGGCCCGGCGAGAGGCTGAGAATCGGCCGAGGCACAAGCGGTAGGCTTGATACAGTGACTTTGATTGAGGGAGAGTTCTCCCGGGGAGCATCTCCCGAGGTTTTTTATATTCTGCACCGAGGGTGCAATAGGAGGAACGATGAACCGATACACAGGACGTGCCGGCGGAGGAGTGCTTGCTCTTTTTCTAGGCGCATCCTTCGGCGTTTTGGTGTGGCCAGCGGGCGTGCGTGCCGATGGAGGCGCGCTTTTCAAGGCAAAATGTGCGGCTTGCCATGGCGCGGACGGCAAAGGCGACACAGGCATGGGCAAAATGTATAAGATTCGGGATCTGGGTTCCGCAGACGTGCAGAAGCAGAGCGACGCGGAACTCACGACAATCATCAGCGACGGAAAAAACAAAATGCCAGGCTACGGCAAGAGTCTAAAGCCTGATGAGATTAAGGAACTTGTCGGCTTCATCCGTACCTTGAAAAAGTAAACCAACTTAAGGCTTAGTTCGACGGAACGGGGATCCTCTTCGCGATCTTTCGTGAGCCGTCCGAGCGATGCCGGAGAATAATTTCTCGTAGTCTATAGCCTTGTCCAAAGCGCAGAAGCAAGGGTCGGTCGGCTGAGTGATTTTTCTGTTTCTATTCCCGAGAATAGGTCTTTGAGATTGCAAAAAACGACTTTGGTCAGTCCAAAAATGCGATTAACTTACCCCAGGGTGCTTTGCAAAACTTCGCGCAGCAGTTCCTGCTTGGGTTGAGCCAGCTTATTGCCGCGTTCGGTGAGGTAGAAAACGTCGATGGCTTTTTGGCCTTCGGTGTCGATGAGAGCGACGTCTATGTTGCAACCGAGCCGAGCGAGGGCGGAGCCGACGTCGTAGAGCAGCCCGGGACGATCCTGGGCCATGATTTCGAGCAGAGTGCTTTGCGCCGAGGATGCGTCGTCGTAATTGATGCGCGTTTCGACTGTAACTTTGGGCGGGCGCGCTTTGCTGGCGCTTTCGCGACCTTTGAGAAGCGGATCGAGAGGCGCTTTGCCGTTAACGGTGTCGGCGAGGCTTTTCTGCAGGCGGGCGACTTCGCCGGGATTCAGTTCGAGGGTGTGGTGTAGGTCGACAAATTGAAAGGTGTCCAGCACGATACCGGCGGCGTTCGCGAAGGCGTCGGCTTTCACGATATTCATGCCCCAGCTGGCGAGGACGCCGGAGATAGTTGCGAAGAGCGCGGGGCGGTCGGCGGTCAACAAGGTGAGGGAGAAGGAATGATGGCGGGCCTTCACTTCGGTTTGCACGGGCTCGGCGCCTAATTTGCGATAAAGCTGAAAGTGAGCGGCGATTTCCTCGGCGGAGTGAACGGCTCGATAACGGCGGGGGAAACCTTCGAGGAAGCGCTCGACTTCTTTTTTGTTCGCGCCGCCAGCCTGAGCGCTGACTTGTTCGAGGAGGGACAGTTCGTCGGAAACATGCAGGCGGTCGCGGTCGATCGTGCGGCTGAAGTAATTCGAGGTCGCCACAAAAAGCTGCCACAACATTTCGGCTTTCCAGGGCGTTAGGGCTTCGGGATTTACGGCGTGGATGTCCGCGTAGGTCATTAGGCAGAGTCGTTGGAGGCGCTCTTGTGTTGCGACGGTCTCGGCGAAAGCGGAGACTGTGGCCGGATCGAAAATGTCGCGGCGCTGGACGGTGGCGGACATGTCCAGGTGATGCTCGATCAAGAACTGGATTTCGGAGGTTTCGTATTCGGAGAGCTGGAGGCGCTTTGCGGCGCTCTCGAGGGCTTCGAGGCTGCCGGTGATGTGATTTTCGACGGCCATGCCCTTGCCAACATCGTGCAGAAGGAGAGCGAGAATCAGGAGATCGCGGCGCTCGACGGTCTTCCAGAGCTGTTGGAAATGAGAGGCGCGTTCATCGGGCGGGTCAGCGAGTTCTTGCAGGTGCTCGATCGTGCGGAGGGAATGTTCATCGACGGTGTAACGGTGATAAAAATCGCGGACTACGAGGGAGTCGATGGCTTTGAATTCGGGGAGGACTTCCATCAGGAGGGAGAGGCGCTGCATGGGGCGAAGCGCCATACCAGGGAAATCGGCGGCGAGGATTTCGCGGAGCGTGGACCAATTCACTACCGTGTTTTTCTGGGGAAGCTCGGGATGTTTCAGGATGTAATAGATGGCGCGTTCGGCTTCGCGGCTGAGAGGAACGCCGGTTCTCGCGGCCTCGATGAAAAGGGCGAACGTTACCTGGCGATCAGAGAGGGCGGGCTCATCGATGACTTCGAGCAGACCATCGCGTACGGCAAAAGGTTTCCCTTTGCCGATTTCGGTGCGCGCGCCGCGCGCTGCGTTCAGGAATCGTTCCCGCAACGAGGGCTGGACGGAAGGCTTTTGCTCGATGTAACGAAGGAGAAGGCGGTTGAGAATGCGGGCGTGGCGGAAATAGAGACGCATCCATTCTTCGGGGCTGCGCTTTGCGCCGGACGACGCGAGGGTGGAGATTCCCAGGGAACGGTCCGCGGCTGCGGATTGCAGTTCATAGGTGAGGGTATTGTCGTTGCGGCCGTTGCTGTAATGAAGGAAGCAACGAATGGCGCTGAGAAAATTGACGGCGTTGGCGGCCAATTCTTCTTCACCCGCGCTGTTCTTCAATCCCTCTTTCTGTCCATTGGCAATTTGGCGAAGCCAAGCAGCCGCCTGATAGTCTCGAAGGCCGCCCGGCGCGTCTTTCACGTTTGGCTCCAAATGATAGATGGTGTTGCCATAGCGGGCGTGGCGCTCTTTGGTGAGCTTGGTAAGCTCCGCGAGCATAAAGGGCCGCGCCTGTTTTTCGGGGCCAGCCAGAATTTTTTTGGTGAAGCGATCGAAGAGCTCTTCGTCTCCGGCGAGGAACCTGCGGTCCAGAAGCGCGAGATGGAATTCGGCGTTGTCTTCCTCGATGCGTTTGCATTCTTCGAGGGTGCGGCCGGCGGAGCTTACGCGAAAACCGAGATCCCACAAAGTGCGGGAGAAATCCGCGATAAGGGGGCGGAATTCGGCTTCGGCTTTTTCATTGCCGAAAAGAAAAAGAATATCGAGATCCGAGTAGGGGAAAAGGAGACGACGACCATAACCGCCGAGGGCGATGAGGCCGAAGCCTTGCGGCTGCGCGTTGTTGACGCGCAAAACCTCGCCGAAGATTTGCTGAGCCATGCGATCGGCGAGATCACAAAGCGCGAGAAGCGTTTCCTGCGCGCTTCCGCCTGCTTCAAAATGATGCCGGATGCGTTGTCGTTCGTCCTCGGCTTGCGGGCCAAGGACGGCCAAGGGAGTTAAAGAACCTTGCATGTTTTTTGCGGCCCGGTTTGTCGGATCAAGGCCTGGACGAGCAGCGGTGGTCACTTGATTTAAAGGGCGTTTTCGCCGCGCTCCTCGTTACGGATCCGGATAGCTTCCTCAACCCGTGATAGAAATATTTTACCGTCGCCAATCTTGCCTGTCTTGGCGGTCTTGAGGATTGTGTCCACGGCGCGCTGTACGAGCGGATCGGGCAGGACCATTTCGAGTTTGAGCTTGGGCAGTAGGTCCACGGTGTATTCGCGGCCGCGGTAGACCTCGGTGTGGCCTTTTTGGCGGCCGTGGCCGCGCACTTCGGTGACGGTCATGCCCTCGATGCCGATTTCACGCAAGGCATCTTTCACGGAATCAAACCGGGACGGCTGAATGATTGCCTCAATTTTCATCATTAAAGTTTCTGCTCCGCCCTATGCGTGACGCTGCCATGCATTCAATTTTCAGGACTCGAGGTTGTAGGCTTCTTCACCGTGCTGCGTGATGTCCAGCCCTTCGATCTCGTCCGATTCACTGACACGCACGCCGGTAATGATATCCGTTATTTTCAGCAGAACAAGCGTCCCCACCAAGGCAAAGCCCCAAGCGGTCAATATGCCCACGAGCTGGTTGCCGAGTTGCCCCCAGTGGCCATCGAGGCCGCCGACGGGTTTGCCTGCGCCAAAAATCGGATTGATGATTTGTTGCGCAAACACACCGGTCAACAAAGCGCCGACAGTGCCGCCGATACCGTGGACGCCAAAGGCGTCGAGGGCATCATCATAGCCGAAGATCGACTTTACTTTTGTGACCATGAAGTAGCAGACCAGACCGGCGATGAAGCCGATGGCGAGAGCGGGCATCGGTGCGACGAAACCGGCGGCTGGCGTGATTGCGACCAGACCCGCGACTGCGCCGGAGATCGCGCCGAGTGCGCTGGCGCGACCGTTTTTGAACCATTCCGCCACGCTCCAGCTGATCGCAGCGGCGGCGGTGGCCATGTGCGTGGCTACAAAGGCGCTGGTTGCAAGAGAACTCGCTGCCAGCGCGCTCCCCGCGTTAAAGCCAAACCAACCAACCCAGAGAAGGCATGCGCCAATGAAGCTCAGCACCAAAGAATGAGGAGGCATGGGCTGTTTGGGGTAACCGGTGCGCTTGCCGAGGTAAAGTGCGCACACTAATGCTGAGACTCCCGAGCTGATATGCACAACCGTCCCGCCGGCGAAGTCCAGCGTGGGGAACTTTCCGCCGAGGGAGGCGTTCAGCATACCGCCCTTACCCCAGACCATATGGGCGAGGGGAGCGTAAACCACTAGAAACCAAAGCGCGAGGAAGAGCACTGTGCCGCTAAACTTCATGCGCTCGGCCGTGGCGCCGGTGATCAGGGCGGGTGTGATGATCGCGAACATGAGCTGATAAATCATGAAGGTCGATTGCGGAATCGTTCCCGCGTAATCCGGGTTGGGGTCTGCGCCGACACCACGCAAGAAGGCGTGCTCGAATCCACCGATCACGGGGCCGTTGCCGCCGAAGCAAAGGCTGTACCCCACCAGAGCCCACATCACGCTGATCAGGGCCATCAATAAGAAGCTCTGCATCATAATTGCGAGAGTATTTTTTCGCCGGACGAGTCCACCGTAAAACAACGCGAGTCCGGGGCCGGTCATCAGCAGCACGAGCGCCGCGCTCACCAGCATCCAGGCGTTATCCCCGGCTGATTGCGCGGCCGTCACGCGCTGATTGAGCTCTTTGAGTTTTTCACTTACCGCCTTGGGAATTTCAGGCGCGGCGGCCTGCGTTGCGCTGGAAGTTGTTGCGGGAGAACCGTTTGGAGAAGGGGCGGAAGTTTGTCGAGCGAGGAGGGGCACACCGGTGAGCACCAGGGACAAGAACAAACAACACTTCCAGCCGAGGCGCTTCATAAGTAGGTCCGCTCCGTTGCGTTTGGATTCTTCCCGGTTCGTCCGGGCCCAATTACAAATACCGACACTGCCCCACGACTTTTTCGGACTGGATTATACGCGTGGCTGTGCCGCATTCACTTTAGAAATTTGCATTCGCTCTATTCATTTTTCAGATTCATCGGGGCGCAAGCACACCGGGATTAGCCGGAGAGGGAGCGGTGCGACTTCGCCGGGGCAATTCTTTGTAGGCCCTCCTTGCCAGGGCGCGCGGCCATCGTATAATGCCTGCTGGCCGCGAAGCCGCCGTCCCTTCAGCTTTGGCCGGGCGGACGATGCCGCAGAGCGGCGATGAGATTTTCGAGCGAAGTACTATGACCGAGCATCTCCCGGTGGAAATCACGGTACGAGAGTCTGGAGGCGTTTCGATTCTCGATGTGCGCGGGCGCTTGACGATTGGAGAGCCGAGCGACCAGTTGCATCAGGCTCTCGAATCCGTTGTGAAGGGCGGAGCACGTAAGGTAGTAGTTGATCTGAATGGTGTTCCTCAGATCGATAGCTCCGGGATCTCCTCGCTCGTGCGTAGTTCCATACGGCTGACACGCGAGGGTGGGGCGCTGCGGCTTATCTGCAGGCCTGGACGGGTGCGCGATGCACTAACCGTCACGCGGCTCATCGAAGCCATTCCCACCTTCGATAGCGAAGCCGCCGCCCTCGCCAATTTCAGCTGACCCCTCCGGGACTATACGATGGGCATTATCGTTGTGTTAGTGTAATGCCGTGCTCAACACGCCTCCAAGAATTGGCATGATCGGCATTTTGATGCTCACGCTGCTTGGCTTTGCACCTGCGGGCCGGGCGCAATTCTCGAATCTCGACGACTTGGGACAGCAGTTCGCAAAGGAACTCAAGTCTCACGAAAAGAGAACAGTCGCGGTCGCCGACTTCGAGACATCCGGTGATGCAATTCCCAGCCAAGGACATTATTTTGCCCAGTTTCTGACGCTCTCGATAAAGCATTACGGCAAGAAACTCTCGGTGCAGGATCACAATGAGTTTGATGCGGCACTGGCAAGCGCTCAAATAACACCGGCTAGTCTTGCGTCGCTGGAAGCGCCCGATGCCCCAGGAAGGAAAGTGCTGCCGGAGATCGTTATCACTGGGACCATCGGCAGGGATGCGGAGAACTATCTTTTCAGCGTATCCGCGCGTCACGTTGAAGACGGCAGAGTTTTGTATTCACAAAATACGACTTTTCGGCGCACGAGTTTTATTGACAGCTTCAGCGAACCATTCCCGCCAAATGTTGGACAAACTATATACACCATAGACAAAAAAAGTGCCGAAATAAGTCCCCCAGACTGCGCTGCCTGTGCGAGTCCCCCTTACAGCGATTTTGCCCGGCGTGATAAAGTTCAGGGAAGCGTGATATTTTTGGCCGTCATTTCGCCTGAAGGGCGCGTGGTAAGCCTGCAGGCAAAGAAGCTGATTGGGGACGGTCTAGACGAACGAGCCTTCGATACCATCAAGTCCTGGCGTTTGAAACCGGCTCGAGCGAGGGATGGCACGCCGGTATATGTAATGATTCCGATTGAGGTTACATTTCGGCTGCACTGAGTTTTTGCTTCACTGATAACAGAATTCCGTCGAACATTCCGGGTGGAAACTCCATTCGATTCAGGCGGAGCTGCGTCAGCCGCCTTTTTTCAGTTCGGCGAGAACCAGCTTCGCTACTTCTTTCAGCGTCTCGAATACGCCGATTCCTTGGATGGCCACGCCTTCAAGAACCGGCTCGCCTTTTTTCTGGAGTTGCTTCGTCAGTTCCGGCACGGACATGGCGTTCGGGAGATCGCGCTTGTTTAGTTGCAGGACGTAAGGAATCGTGTCGAAATTCAGGTTGTGCTCTTTCAGATGTTCTTGCAGGTTTTCCATGGTCTCGAAATTCGCGTCGAGACGTTCTTCCTGGGAGTCGGCAACGAAGACCACGCCGTCTGCGCCTTTGAGGATGAGCTTGCGGCTGGCTTCGTAGAACACCTGGCCGGGAACGGTATAAAGATGGAAGCGTGTTTTGAAACCGCGGACGGTGCCGAGATCCAAAGGAAGGAAATCGAAGAACAGAGTACGGTCCGTTTCCGTGGCCAGGGACACCATTTTGCCCTTCTGGTTTTGGCCGGTGTGGTCGTAGACCCACTGGAGGTTGGCGGTTTTTCCGCCCAGACCTGGACCGTAGTAAACGAGCTTGCAGTTAATTTCGCGCGCAGGAAAATTGATGAAAGGCACTTGATCCTAACCAGAATTCGGCCACAAACTTATAGCATACGCGGTGCTAGCAGGCCAGCCTTCCGGCTGAGCCTGTCCGGTGTCGCATAACTTACTTATAGTTTCCGCGAAAACGCTCTAATTTCGATGCTCTTTTTTCGCTCCGTGCCGCTGGGAGGTAACTCATTTATCTTCCCGCAATCGAACTTCCACTCGTTGACGCGGCACGTTTGCTCTGTTACGATGCGCTTCATGGCAAAAGCGCGCAAGGCGACTTCGGGAACATCCGGACAGGGCAAAAGCGCCGCACATAGCCACTCCAACTCACAGAAAAAGAAGAACTTACCTCCTCCTCCGCCGCCTCAACGGGGGGGCGTCGAGCTAGTCGATCCTCGGGTACAGGCGCAGCTCAAAATATATGATGAGGCGCTTGCCCTCTTCCACCAGCAAAAATTTGCCCGCGCCAAGCAGGAATTGGAAAAAGTTCTCGAAGGACCCAGTCAGGGACTGGCCGACCGCGCGCGCATGCACCTGCGCATCGCCGAACAGCGCATGAAACCGAGCGCGGAGCAGAATCCGCGCACTGCCGATGAGCATTACCAGCGCGGCGTAGCGATGATGAATATCGGCCGCTGGGACGACGCCCGCGAAAGTTTGCTGAAAGCGCGCAAAGCTTCGCCAAAATCGGATTATATTCACTATGCTCTTGCCGCTCTCGACTGCCTGACCGGCGAAGCGGATTCGGCTTTGACGAATCTCAAGGTAGCCATCGAGCTTCGTGCGGAAAACCGCTACCACGCGCGCAACGATGAAGACTTCGCTTTCCTCCAGGAAGATCCCCGATTCACGGAACTTCTCTATCCGGAGAAAGACGGCACCGCCGGCTGAGCCTTGGTGGTTTAGCTTTCTTGAGCGCGGATCCAATTAGACCCGGAGGCAGCACGCGCCCGCTGATTTCAGCTCAGCTGAAAAGAGTTCCAACGCAGGCCTAAAGCTGAGAGCAAAGTTCAGTTTTGAGAAACTCCTTCGAGTGAAACGCAACTAGTCCCAGTTTCACTACGACATCCGGTGAAGAAAAACGCTCACAAACCGAAGGCCCTCTCTCGCGGCTTCCGCGTCGTGGCTCTTGGCGGGGGCACCGGCCTTTCCACGCTGTTACGCGGCTTAAAGGAATATGTTGTTCGTCGCAGCGACGAACATCCCAATTCGGATCGGCCTATCTCCGAGCTCACCGCTATCGTTACTGTCACGGATGACGGCGGGAGCTCTGGGCGTCTTCGGCGCGAAAACCGGGTGCTTCCGCCGGGCGACATCCGCAATTGCATGGTCGCGCTCTCGAAGGACGAAGCCCTGCTCAGCCGGCTGTTTCAATACCGGTTTCATGCGGGACGCGGCCTGACTGGCCACAATTTCGGCAATCTTTTCCTGGCTGCGCTTACGCATGTCACGGGGGATTTTGCGGAGGCGGTGCGCGTCAGCAGTAAAGTACTCGCCATTCGCGGACGAATCTTCCCTTCGACGCTTTCCAACGTGCACCTCGTCGCGAACCTGGCCAACGGCCGCACTGTGCGAGGGGAAACAAACATAACCGCCAGCCGTTCGCCCATTGAAAAACTTTCGCTGTCTCCCGGCCGCGTCCCGCCGTTCCCTGCGGTCATCGACGCTCTTCGCGAAGCCGACTTGATTCTTCTTGGTCCCGGTTCACTTTACACCAGCATTCTGCCGAATCTTCTCATTCCGGAAATCGCTGCCGCGATCGCCAAGTCTGAGGCTCCGCGGGTATACATCGCCAATCTGATGACGCAGCCGGGGGAAACCTCTGCTTATTCTCTGGCGGATCATCTTCGCGCGATTCGGCAGCACACGCCGCGCTTGCGCGTGGATTGGGTTGTCGCCAACCGGCGGGCGGTCGGGCCGGAAGTGGCGAAGCGTTATCGCCGTCAGGGTGCGGAACAAGTCGCCATCGACCTGCCAGAACTTCAGAAGCTCGGCTACCGAGTCATACTCGACAACTTGATCGAGGAGAATGGCGTCATCCGGCATAATCCGCGGCGCATTGCGCGGCTGCTGCTCGAAGAATTTCTGTCCTCCTCGAGTCCGAACCGTAAGGTAAGCGTTTCGCGTTGAAAAATGACGATGATCGATTCCGCGTGTAGTGACGCGCCTAGCAGCGGCGGCTGCTTCCTGTTAACGTTTCCAAGAGCTCTTTTCATTGGAATTTTGGACAGCCCATTTCTGGAGAAATCATGTCGACATTTGGATTGATCGAATACAAAGATGCAAGCCCGGAAGTTCGCGCGATCTACGACGACATCATGGCCACTCGCAAGACCGATTGGATCAACAATTTCTGGAAGGCCATCGCGCATGACCCGGCCACATTGAAACGCACGTGGGAAGACATCAAGCAAATCATGGCTCCCGGCGCGCTCGATCCCCTCACAAAGGAGCTCATCTACGTTGCTGTCAGCGTGACCAACAACTGCCACTATTGCATCGCTTCGCACACCGCGTCTGCCTTCAAAAAAGGCATGACAGACGCCATGTTCAAGGAGTTGCAAGCAATCATCGGCATGGCCAACGAGAGCAACAAAATGGTCACGGGGTATCAGGTTGAAATTGACGAGCAATTTCGCCCGCCACTGAGTCGTTAGAGCAGGTTTCACCCTCAACACGGCTGTCCTTCAGTACAGGTGTTTCCACGTCGGTACGCACGTACTATGGCTGCACTGCTTCATCGCGGCAGAAGATCCAGGCATTCGGGGATTGCCCTGTTTTTACACGGGCAGAGCGAAAATTCCGCGTATCAAGTGAGCATCCTATGGCGCCATTCACCAAAGAAAACGAAGTCCTGACCGTCGTACCTCAGAATGCAGGTGCGGCAGCTTCGGCCACGGACTCGCGGCTGGAAGACAGAAGCAGCAAACCGCAACCCGTTGCTTTGGAAGTGCCCGTCACGGTAAACGGCGCTCGTCCCGTCGAGGGGAGCGATAAACGCGAACCATTTTCTGAAACCACGAAGACCGTCCTCGTCTTCGGGAACGGTGCAGTAATTCGGCTCGGATCGCCTGTTGCTCCTGGCCAATTGCTTTTTCTGACCAACGAGAAAACGAAAAAGGAAGTGGTTTGTCAGGTCGTCAAATCGAAAAATTACAAGAACGTGAGCGGTTACGTGGAACTAGAATTTACGGAGTCGGTCGTTGGTTTCTGGGGGATGCGGTTTCCCGGCGACCGAATCGGCGGACACACACCTGCTCCGGCCACGCCGGTTGCCATGAAAAGCGTTCCGGCCGCTCCGATTTCCGTCGCACCTAAAGTTCCGAGTCCTGCCGTGAGCGCCACGCCGAATACGTCCGAACTCCACACGACCCCGGCTCCTCCGGTTGTGATTCCCGGAGTGCAGACCCGGCCCACCGAGACCAAGACAGTAGTGCCTTTCCCTATGAGTCCAGTTGCGACCCCCACCCAAGCGCCGTCTGCCTCTGCACTCCCGGCGACGAAGATGTCTGAACCACCGGCAATTCCCGCGCCTTCGATTTCCGCTGGGTTGACTTCTTCCATTGCAAGCTTGCTCACCCCGCCGGAAGCGCTGCCGGCTCCGCTGGTTTCATCAGAGAGCAAACAGAAGTCTGCAGAAGACACGGCCGAAAATTCCAGTGAAGAGCTGAAACTCCAAGCCGCGCGCCTTCAGGAACAACTCTCGTCTTTGCTCTTTAGCGCGGCGTCAACCACCCATCCTGCGCCGCCCGGGCCCGATCCAAAGGCCGTATCGGGAATAGCCGCGAAAGTTTTCGAAATGGCAAAAACGGAGCCGGTTTCCGCGAAGGTTGTACCGCCCGCAAAATCGGTTCCTCCTCCGATCAAATCCTCTTTGGATACGGAAGAGGTGAAGATTCCATCGTGGCTGGAGCCGCTGGCGCGCAACGCAGCCGCTTCTACGCCGGCGCATGAATCGCTAGAGAAGGAAAAAAGCAAGCATGCCGCCGAAATTGCTGCGCATGAAGAACATTCTGCAAAGCCCGTTCCTGTGGCCGAAACGGTAAGCACTCCTGAAGTCGAGCTGCCCGCGATCGGCAACTTACTCCCGCTGGACGAAGAAGTGGCCCAGCACGAAGGTTCTGCCGGCGGCTCGCGCAAAGGACTCCTGTTGGGAGCGATTGCCGCGGGGCTTCTGCTTGCAGCAGGAGGCGGGTGGTATCTATATCATCCAACAAACTCCTCGCGAGGGACGTCCGCGCCCACCCGTGCGGAGGCAAACATTTCATCGATTGCAACGGCTACGGCGCCTGCGAATTCGCAGCCAGCGACGCAAAATGCCCCCGAAACAACTTCCCGTTCGAACGAGAGCCCCATTTCGAGCGCTCCCGCAACCAGCGAGCGGCTACCGCAATCCCCGAACTCTGCGCTGCGTGCTCCAGTCATCCGCGACGATGCGCGTGGCTCTGCCTCAACCATTCCCGCCGCAGCCACGGAGCGGATTTCCAGACCAGCACCGCAACCTGAGATCAAGAAACCCGCCCTCGGTGAAGTTCACTTGGCCACTCCAACTGTGAATCGTCCAGAAACCGCGCAAGACGAGCAGGTTGTCGCTCCAACAATTTCCACGAACAGCACAAACGCAAATTCCGACGGAATTGCCTCCGGACTCGCCGCGGGATCTGAAAAGCAGCCCGCAGCTCCCGAAGTTCCACTTCCTATAGGCGGCGACGTGAAGCCAGCCAGATTGCTCAGTGAAGCGGCTCCGGTTTATCCGATCATGGCCAAGAATCAACACGTGACCGGCGACGTGGTCATTGACGCACTCATCGATGCCAACGGACGCGTCACTACCATGAAAGTCATTTCCGGCCCAACGCTGCTGCATCAAGCCGCGAAGGACGCGCTTAAACAATGGAAATACCAACCGGCATCGCTTGATGGCAAACCCGTTTCGATGCACCTAACAGTCACACTGCAGTTCCGCATGCCATAATTTGCTTGGCTTCTGTGCTCCTGAGCTTCTCGAGCGCCGCTCTGCATCGGTAGGCGCACTCACATCATCATTGAGGGTTTGAGAGAGGAAAGACGCGCGGGATCCGCATCTCCACCCTTGGAAGCATGGGAAATTGCTCATGCGGTTCGGTCTGATACCAATACGCAACCGAGTAATAGTTGTCTCCGCGATCGTTGGCGTGGCCATGCTCGATCGTCGCCCGCAGTGATTTCGTAAACGTAATCGGCGAGTCCAGGTGGAACCGGTAAACCGACCATCGCCCGCCCTGCAGTTCCGCGCCGACAACGGGCGCTCCATATAGCCCATAGGCGAACGACTTTCCTCCAAAATCCCATGCGCCAAGAAAATAGTCTTCCGAGCCCGTACCATTTATCGATGGCAGCTTCTCGCCGTCCACAAAAAACATGTCGTCGCCTTCGCCCCACCAACCATCCTGATTTTCGATGACCGACATCGTGACTCCCGCGAAGTGTCCCCGCCCTGTCGCTTCCATCCAAACGTAATTCTCTTTTCCGTCTAAATTGATCTTGTTATCGGGGAACGCCGTGTTGGGCACGGCCTGCCGGTACTGCGCGTGAAAATAAAGAGTATCCGCCGGCAGCGCCGATTTATAAGCCCTCAGATCGATGTTCCAGTAGATTGCTTCCGCACGTTCCTTCCCCTCGTTCGTCAGCGTGATGCGCGCATGCTTTTGGAAGGGCATCGGAAAAAAGCAATTCAGCGCCTTGTCTCCTCCCACCGAGAGAGGCACAGACTGATAAAGGATGTACTGCCCCAACCCCAGCCCGAAAAAATCTCCAACTGGAGACTCCACGCTGGGCGAACTCTCGCCGTCCCAATACATCCGCAACACCATTTTCTTAAGGTGAAATTTCTCATCGCTCGCGATGGTCATCCAAACATGTGAAATTTCGCCCGGCCCTGCTTCATCCAGCAACGTAAGCGTTGCTCCCGGGGCAAGCGGCCGGTAGTCGTCGTTGCCTCCCGTGCGGTCGTAGCTCGAGATGCGCTTCAATATGTAGTCGTGCGGCCTTGTCAAATCCGAAAGCAAATCGGAGGGCGTTTGCGCGAAGACTGCCTGAGGCGCACCCAAGCACAAAAATCCAAGTAGGACAAGCAAAGTTCGTTTCATTCCTTATCTCCGAAAAGCTCGCATGCCGCAAGAATTTGCCCGGATTATAGCAGAGCCGTTTGTGCGCACATTGTTCGCAACGCAGGTAATTATTTCTTGCCATTTGCACACCCAGGACCGGCCTCTCTTGCAGCCAGCCGAGCAGGTTCGTATACTGGCGGCCCGGCCAAAAGCGAGTCTGGCAGGTCGGTCGATTCGCAATTCCAGCATTGGGGTAGCCTGCCAACCATCTCTCTTGGCCCAGCAACTGCATGTCGGTCCTGAGCTCCCTTCACAGGCCGAAGTGCGTATTCTTGATTGATTTCACTGCCGTCGCGCCTCAAAG
Organism: Candidatus Acidiferrum sp.; assembly: GCA_049792735.1. Taxonomy (GTDB): domain Bacteria; phylum Acidobacteriota; class Terriglobia; order Acidiferrales; family UBA7541; genus Acidiferrum. Next base: position 20,859 of record JBARBE010000358.1, read on the forward strand.
GAGAGTCCCGCATGCCGCAAGCCCCTGTACCCGAAGAGATGAACGTCTACCAAAACGCCGAAGCGCGTTTCGAAGTTGCCGCGCAAAAACTCGGTCTCGAGCAGGGCCTTTACCGTTATCTCAAATACCCCAAAAAAGAAATCACGCTGTACATCCCAGTCGGCATGGACAACGGCCAACTCGAAGTTTTCACCGGCTATCGCGTCCTCCACTCCACCGTTCGCGGCCCCGGAAAAGGCGGCATCCGATTTGATCCTGATGTTTCGCTCGACGAAGTCCGCGCGCTCGCCACGTGGATGACCTGGAAGTGCGCTGTCGTGAATATTCCTTTCGGCGGCGCCAAGGGCGGTATTATCTGTGACCCTCGCAAACTATCGAGAGGAGAATTGGAACGTCTCACGCGACGCTACACCGCCGAACTTGCCGATTGGCTCGGCCCCGAACGCGACGTTCCTGCACCGGACATCGGCAGCGGTGAGCAGACTATGGCCTGGGTCATGGACACCTATTCCATGCACGTCGGCGAAGCCACCACGGCCGTAGTCACCGGCAAGCCCATCGAACTCGGGGGTTCCGCCGGAAGACGCGAAGCCACTGGGCGTGGAGTCATGATTTGCTGCAACAAAGCTCTGGCCAAGCTTGGTATGAATAAGCAGGGTTGCCGCGTGGTCGTTCAGGGATTCGGGAATGTCGGCTCGCTTGCCGCGCAGCTCATGCAAGAGGCCGGCTACAAAATTATTGGGCTCGCTGATGTCAACGGCGGCCTTTACAACGAAAAGGGTTTCGACGTTCCTAAAGTGATTGATTGGGTTTACACACAGAAGAAACCCTTGCCGGATTTTCCAGGTGGCGGCACGAAAATGTCCGCGCGCGATATTCTTTTCCAGCCCTGTGAGATCGCTATTCCGGCCGCCATCGAGAATCAAATCACCGAAAAGAACGCCCACCAGGTTCAAGCGAAGATTCTTTGCGAAGGCGCCAATGGTCCGACCACCTGGCAGGCCGACGCCATCGTCGATTCCAAGGGCATCTTCACCGTGCCCGATATTCTCGGCAACGCCGGAGGTGTCACCGTCAGCTATTTCGAATGGGTCCAGGACCGACAAGGCTTCTTCTGGCGCGAGAGCGAAGTGAATGAACGGCTGCTCGACGTCATGGAAAGCGCGTTTGACGGCGTGGTCCGGTATGCCGAGGCGCATAAAGTCAACAATCGCATTGCCGCCTATATGCTGGCGATTGACCGCGTGGCCAGCGCGCTAAAGTTGCGCGGTATTTACGCTTAGTGTGGTACAGTGCGCCACGGGTTTCCGCTGGTGCGGGGACTGGGAATTTGTTTTCATGGGGGCGGCGAAACGGCCCGACCGAAATTTCGGGCGCGGAAGGAGTGTCTGCAGTGAACACTAACTCGCTCTGGCCCACCCACCAAAAAAGCGAACAGCAGCACCGCCTCGAAATCTGCAAAGTCGGCAAATGGATGTACGACCGCGGGTTTATCGTTGCGTGCGAAGGCAATATCTCCGTGCGTCTCGACGAGGACCGGATTCTCACCACGCCCACCTGTATGAACAAAGGGATGCTCGAGCCACAAGATTTGGTAGTTACGAACCTTGAGGGCCGCCAGCTTGCGGGTGAGCGCAAGTTCTCTTCTGAAATCGCCATGCATCTGCTTTTCTATCGCATGCGCCCCGATGTGAACGCCATCTGCCACGCTCATCCGCCTACGGCCACCGGGTTTGCGGCTGCCGGCCGCTCCTTGAATCAGGCCCTTTTGCCGGAAGTCATTATCGGCCTCGGACAAATTCCGCTTGTGCGATATGCGACTCCAGGCACGCCCGAGCTCAGCGACGCGATGGAGCCTTTCGTCCCGCACTATGACGCGCTTCTTTTGGCCAACCATGGCGCGGTCACTTGCGGCCCCGATCTTTTGACCGCTTTTTTCCGTATGGAAACCATCGAGCATTTTGCCAAAATCGTTCTCGCCGCGGAATTGGCCGGCGACTCCGTCCTTCTCTCTGGCCGCGAAGTCGCTAAGTTGATGGCTGCCCGCGCGCGGTATTTTGTTATCCCTCCCCCCGGCGGAGGCGCCGAACTCCCGGAAACCTGCGACAGCGGCGAATCTTCCGGTGCGCACGTCTCTCTTACTCGCAGAGAGCTCGATGCCCTCATCGATGAAGCCGTTCGCAAGGATCGCGCTCGCCGCTAATTGCAGCCAAATTGGCCGTCGAGTGTCGACCTTTTTTTGAGGCACCCGCACTACGTCTTTAATCATCTATTCAAATGACTCGGCGAGTTGCGTCTCTGATCGCGCGAAGCAGCTTCCGCGGAAGCGGACTTCGCCATTAGAACGAAGGGAGGACTCACATGGAACCAAGGATTGATGTACGAAAATACGCTCAAGAAGCGCAAAAGGCGATGGCTGCGCTCGAAAAATACCTTGCCGAATGCGGCCTCGATCAAGGCCTCATTCACCTTTTGAAAATGCGCGCTTCTCAAATCAATGGCTGCGCCTACTGCATTGACATGCATTCCAAGGACGCCCGCGCTCTTGGCGAAACCGAGCAGCGCCTCTACGAACTTGACGCCTGGCGCGAAACTCCCTTTTACACCGATCGTGAGCGTGCCGCCCTCGCATGGACCGAGGCCGTCACTCTAGTCTCCCAGACCCACGTTCCCGATTCCATCTACGAAGAGGTCCGCAAGCATTTCAGCGAAAAGGAGATGGTGGATCTCACTTTCGTGGCGTCCACCATCAACGCCTGGAACCGCCTGGCCATTGCCATGCGCGCGGTGCCCGGCCATTACCGTCCCGCTGTTTCCGCCGCTTCGGCTCGCTAACTCCATCCGGCTAGCGGTTGCCGCGACTCCTCAAGTAAGTTGACATCGAGGTGTCACAGCTCCCTCTTTTCTTCCTGACATCCTGCTCCATCGAATACAATCATTTCACTCGGCCTTTAGCAAATTCTTTGGCATCACATTTCAAATCAAAAATCCACTGAGGAGATATTTTTCATGAAGACCAAGAATCTCGTGCTGGGCGGCATTCTGGCAGTCGCACTCGTTTGCTGCGGTTACGCGCTTGCCCAAGGGCCCGTCGTCAACATTGATTCACACCGGCATCCGAATCTCGCAGAAGCACAGCATCACCTTCAGCAGGCCTATGGAAAGGTCGACGAAGCTCAGAGAGAGAACAAGGACGAGCTCGGCGGTCACGCAGCCAAGGCGAAGGACCTCATCGATGCCGCAGATCGCGAGCTCAAGGAGGCCGCCGAATGGGCGAATCACCACAGATAACGTTGGCTAGTTGTGGCGCAGTTTAAAATGAAAATTGCGTCGCTTCGCGTTGGCGTTTTCGGGGAGGGCGTTCGCGCTCTCCCTGAACCGCGTTGACAGGCGAACAAAAGGCGGCAATACTGGCTTTCCATGATTGGCCAGCTTCGCGGACGCCTCGCCGAAAAACGCCCGAATCAAGTCCTCGTCGATGTTGGCGGCGTCGGTTATCTCGTTCAGGTCCCGCTTTCCTCGTATGCCGCCCTCGGGGAGCTTCACACGGAAGTTACTCTTCTTATCCACACGCACGTGCGCGAGGATGCCCTCGCCCTTTACGGTTTTGTTTCCTCCCGCGAAAAACATCTCTTCGAACTGCTGCTCTCCGCTTCCGGTGTCGGACCTTCTCTCGCGCTCAAGATTCTCTCCGGCATGAGTGTCGAGGAGTTGGTTCCCGCTATTCGTGGCAGTGATTTAGGGCGTCTCACCAAAATTCCTGGCGTCGGCCGAAAGACTGCTGAGCGGATGGTGGTCGAACTGAAGGATAAGCTCGAAGCCGTCGTGTTGGAAGCCCAGAAGCCAGCTGCCGCCTCGCCAGCGGGTGTCGAAGCGGATGTCATCTCCGCGCTGGTCAATTTAGGCTACGAGGTACGCGCCGCGGAGGCCGCGGTCGGAGAAGCCAAACGCGAAGTCGGCATCGCGAATTTTGAGAAATTGTTGCGGGGAGCGCTCCAGTCTCTCGCGGCACCCAAAGGGCGCACGACTCATGCCGGCGCCTAGCGGGACTTCCATTGTGAAAGTAGAGCGGCCAGCCTGTTGCCGGTCTTAAACCAAAGCGAAGCGCAAAAAATGCCTGACGCAAGCGCCAAACCGATGCCAGATCGAAGAGCAGAGCACAGAGTCGTCTCCGGTGCCCCCTACGATGAAGACGCGCGCATTGAAGCCAGCGTGCGCCCCAAGCGTCTGGATGAATATATCGGCCAAAAGCGCGTCAAGGAAAATATCTCGATCGCTATCGAAGCCGCACGCAGCCGCGGCGAAGCCCTCGATCATGTTCTGCTCTACGGCCCGCCTGGCCTCGGCAAAACCACTCTCGCCCAAATCATCGCCAATGAACTCAACGTTCCTATCAAGACGAGCGCCGGTCCTCTTCTTGAGCGCAAAGGCGACCTCACCGCTATCCTTACTTCTCTCGAAGGCAAGGAAGTCTTCTTCCTCGATGAAATTCACCGCCTTCAGCCCGCCGTCGAGGAAGTCCTCTATCCCGCCATGGAAGATTTTCGCGTCGACCTCATCATCGGTCAGGGCCCGGGCGCGCGCATTCATCCCTTTCAACTTGGCCATTTCACTCTCATCGGCGCCACCACGCGCGCCGGCTTGATCACTGCTCCCTTGCGCTCCCGATTCGGCATAGTTCATCGCCTCGATTTTTACGAACCCGAGGATTTGCTCATCATCATTCACCGCTCCGCCAAAATCTTGAATATCCTGATGGACGACGGTGGCGCCGAAGAAATCGCCCGCCGCTGCCGAGGCACACCTCGCATCGCCAACCGTCTTCTCCGCCGCTCGCGTGATTTTGCGGAAGTCCGCGCCGCCGGCCGCATCACCCGCGCCGTAGCTCAGGAAGCCCTCGCCATGCTCGGTGTCGATGAATCCGGCCTCGACGAAGTGGACCGCAATCTCATGCTCGCTCTTCTCGACAAATACGCTGGCGGTCCGGTAGGTCTCGGCACGCTTGCAGCCACTCTCTCTGAGGAAGAAGACGCCATCGAGGAAATTTACGAGCCCTACCTCATGCAAATCGGAATGATCGATCGCACCCCGCGTGGCCGCGTCGCCACCGCCCGCGCCTACGAATACTTCGGCAAAGAACTTCCCAAGCGCCAACCCCGCCTCTTCTGAACCAGCTCCTGGTTCTGCCGGTCGGGCTTGTTTTGAATTCGAATCCATTGACGACGATTTGTTAGACTGTTCCAGCCATGAGCGTAATCGACGAAGTTCTCCAAGCAAATGAAGTCTATTCCCGCACCCACGAGCTCCGTAGGCTCACTCCGCGCCCCGAGCGTCATCTTGCCGTGCTGACTTGTATGGATACGCGGCTTTCGACTCTGACTCTCGGGCTAAAGAATGGCGATGCCCACATCATTCGAAACGCCGGCGGCATCGTTACCGAAGACGCTCTCCGCTCTCTCGTTGTCTCCCATTACCTGCTGGACACCAAGGAATTCATGATCATCAATCATACCGATTGCGGTCTGATGCATACAACCGAGCAAGACCTCCGCAACAGGATTCACAATCAAACAGGGACCGCCGCCGTCGCACCCGCCTTCTTTTATGCATTCCAGAACATCGACGAAAATGTTCGCCATCAAATACAAAAACTTCGCACGCACCCCTGGATTCCCAAACAAGTCACTGTGCGCGGTTTCGTTTACGATGTCACCAGTGGACGCCTCCGCGAAATCACCGGCGTTTGACGCACGAATCGGCCGGCCGTTTCATGCGGCCAGTTTTTTTGGCCTAACCCTCGCGTTATTCGTACCGCAGAGCAATAATCGGGTCCACGCGCATCGCCCGCCGTGCCGGGATATAGCAAGCCAGCAGCGCCACGCCTGTCAGCAGAATCGCCACCACCCCGAACGTAATCGGGTCCGCCGCCCCCACTCCATAAATGATTTTCGCGATCAATCGCGTCAATCCTAGAGCCGCCACGATTCCGATTCCCACCCCCACAAGCGTGATCCTCATTCCTTCGCCCAAAACCATCTTCAACACATCTGCGCTCGAAGCGCCCAGCGCCATGCGCACCCCGATCTCGTGTGTCCGCTGTCCCGCCAAGTAGGAAATCACTCCATAAATCCCTATCTCGGAGAGGGCGAGTGCCAGCATTGAAAACACGCTCAAGAGCATCATCGCCAGACGTTGCGTGGCAATCGAGCTCGCCACCACGTCCTCCATCGGCCTCACTTCATAAATCACCGAACTCGCATCCACTCCCTGCGCCGCTTCCCGAATCGAGTTCACGACCCCCAACGGCGTTCCCGCCGTTCGGGCAACGTATTCCCCGCCGTGCTGCAGCAGCGTCCAGAACGGGTCAGGCACCTGCCATAGCGGAAGATACATCTGTGCCTGCAAGTTCTGATTCTGCTTCGAGCCCAATCCCCAATGCTCGACGTGCCCCACCACTCCTATGATCTCCGCCTGAAAATTCAGGAACGCCAGGTTAACGCGCTTCCCGATCGGATCCTCATTTGGAAAATAGGTATGCGCGAAGTCCGCGTCCACCAACATCACCATCGGCGCGTGCTCATCGTCCCGATCCGTAAAGAGCCGCCCGCGCTCCAGCGGAATTCGCATCGCGTCTTGGTACTGCGGCGTCACAAGATAGAAGAGCGCAAGGGACATTTCCTGTTCCGTCGCCGGCTTAGGCTTTCCTTCGACCCAAAACGGCAATTCCGAATCGCCCGACATCGGCAGCGACCCGCCCGTCATGGCCACATCTTCCACTCCGGGCACATTCCGTATTTGCCGCAAAGTCTCCCGGTACTTGGTGCGAAGCTGATCCGCCGTGACTCCCTGGCCAAACGTCGACGAAATGCTGAATTCGAGAACGTTCTTCGGATTGAATCCCGGATTGATACTCCAGAGCGCCGCCAGGCTTCGAATCATCAATCCCGCGCCGATGAGCAGCACGACAGCCATCGCCATCTCTACAGCCACGAACACGCTCTGCGTCCGATGCCTCGATCCACTCGACCCGCGTCCGCCCTCCTTCAATGTCGCGTGCATGTCAGGCTGCAGCGTCTTCAAAGCCGGCACCAGCCCGAACACGATCCCCGTCACCACGGAAATCCCCACGGTGAAAAGCAGCACGTGCCCGTCAATCCCAATGTCTTCCACTCTCGGCAACGTCTCCGGCAGCGCGGCAAGCAGAGCCTTCGTACCCCACTTCGCGAGCAGCAATCCAATCGCGCCTCCGGTGATCGACAGCATCACGCTCTCTGTCAAAAGCTGCCGAATCACCCGCCCCGGGCTAGCCCCAAGCGCAGTCCGTATGGCAAACTCCCGCGAGCGCCCCGTCGCCCGCGCGAGCAACAAATTCGCCACATTAGCGCACGCGATCAGTAGCACAAAACTCACTGCTCCCAGCAGCACCAGCAAAATCCCTCGCACGCTCCCGACCACGTCTGTCTTCAGCGGCACCAGCGTCACACTGGTATCTTTGTTCGTCTCCGGATAGGCCGTCGCCAGATTCGCGCCGACCGAACGCATATCCGCGCTCGCCTGTTCAAATGTCACTCCCGGCTTCAGCCGCCCAATCGCGTTCGTTCCCATGCTGATTCCGCGATTCAAAAATGTTGGCTCTGTCCACTGCCCGATCGGAACGTACACGTCGGATGGGCTCAAATCCGCAATTTGTGACTTTGCCACTCCGATTACCGTATAACCCTTGCCGTTCAGCGCAATCCTTTCCCCCAGAACGTCCCGCGACAAACCGAATTTCCTCTTCCAAAGCCCGTCCCCAATGATCGCCACGGGCGCCGCTCCCGGTTTGTCCTCTTCTGGCAAAAAGTATCGTCCCAGTATGGGATTGACGCCCAGCGCCGGGAAAAAGTCCGCCGAAATCATGTGCCCATGCAACCGCTCCGGCTCACCTTCCCCCGTCATGTTGTACTCTTCGCTCCGGAAAGCCCCCAGCTTGGAGAACGAATGGTTGTCTTTGGCCCAGTCCAGAAAATTCGGATAGCTGATCGAACTTTCCTGGAACTCCGTCGTTTTCGAATAGACGGCCACCAGCCGGTCCGGATTCGGAAACGGTAGCGGGTTGAGCAACACTCCGTTCACCACGGAAAACAGCGCCGTATTTGCACCAATTCCCAGCGCCAACGTCAACACCGCAATCGCCGTAAATCCCGGGCTCTTTAGCAACACCCGCAACCCATATCGAATGTCTTGCCAGAAACTCATCATTGTTCACCCCAGCTCATGATTCTTCGCGGACTTCAACCACTCTCCCAGAGATACGCCCCCCTGCAGGCATTTGTTCCCGCAAACCAGGACAGACACCCTTGTCTGTCTCTCTCGCCGCCACGGGATACACTTCTCCTCGGCCCTTCATCATGAAAACGCCGTTCGCAGGCATTCCTTAACGCCCTCGGCATCGGCCTAAGTTGAATCCGCCAGTTGTATCCAGAGGAAGGACAAACTAAAGTTCACTGATGCGTGGAGCCTGCAGCTCTAAGCCGCGTCCGCCCACGCTCGACATATGCCCACTGTGTTCTTATCGCTCGGCTCAAATATCGGTGACTGCGAAGCCAATCTTCACGCCGCAATAGCTGAGCTCGCGCCAGCTGGTATAGAAATCAAAAAAGTTTCTTCGCTTTACGAAACCGAACCCGTCGACTATCTAGATCAGCCCTGGTTTTTGAATTGTGTACTGGAAGCCGAAACAGAATTGCCACCGCATGCGCTCCTACGCATTCTGGGCTCCATCGAATCGCAACTAGGCAGCAAGAAAGAATTCTCCAAAGGCCCGCGCAAAATCGATCTGGATATCCTGCTCTACGGCGAGGAAACGCTCGACTCTCCCGACCTCGAAATCCCCCACCCCCGCATGCTATCGCGCCGCTTCGTCCTGGCTCCATTAGCAGAGATCGCTCCAGCTCTCCAGCACCCGTCCTGGCGCACCACGGCCGCGCAATTGTTAGCCCAATCGTCCGACAGGAGCCGAGTCCGCAGGTTGTAGTCGCACGGCACGCCGTGCGCGTCTTTTCCTGCCGCGCTGCCCTAATCCTAGGAAGTCCGATGCAACAACAACCGATGCAACATGATGGCTTTCGGCTCAATCGATTCCAATTCAATCAACGAAAGCCTCCCTTCGGTAATCTCCCTCCACCGGTAGACCCCCGGCTCGCTCTCAACAATCTCCCTCCCATTCAATCCCCGCAAGAATTCCCGCGCATCGGAAATCGCCGCCGTCTCCCGGTAACCCGGCCGCGCCAACGCCTCCACCGCATAACTCCGCAGCAATTTGCTCCAGTAATGTTCAAACAATTCGCCCGACGCGAAAATGTCGCTCCAAGCCACATCACCGCCATACGCAACCACCACCCCGACCACGCGCTCTCCCTTCAACCCCAGCGTCTCCCGGTCGAACCGCCGCCGCAATTCCTCGACAAACTCATCCACCGAGGCTCCAACGCGGCTTTGCTCATAGATTTTTGCGTAAGACTGCGTCGGCGCCGCGGTAGCAATTGCATCTCCGATGACCTCTTCGCTGAGGGCTGGCGGTGGAGGCGGCGGTGCGGCTGGATTGCCGGCGATCGCCATCGGTGCCGTTCTGGCTCGTGGTAAAGTCCCCGACCGAACCGCGTCCCACACTTCATTCTGGTCCTGCGCCACAGCTGCCTGCTCTCGCACGCTCGGATGCACAATCGTCTTCGCCGCCCCAAATTGCGCACTCGCCCCAGTCCATCTCCCATGCTCCACGCAAAATACATCGAGAGGCAGCGGATCCGACCCCACCGGCACAATCCGGTCCTTCCCAATAATCCTGTCCTGCTTCCCTCCGCTCACCAGCTCCCCCGCCAGCAATAGCAGCGGCCTCTTGCTCCGATTTATCAGCACAAGCTGGTTCACGCTCGCCCCGCCGCTGTACTGAGGCGCGTACACAGGCCTGCCATCGCGCGTCCGCGCCAGTCCCATCGCCCCTTGTTCGCTCACGATCACTTCCCCGCTCGAAAGCCCTTCATCCAGCGTCAAAAACTCCGAAGTGTCCTGGTTCGATGAGCTTACAACCGGGAAAATCGTGATATTTTCGTAGGAAATCGGATCCAGCAATCGCCAGTTCCCTTCCGGCCTCCCCGGCCCGGCATTCCCCGACGCCCCAATAAGCGCCAACCCTCCCAAAGCCCCAATGCCAAACAACGCCGCGCAAATCGTCCCCAACATCGTTCGCAATACCGTCCGTTCCATATAACCCTCCTTCGCGCGCCTCGTCGAGCACGCAACTCGGTCTTAGAACGAGCAGGCTAGGATTTCTTGCACTCCCGAGGTAGCGGCTCTTGCCCCACATGTACCCTCCCCGAACACTTCCTTGTTCTTGCATAATCACAGTCAGAGGGCGAAGGCTGATGCGACAACTCTTCGCGGTAACTCGCACTCGTGGAGGCGCCAGGAAACAGGGGAGCGCTCTGGAAGATCAGGAGGACTGGGCCTCCCATGCCGCATTCATGAATGGACTTCACGCCGAAGGGTTTGTTTTGTTTGGAGGTCCGCTCGAAGGCACATGCGACGTTTTATTGATCATCTGTGCGGATGATGCCGAAGAGATTCGCTCTCGTTTGGCCACGGACTCGTGGAGCCGCAAGGGACTGCTTCGCATCGCGCAAATCGCCGCGTGGACAATCAGGCTCGGCAAGATCGATGCCTGAACCGGGCCCCAACTCCAATTTGCTATCTTGTGGCGAACGGGTTCCGCTACGACGTAGGCGGCCGCAGTTCGTATTCATGCGGAGGCTCCGCCCCCAGCAAATACCGCACGAAGTAGTCCCATCGGCGCCGCGTCATGTAGAGCGTCTCGCTCCCATAGCCGTGGTGCTGGTTGGGCAAGAGCAATAGGTCGAAGTCCTTGTTTGCCTTAATGAGTGCGTCCACGACGAGCAGCGTGTTGTACGGCGGCACGTTGTCATCCATCGTGCCGTGCGCCAGCAACAAATGTCCCTTCAAGTTCTTGGCAATGTTTTCGTTTGCTTGATCGTCGTAGTTTGTCGTCCCATCCGCATTCTTCACCAGCAGTCCCTGATACCGCTCGCCCCAATCATCCTCGTATTCGCGATTATCGTGGTTGCCAGATTCAGAGATCCCAACCTTGAAGAAATCGGGATAGCGAAACATCGCGTCTGCCGTTGCATAACCTCCACCGGAGTGACCATAGATACCTGCCCGGTCGATATCAATCCACGAATACTTCTCCGCCAGTTGCTTCATGCCCGTGATTTGATCGGGCAGCGTGTTGTCACCCATATCCCCGTAGTAAAAATCATGGAATTTCTTCGAGCGCAGCGGATTCCCCATCCCTTCGATTTGCACGACCACGAAACCGAGCTCCGCAAGCGACTGGGCGTCACCTCGTGCAGGAGAAAACCCCCAGTTGCCGACGCTGCCGCCTTGCGGTCCCGGATAAATATTGTTGATGATCGGATATTTTTTCGTGGGATCGAGATTTGTGGGTTTGTACATCAGCCCATAGAGATCCGTCTCGCCGTCCCGTGCTTTCACCGTAATCGGCGTCGGTGGTTGCCAGCCCGTGGCGAGCAGCCGCGAAATATCCGTTTTGGCCACCGTCGAAAGCAATTTCCCCGCATCATCGCGCACCACCGAAACATTCGGCACGTCGGGTCTCGAGTAGTCATCCACAAAATAGTGCCCCGATGGCGAAAAGCTGATTTGGTGATTCCCATCCTCCGGCGTGAGCAAAGTCAGATTCTTGCCGTCGAATCCGATCTGATACAAGTGCGCGAAATAAGGGTTCTCGCCTTTTTCGCGGCCATTCGCCAGAAAGTACAGCAGCCGGTTTTTCTCATCCACTCGCAGCAGTTGCGTAACCACCCAATCGCCGTCCGTGATTCGATGTTTCAGTTCCCCGTTTGCGAGGTCGTACAAATAAAGATGTCCCCAACCGCTCTTCTCAGAAAACCAAATGAATTCGTTCGATTCCGGCAAGTATCGCCAATTCACACGCCCCCAGCCCGATTCATACTGAGTGGCGACCTTATCATTAAAGACCTCGCGCACAGCGCCAGTCTCCGCATCGGCCACACGCAAATGCTCGTCTTCGTGGTCGCGCGATGTCGATACAAACGCCAGATGTTTCGCGTCCGGACTCCACTCGACGTCGTCCCAGGCGCTCCCGCGGCATTCCACATCATCACAAAGCGTCGAGCGGTGCTGGTCCGCCGGCATTTGCAGTCGAATCACCTTAGGCCCGTCGAGATCAATAATCACCCGTTGAATCGTCGTGACCACGGCATCTCCGGGCAGCGGATACTTCCATGCCTGCAGCACCGGATGCCCGACCTTGGTCTCCACAAGATACATTTCGCCTACGCCCCGCTGGTCCTGTTGAAACGTCGCGATTTTCTTGGAATCTGGCGACCACAAAAGTACCGGCCTGTCGCTGTGAATCCATCCGGCGTTGTCCGTCGCGTAGCCGAAATCTTTCACTCCATCCGTCGTGAGTTGCGTTTCTTTGCCGCTCGCAACATCACGTACCCAAAGGTTGTAATCGCGTATGAAAGCAACTTTCTTGCCATCTGGAGAAAGCTCTTCCGGAGCAGCCGCGCCCTCCTCCGCGCGCTTGGGCTCTGCGGCACAGTGATACGCGTGCAAATCGCAATTCCAATGCTTGCCTTTTGCCTGGAACGAAATGGCGTGCTCGTCCGCGGAAAACTCAAAGCTCATGAACGGCAGGTGCGCCGCTTCGTAGGTAGTTCCCGCAGCCGCAGACAGCGCCGCAGCAAGCTTTGCGTGATCAAACGCAGGCCGCCTCGACCCATGCGCAGCGTCATAAATCACAAACTCCACGCCTTCCGGTCCCACGTCGCGATACCAAAATCGATCTCCAGGCAGCCACGTAGCGCGCACATCGTGATAAACCAGCGGCCGTGTGTTATACGACATGAATTTTTCAGCGCGCTGATAATCTGCGGCAGTCAAAGCGCGCTGCCCCGGAGCTTCGGTTTGCCGCGCCGCGCCTGGCGTCGCCAAACAAACGGCCGTCGCCCCCAGCAATCCAACTCGGAACACTCGACTAGCTATCGCCACTGGAAGTGCCATACATTGCCTCATTCTTGCCGCACAATTTTCGCGCAACCCAACCAACTTGGACGCGGTAGCATCGCGCCTGCGCAGTATGGAAGTCAAGCAAGGTCGGCATTTGTAGCACAGCCAATCCTGGCTGTGTGGCTTTTCCACCCAGGTTTTCCGCCGCTTTCGCAAATGGAACCCACAGCCAGGATTGGCTGTGCCACCATCAAACAAACTAAGACTCGCGCAAGAATTGTTCAATGTGCAAATGGGCAAAACAAGCGCGCGCGTACAGACGGGAAGAAGAACTGTCCGAGAAGTCCAGTGTTAGCGGTCTGACCCGCCCAGGTTCGTGCGGGGTTTGTTTCGCCTGGTTGAGGAGGATTCGGCCTCTTGCTTTTCATACTCAGCGAGCTCTTCGTCACTGTAAGAATACGAATCGCGCGAAGCAAACATCGAGTTAGATCGCCCGGCTTGCTTTTTCTTTTTGCGGATAGCGCCGAACTCGTGCCGCACCTGCCGAATCGGCCCTTCGATGGCTTTCACTTCCACGAGCAGGTCGCTCACCTTTTCCAGGAAGTCGTGCAGGTGAAAAGGACGCACGACGTATGGCGCGCGGGCAAGCTCCAGTTGGCTCACAAATTGGCTCCCTGCCATTTCCGGCACGAGATAGAGAACGCGGATGCGCCCTCCCTCCTCATGCGAAACGCTGGCGAGTTCACGCAGTGTGATGAAAAGCGGGCTTTCCATGCCAGCCATCGCGATGTTAGCGATGACCAGAGACCACTGGCCGGATTTCAGCTCGCTGAGAAGCAACTGGGGATCCTGGACCAAACGGACGCGCCATCCTTCGGAATCGAGGATTTGGCGCAACGTACCTTTGTTCTGGTCATCCTCATCCAGGATAAGGATGCCGATTTGGCTCGGCTGGACGGGCGGAACGGTCGCCATCCATCAAGTATAGCGCTCCGTGGGAAACGCAAAATCAGGCTAGCAAGGGGCTGCCGCGTATCGGCCAATGCCGGACCAATCCAGTCCGAAAGGACAGGTCCTAGATGTGAAACACGGATTTTCGCGGGGTTCAGAGGCTGAGGCGCCCGGGCTTGCCGGTTGCCCTGAAGGTAAGAACGAGCCGGATTTCTCTGCGCAGAATCGGGCAGCCCAGCGCTTCATTGCCCTATTACGTAGTTAGACCCGTCGTGGATTTTGACTTGGCTGGTGCCATCCCAGAACACTCGATAGATCGCCGCTGCCTGGCTCTTGGCGTCGCGGACGGTGAAGAAAATCTGGAGGCCATCGCCGGACCACTCGGCGTCATTGGAGAGCATATTGGGCGGGCTGAGAAGCACGCGGCGCTTGGAGCGCACCTCAAACTCGAAGAAAGCTGGACCAGGAAGGAATGTGAGTTGTTTCACTTTTGCGTCGCTCTTGCCCGCGGCATCCTGGTCGGCAGCCTGTTTCCGCGCGGCTTCTTTTGTGGCCGCTGCAGCAGCCGCAGGTTGGAGTTCGGCCGAAACAAGCAGCAAGTCCGGATTGAGCGGGTGAATCCGCACCGTATTCCCGCTCGTCACGCTGAACTGCTCTTTGCCATACAGGTCCGCTGTGGGAAGGGTCTGCTTCACGATTCCGTCATCGCCAATCCAGGTAAGGTTTTGCAGGTCGCTGGCAAGAACCGTATGCGCGTCCGCCCATCCATACAGGCTGACCTCATCACCTGAATACAAGGGTGCAGCCTTGGCAGGGTCGTCTGCGGTCATCGCCCAGACTTGCCACTTTCCTGCAACGTTCTCGAGAAAGGCGATCCTCGAGTCGTCCGGTGACCAAAACGGCGCACTGACAGTGGCTCGAATCAACTCTGTAACGCGGCGTGTCTCGAAGTCGAACTCATTGAGGGTCCTCATCGGCGACGGCTCTACGTCAAGGACATACAACAGCTTCTTGCCGTCATGCGACAGGCACAAGTCGCGGCCTGCATTTCCGGGAATGCTCCGGGCATAGGAGCCGCGTTTAACGATCATCTTACCTGCATCAGTAATGTAGGCCGCAGCCGTAGGCGATTTGAAGTGTGTCACTGTAGGTGGCACGGGCTTGGCCGCAGCGTCATCATCATCGTCGGTAGGCTGGTTGTTGATTCGGGGAAAAAGCTCCGTGGCCACCCTAGCGCAGCCTTCCAAGGAACCGATCTGGGCGTGCTCGACGGACGCGGTAAAGCCGTACTTGGTCGTCGAAGTCGCATCCGCGCAATTCCCTCGGGTCAGATGAACGGCTACTGCCGCGCCCGTCTGCGAGTCCGTGGCTTTGTAGGTCCAGATATCCGGACCCTCGCGCGTAACGTCACTGGGGTCCAACGGGATAGGGGGATATCCGATCCGGTCCATGCGCTCCGGCCCTTTTTGGCCGATGCGCAGGCTCCAGGACAGATCTTTGCCCTGAACCAGAAGCAGGATGGGGAAGTGACTAGACTGCGGCGGAGCAGGTCCGACAAGAGGCTTCGTAGCTTGAGTGGCTTGTGAGGAAGAGGGCTGTTGAATGCCAGATTTCGGGGCAGGCCGCTGAGGCTGGGGCGGTTGCTGGGCCTCGGAAGGACACAAAGAAGCCGAAACGAAGATGACGGACGCACTAAGGAGAAACCGTGCTTTTGGGGACAGTTGCACGCCGAGCCTCCCGAACAAGCAGAATACCTTCTGAGGAGCGGGCAGACAATCGAGACCAGGATTAAGTATCGGTGGCGTTGGGCAATCCGGTAAGGGTACAGCTGCTAACGAAGAAAAAGCGAAAACTGCTTGACATAGCGAACAAAAAGCGAAATACTTGCCCCGTGCTTTGAGGTGGGCTATGTCTCCAGTTCTTTCCTCCACGACGCGGTCCATTGGTATTCCGCGCCGCCGCGCAACACAATCCACGGCAACACTCTTTCCTGTAAGCCCCTATGCGACAAGCCCAAAACCAAGGGCCGGTGATTCGCAAGGCAGCGTCCAAGATGTCCAGGACAGGCGCGTTCGTGATACGCAGGTTCAGGACAACGCGGAAGCTGCGGCGGATGCCGGCTCAGGCGGCGGCACTTCGGGTTATACAACGGCGGATTGCCCCCCGCCGACCTCTCACGAGGCGGCTCCGCACGGCCTTGAAAGCCGCGCGGACAGCCGGACCCGGGATGCAGCCGTGCCGCTGGTGGGCATTGCCCGCCTCGCAGCATGTTCTCCACCAGCGGAGAGCCAACGAAAATCGGAGCAGAGGCCGGAGTATTTTTTGCTGCCGGTGAAATCGATCCTGAATCGGTGCGATTCCAAGCGTGTGCCGTTCGAATGGACGATCAATCCGTACCGCGGCTGCGAATTCGGCTGCAAGTATTGCTACGCCCGCTACACGCATGAGTACATGGAGCTGGACGGCGGCGAATTCGAACGAAAGATTTATGTGAAGCAAGATGTCGGCCCATTGCTAGCGTACGACGTCTCCCACAAGTATTCGTATGAGTCGGAAGGTTCGCAGGGCGAAAGGCCGGAACACATCGCTATTGGAACAGCGACGGATCCGTATCAGCCCGCGGAACGCGAATATGGAGTTACGCGCGCATGCCTCGAGGAATTGTCGAAACGAGAAGGCTTGTGCATTTCGGTCATCACGAAATCAAATCAGATTGTGCGCGACATCGATTTATTCAAGAAGATTGCCGCGCGGTCGGAATTGTCGTTGAACATCACGATCACGACTCTGCGCACAAGGCTGGCGCGATTGCTCGAGCCGCGCGCCCCGCGCCCAGACCTGCGGCTTGCGGCGGTGCGCCATTTAAGCGAAGCGGGCTTGCGCGTTGGCGTCTCGGCCTCGCCCATTGTTCCCGGAATTACGGACCGCGACGGCGATTTGGAGTCCGTGGCGGAGGCCGCGAAAGCCGCGGGCGCGCAATGGTTCTGGTCGGGGGCGCTTTTTCTGATGCCCTCCTCCGCAAAGCAGTTTTTGCCGTTCATCCGCGAGAAGTTTCCGAAATTGGCGAAACAATACGAACAGTGGTACGCGAAGAATGGCTACGCGCCCGAGGAATACCGCAAGAAAATGTCGGATCGCGTCGCGCACATCAAGCAAAAGTATGGATTCAATGCGCGGCCGCAATACGAATCGCAGAGCCCCAGACCCCGCATGCAAATGAAGCTCGGCTGGGACGCGGCCTCTGTTGCCGCGCAATTGCATGGCATGCGTTCCTGCACGACGGGTTAGGGAATTGGAGAGTGAACCTGTCTGTGTAACCCACCATGCGATGAGCAAGCGGGCCGAACTTAAATAGGGTGCGTCAGCCTACGACCCTGGGGGAAGATGAGCTTCGAAGTAGCCAAGGATGTTCGTGTACACGTCGAAGGTGGTGCCTGGGCCTTCGAAGATACCGTGAGTACGGCCGGGATAAACGCGCATATCAAACTGCTTGCCTAGCGAAATCAATTTGTTGACCAGCAATTCGAAGCCTTGAAAATGCACGTTGTCGTCGCCGGAACCGTGCATGACCATCAAGTCACCACGCAACCCGGAAGCAAAATTGATCGCGGAGCTTTCTTCGTACGCCCTCGGACTGTCCTGCGGCAATCCCATGTACCGCTCCTGATAGATGCTGTCGTAAAGACGCTGGTCCGGCACGGACGCGACCGAAACGCCTACGCTGTAAATTTCCGGATAGCGAAACATAAGATTGAGCGTCTCCGTTCCACCCCCGCTCCAGCCCCACACGCCGACACGCTTCGCATCAATATAAGAGTGCGATATTTCGAGCGACTGCAGCGCGGCCGCTTGCTGCTGAGACGACAGCGGGCCCACGTTTCCATAGACGATCTTGCGCCACTCGCGGCCACGCGGCGCCGGCGTGCCTTGATTGTCAAAGCTGGCCACCAGATACCCGGCGCTTGTCAACGTGCGATCGAACATGGACGGCCAGCGATCTTCGGTTGTTTGTCCGGCGGGCTCGGAATAGACGTTTACGATCAGCGCATATTTTTTAGCAGGATCGAAATCCGGCGGCTTCATCAGCCAGGCATCCACCATCAAACCGTTTCCGGCGTCCACTTTCAGAAATTCCGCCGGCCCGCTTGATAAGGGCTTCACGCGCTCCGCCAGCGCAACATTGTCTTCCGTACGCCGCATAACCCTGTGATCCGGCAAATGAACCACCTCAAATACAGGCGATACGTCGAACGAAGAGTAGTTGTGGAAAGCCCACTCGCCATTCGGCGAAATCGTATAGGAGTGCGTGCCAGGTTGATTGGGCGTCAAGCGTTCCGGTGCAGCCGAGCCATCCATTCGCGCGCGATACAGATAGCGCTGCGTCGGATTGTCGGGCGATGCGATGAAGTAAACCCACTTGTCATCCGGGGTGACGCGGTCCACACTGACGACGTCGAAATTTCCGCGTGTCACGAGTTCGGCTTTGCCGGAATCGCGCGCCACGCGATACAAATGCCGCCACCCGTCTCGTTCGCTCAGCACGAGAAATTCACGCCGCTGATTGATCCACACGACGGACGGATTCACGTCAACCCAAGCGCGGTCTTCATCCACAAAAACTGTTTGTGTGGCGCCAGACGCAGCATCGGCGAGCAGAAACTCATTTCTATTCTGCAGGCGGTTCATGTGTTGCAGCAAAACGTGGCCGGAATCAGCCCAGCCCATGCGGGGAATGTAGAAATCGTGCGGATCTCCAGCCGTTTGCATCCAGACGACTTGCCCACCCGCAGCGCACGCAACGCCGACGCGGACCCCAGAGTTTGGAGTCCCTGCGAGCGGATAGGGATAATGTAGCGTCTGCGGATACGGGCCCGTCTCTGGATACGGGATTCCGGTGACGATCTCACCCCTCGGCGCGCCAAGATCATAGATCAGGGTGTAGTTTCCGACGCCGACAGTGTTGAATTGCCAAAACGCGATGGCGCGGCTATCGGGACTCCATTCGAAGCCATCGCGAATGTCAAATTCTTCCTCGTTCACCCAGTCGGAAGTTCCATTGATGACGGTTTCCGAGCCATCGTGTGTCAGCTGCGTGATTTTCCCGCTGGCAAGATCTTCGACATATAGATTGTTTCCGCGAACATATCCGACCTTCGTGTTGTCTGGAGAAAACTTCGCGAACATCAAGCTCGATGAAGGAGCATTACCGCCGAGTTTGCGCAAGGCGCCGCTTTTCAAATCAAGAACCCAATAGTCTCCGCGGGTGTTCTGGCGCCACACGGTCTTCGAGTTTGTGAAAACCAGAACTTGATTTCCATCGGAGGACATTTTGTAATTTTCGACGGCGAGTGGTGTTTTTTCACCAGCGGGAATCAGCCGATTGGCGGCAACCAGGATTTCCCGCGCGCCGGTCGCGGTCTGGTAACGAACGATGTCGCTTCCCGCGCCCGTTCCGGAAGGCTCCAACGCCAGATAATAATCTCCGCTTCCCAGCCATTCGCCTCCTCGAAAAGTTTTTACGCGAAATTCTGGATTAGCCATGGTCCGTGCCACAAGTTTGGCCGCCGTTTCGCGTTCTTGTGCCCGAGCGCCAGGAGGGGCAGCTATCGCGCCGACAACGCTGAATAGGATCAGCGCGGCAAACGAAACAAACTTGTTGCCTCGTGGGGTTCTGCTCCACACACAAGACCCGTGCCTCGCGTCAAGCATTTCAGCCTCCGTTAACGATTTGCGGAAAAAATACTAACAGATTCCGTTCTCTGCGCTTGGCCCAACAAAACGATGCCACTTGACCACGATGCGGGATTCTCTGCTTTTCAAATCGCGGTCGGCGGGAAATCAGTCGCACAAGAATCGTTAGAATCCGTTGGGCAGCCGCGTTGAACGACGTCACTCTTACTTAGAATCTGCCGATGCGGATTCGCACGGCCTCCGGCTCCTGGTGAAAATTCAAGCCCCGGTCCGTTTCGTCGCCGTTCAGCAGGCGCGACATCTTCCACACGCCGTTTTCGTAGGAGCCCTCTTCGGCCGAAAGTATCTGCATATGCAACCACGGCAAGCGCCCCGGCAGGTGAAAGCTGACGCTGGCATCCACTCCTGTCACCAGGAATTCATCAGGCCCAAGTTGCGCCACCAGAGCAACGCCGTGGGCGTCAGGTGTGCCTGGCGGGCGTCGGCCATCGTACTGAGGAAAGCCGAAGGATACGGTCGCTTGCCAAGCGCCGAAGTCCAGCTCCTGCTGGGCCTGCCCGGGCTCTTCGACGGAAGTTTTCAGCTTGCCCTCGAAATTCAGCTTGGCAATTTCCCGGTCCATTGGGCCGAGCAATGCAAAATTCCTCGCATGCGCTTTGATGGGTTCATCGCCTAGGATGTTCCATCCTGTCTGGTCCACTCCAAAAGGAGCAAATCCGATGCCGCCCTCTCCCAAAGCCGTGAAGAGAAACTTGGCAAAACTGTCGGTCCTTCCGATTTCGGGAATTAACAGAGGATTGTCGGGCCGCCGGTAGGCGCTGATGACGTCCCGAACAAACCCCGCATCGTTGGCGTAGATGTCAGGAGCAATCGCGTCCAAAGAGGGAGCCAGCTTGCGCCATAACTCCACAAACTTTTGCACCGCGCCGCCGCTGGGGTATTGAATGCCGGGAAGGAGCATGGCCCTCTGAGGCAATTCCGCCGGCGGGTAACTGAGCCAGACATTCATGTAAAGCGGAATCGCGAATTCAGCCTTGCCCGCGGCGGCAATTTCATTGAGGTAGTGCGCCTGGTGGTACAGCTGGAAAATCTCGTCCGCCTCGGAATTAAAGACCTGGCTCCACGTCCCCGGAGACTTGTGCACGATTGCCAGCAAGTCCGCCGGAACCTGGCCGGCAAATTCGGCGTTTGCCTTGGGAGAAAAATCGCGCACGCTGCCGATGATGCCTGATTCGTTTTCCACCTGGACCATCAGTACGGTGTGCTCCACTCCATCCAGAACTTTCAGATGTCCCATGAGCGCCGTGAACGCCGCCTTGTCCGCCTCTAGATTTGCTCTCGAATTTGCGCTGAGCACATCGATGGGATCGCCCGGCGCGTTGATTACACGCGGGTACATTTTCGGATCGGTCTTGATCCACTGCGGCACGTAGTGCATGTTCCCGTTTTTCCAGGTGCCGAACCAGAGCAGCACAAGGTGTAAGTTGTGCTCGCGCGCGCCTTTCACCAGCGCGTCTACATTCGTAAAGTCGAATTGGCCCGGTTGTGGCTCCATTTGTTCCCAATAAACCGGCGCTTCCAGCGTGTTGGCATGCAAGGCCGCGAGCGATTGCCACACTTGAGGCAACTCAGAAGGCCACGCGCTCGAGTTGTGAATTTGTCCGCCTAAAATCAGATACGGACTGCCGTCCACCATGAGCGCCCACCGTCCATCCTTCTGGATTATTTTGGGAGCATCCGCAGCCAAGGCAAGCGCGGGAGCTGCAAGAGCCAAAAAACCGAGAACGAGAAAGTACTGGAAACGATTCACGAGTTTCACCTCGCGCATAATATAGGTGGGCCCCGCCGGACGTGCAAGCAATCTGCATCTTGATGGCGCAGCTCATGCAAAGTCGCCACTCGACAAAACCGGCGAATCGCGCTGCTGAAAGCGATTGAAGTTCAGGGAACGATGATGCGGGATTCTTCGCGTTTGAGTTCCGGAGCGGCAGGAAATTGACTGCGGAGAAACTCGAGAAAGCGACGCGCCCGGGGCCGGCCGTTTGTGCGCAGCAGCCCCATGCGGTACAGGAACACCAAAAGTGAGAAAACATCGCTGTCCTTGACCGGCGTCGGACTAGCCAGGGCGGAACCGCCGGGCCGCCCGTTAGATTGCTGCTTGGCTTCGCTTAGAAAAGCAACGAGCGAAGCATAGAGCTCTCGTGGAAGGGGGGCCTCCGGCGGCTTTTCATAAATAATTCCAGAGCTGAATGTTTTAGTGGTTTCCGCAAGAGCTTGAACTGCCGCCAGAACGTCGAGATCCGTTGTTGCGGGATGCGCGGCCGAGAATTTTGCAACTGTGAAAGCAATGCCGGAAAGCAAATTCTGGTGCGCGTAAATGACGTCCTGAGAAACTTTGACGTCGAGGAGCGGCGTGTCTTCCGGCAACGCGCGCTGGTGCTGGTCCTCGTAACGATGCGCGGCGATCAGATAGCTGCAATCCGACGGACAGTCAATGGAGACCTCGCGTTCCGTGCCGCAACAGACGGCGCAGATTTTCTCGCCTTTGGCGGGACAAAATCGCTCGGCTTTTCGCTTCTCACAAATCGGACAAGACACAGAGGCTCCCTGAGACCCACCGGCAAACCAGCAGAATACAGCGCGCCTTGTTAAAAGACAAAACGCCGAAAAGACAAGACGGCGAAGATCCCCGAGACCAGAGACGGGCCTGCATTTTCCAATTCACCCGGCTATGGCTCTCAGTTGTCGCCCATCGCGAATTATGAAATGCTCAAACCACATCCAGAGCCATTCGCTCTATCACGATGAGGTGAACCATGCCCTGCGATCCCCAGGAGTTGAAACACGTGCCTCTCTTTGCCCTGCTGGATGACGAAGAGACGGCGGTGCTGGCCAGCCAAGTCGAAATTAAAAAGTTTGTGCCGCGTCAGCGCATCTACAAGATGGGGGACCAGGATGGACAAGCCTACATCATGATGTCCGGAGCGGTCCGCGTGACGACGATCGACGAAGACCACCAGGAAGTCACTGTCGACCAGCCGGCGCACGGAGAATTTTTTGGCTTTGCCTCGATGCTCGAGCAAACGCCTCACGAAACGAGCGCCATCGCTCTCGAAGAAACGGTCTGCCTCGAAGTGGACAGGCACGATATCGCCGTGCTGCTGCAGCGCAAACCGCTCGCGGGCATGGACATGCTCACCGTGCTGGGCCGTCAGTTCCACGCCTCGCAGCAACTCGTGCGTGTGCGCGCCAGCCGAAATCCTAACGATTTGATCGAGACGGAAGCGACGTTTGGCGAGCGCATCGCCGATCTAGTCGCTCGGTTTGGAGGATCATGGACTTTCATTATTCTTTTCCTGGTGGCCCTTACCATCTATGCAGGCATCAACATAGGGCTGCGCAATGCGGCGTGGGATCCCTATCCCTTTATCCTGCTAAATCTGTTTCTTTCCATGCTGGCCGCGATTCAGGCGCCTGTGATCATGATGAGCCAGAACCGGCAGGACACCAAGGACCGGCTGCGCGGCGAACTCGATTATGACGTCAACCGGCGCGCCGAGTCTGAAATTCAAGGCTTATCGCACAAGCTAAATTTGCTGGGTGACAAGATTGCTGATGTCGAGGATTTGATTCGGCAAAAGCTCTAGAAAGCACTTCGCCACCTGGAGAGTAGTCTTGTCAGGCCATGATCACTTTGTTGCGGAACCTGCGAGCAGCGACGAACAACAAGAATGTTCCCATCGCGAAGAGTGCCAGAGCGTCCGTCCAAAGATCCTGAATTCCCGCGCCCCGCAGAATGATTCCTCGCGTGATGTTGATGAAATAGCTGGCCGGAACGAGATAGCTGAGAGCGCGGAAGATGTAAGGCATGGTCTCGCGCGGGAAAATGTAGCCGGAAAAGAAAACGCTGGGAAGAATGGTGAGAAAAGCGAGCTGCATGGCTTGGCCTTGGGTCCCCGCTTTGCTGGAAATCAAGATGCCGAGAGAGAGGGACACAAACAGGTAAGGCAGAGAAATCAGTGCGAGAAGAATGACGCTGCCGTGAATGGGGATCAAGAAGACAAAACGCATGGCCGTGACAATAAGACAAAGCTCGAAAAAGCCGATCGCAAAATACGGAAGCAGCTTGCCAAGCAGCAATCCGTAAGGCTGCACGGGCGTCACAAATAGCTGCTCGAGGGTGCCGCGTTCTTTTTCTCGAACGATAGCGAAGGCCGTCAGAAATGTGGTGACGTTCAGGAGTAGGATCGCCGTGAGACCCGGAAGGAAGAAATTTGGAGAGCGCGAATCGGGATTGAAAAGAAGCTCGGGCCTCATGTCCACGGCAAAGGAAGCGCCCGCCGGCAGGACGCGGCGAAGCGATTCGTCAAGCCCAATGGAATTCGTCACGTTGATGGCAATTCCGGCAACCGAGGAGTCCGAGCCATCGATGAGCACGAGAACTTGTGCGCTCTGGCCATGAAGTAGGCGGTCGGAATAATCGACGGGGATCTTAATGCCGACCCGCGCGTCGCCGCTGACGATTGCCTCATTCATTGCTTTGTCGCTTTCCACGTAGCGAATGACGTGGAAGGTATCCGAATTTGTCAGTCTGTCGATCAATTCCCGGCTTTGCCGCCGGTTGTCCGCGTTGAAGACCACGGTGTTGATCTGGCGGATGTTGGTGTCGATGCCGAAGCCGAGGAGCACCATCTGCAGAATCGGGATAATCAGAGAAAAGAACAGCGTCGCGAAATCGCGGCGCACGTGCAGAACTTCTTTATAAAAGACCGCACCAAAGCCGCGGAAGGCGTTAGGCACGAACGGCCTCCTGCGAAGTCTGATGCTGAGCGGACAGCTCGACGAACACATCCTCGAGGCTTGGCGTGAGCGGCCGAATCTCGGTGACGGAAACGTCCTGCTTTGCAAACAGTGCGCCAAGCTGGCTTAGATCGAAATCTTTTTCGACGAGTGCGTGAATGGAATCGCCATAAATGGTGGCGCTGCGAATCGCGGCAATTGTACGTGCGATGCGCAAGGCGCGAGTTGCGTCCGGTGTGACGATTCCCACTCGCCTCGTCCCGATGGGCTGGACCTGCGGAAGTTCCTTCAGCGCCCGGGGAGTCCCGTCAGCAATAATTTTCCCGAAATAAATGTACGCGACGTGGTTGCAGCGCTCCGCCTCGTCCATGTAGTGCGTGGTCACGAAAAAAGTCATGCCGCGCCCGGAGAGATCGAAGAGCAAATCCCAAAGCTCACGCCGCGCCACCGGATCGATGCCCGCCGTTGGTTCGTCCAGAAACAGAAGCTTTGGCTCGTGCAGCATCGCGCAGCCAAGCGCCAGCCGCTGCTTCCATCCTCCCGAAAGCTGCGCGGATAGCTTGTTCAAATAGGGCGCGAGGCCGTTTAATTCAACGGTTTCGTCGATTCGCCGCTTGAGCCGAGCGGCATCCAGCCCATAAATGCGGCCATAGAATTGCAAATTCTCAGCCACTGTCAAATCGTAATAAAGACTGTAATTTTGTGACATATAGCCAATGCGCTCGCGAATGGCTTCCGAATCCGTGCGGACGTCGAGCCCTTCAACCCAAGCGGAGCCTGCGTTGAGCGGCAAGAGACCCGTGAGCATCTTGATGACGGTTGTTTTTCCGCTGCCGTTCGGGCCCAGAAAGCCGAAGATTTCGCCCTTTTCCACTCGAAAGCTGACGTCATCGACCGCCGTGAAATGGCCGAATCGCCGGACAAGATGTTCCGCGGAAATGCATGCGTCCGCCGGAGTTTGCGGGGCGGTGGTCACGGTCTAGCTGCCCGCTTTCAAAGTTACGTCCGCGGCCATGCCCGCGAGAATGTGGCCGGCGGGGTCATTGATGCGTATCTTTACACCGAAAACTTCATGCACGCGTTCATTGCGTGTCTCGACATTGCGAGGGAGAAATTCGGCTTGCTGATTGATCTGCTCGACCACCCCCTCAAAAACCGTATTCGGAAAAGAATCCACGCGCACTTCCGCTTTCTGCCCGAGATGAATGCGCCCGTACTCCGTCTCCGGAATGTAAATCCGAACATAAATTTGATCTTTCTCCAAAAGCGTGGCGATTGGCGTATTGGGCGCAATCAAGTCCCCGGGCCGGACGTCAAGCACTTCAACGGTGGCCTCCGAAGGCGCGACAACTTGCCGCTCACGAAACCTCGCTTGGTCATAGGCGTACGCCGCTTTTGCCGCTTCAACGTCCTCGCGCCGATTGCCGTGCTCGTATTTCTCAAGCGTCGCCAGCTTTTCCTCGTAATTTGCCTTGGCCGATGCAATTTCCTCCGGGCGGTAGCCACGCTTCAACTCGGTGAGCTTATGCTGCAAGCTCTGCTGCTGCGCCAAAGCCATCTTCCAGTCCGCTTCTGCCGTATCTCGCTGCTGCTTCGAGACCAGATCCTTTTTCGCCAGTGCGTCGTACCGCTGAAAATCGAGCCGCGTGCGTACTTCATCGGCCGCCGCACGTTCCACGTCAGATTGCGCCGAGTCGATGTCTTCCTTCCGGTAGCCCCGCAGGCGCAGCTCATAATCGGCTCTCGCTTGCGCTGCCTCGGCCCGCGCTTCATCGATGTCCTCTTTCCGGTAGCCCCGCTCTGCTTTTTCGGCGGCGGCTCGCGTCTGATCGAGCGAGGCCAGCAATTCCTTGTCATCGAATGTAATCATGACCTGGCCGGGGTTCACCGTATCGCCCTCGCGCACCAGAACTTTATCGATACGCCCGCCGACTTCCGAGCCGACACGGATGTCGCGAGCTTCCACCGTGCCCGAACCGCGCAGCGCGTTGTCGTGCCGAAACCATGTTGCGTAAACTGCCGTGCCGCCCAGAATGGCAGCCACCAAAATCAGGATGACGATGCCTTTGTGTTTCATGAAATCAATCCCCACAAGTAAAAAACGGAACTTCGGCCGGTGCGATTTCTGGCAGAGAGCTGGCCATATTGCGCGGGGCCAGTCCAGACCACAGCACGTTGAACGCAGACTCGATGCGAGCGTGCAAAGTCGCGTCGCCATGAAGCGACCACATCAAAAGCGTTCCGAAGATTGTTTGCCGAAATACGTGCGCGATCTCGGCTGCCGGCAGATCATTGCGGATTTCTCCGCGTTCCTGGCCCAGCCGGACAATCTCGGTGTGCAACTCGTGGACGCGTTTCTGCAGATTGAGCATCGCCTCTCGGACGGCGGTGGTTGAGAGATAAGCCTGTAGAAGTGTCCGAATAATGCCGGGATGGCGCGTCGGTTCCTGCGTCATTCGCACGCCCAATGAGCGCAGAAACTGCGGCATAGGTTCGCGAGTGCGCCGGGCTTCTTCAATGGCGGTCTGCAACTTCGCAAGCTGCATCTCACCGAAGGCCAGTAGAATGTGATCCTTGCTGGGGAAATAGTTAAAAAAGGTGCCCTTGCCCACGTCAGCCGCCTCCGTGATGTCTTCCACGGTCGACTCGTTAAACCCTTTTTTGGCAAAGAGATCCAAGGCTGCGCGAAACAACCGCTCGCGAGTTTCCGCAGTTCGCCGTTCGCGCCGGCCATGTTGAGCCCTCGTCGAAGGGCGCCGGGAATGAGGAGCCTCTTTTTGCGACTTATTGACCATAGTTCATAAATGACTATAGGTCATAAATGCGCGCGTGTCAAGAACTCTCTGCTGCACTCTGCCCCAAAAAACGAAGGCCCCGGAAATCGCCGGGGCCTCGATAGCTTCGAAGTTTCTGTCGCGCTATTCCTTCAGGGAGTTGGGGGCGGACAGATTCTTGGGAGACTTTCGATTAAGGTAAGCGATCATTGGCTGCGCCGAAGGAGGGACCGGGACCGCACCTTTAAAAATAATGTCCTCCGCGGTCAGCTTCTTTCCGTAGACGTGCACGTTGGCGTCATTGTCGGGACGGACCGTCGAGCCCTCCAGGGAGACTCCGGCAAACAATCCGCGGGAGCGCGAGTAACTGAGCACTTCGGCCCGCAGGCTGGCGTCTGTGGAAGCATCCGCAGTGCGGCCCTTTGGACCGGCGGCAGCAGAGGCGTCTGCTCCTAGTTTCACCTTGTTCTTCAGAATGGAGTGCGCACCGCGAGCATTCATCACTAACAAGACAAAGTCAGTCGCCTGCCCGCCGATTTGAAAGCCGAGACTCCCGCCTTCGAGAGCCATCATCGCTGGCGCGCTCCAGGGGCCGGTAAAGTGTTCGCCGGTTCGGCAGGTCATTGCGCCGCGTCCGTAGCTCCCACCTACGATAAAGGCGCCTTTCAAGACCGACGGATAAACGATGATGCATTCAGCCTTGTCGATGAGATCCTCGGGAATGTTGTCGGGAATATCCATAACTTCCTTGATTACTGTGCCGCAATTTTCAAGGCGGTCCGCTTCCTTTCGGTCGGCTTGCGCCAGGAGAGGCGGGGCGATCATCGCCAGAGCCATTAGACAAGAGCTTATCTGCTTAATCAAATTTCACCTCGCTGAAATTTACTGGGCTAAACAATCATAGGTTGCCCTTAGTCTGGGCGCAACCAGCAGTTCGTGAGGGGCCTGCTTCAAAAACATTCTACCTGTAGCTAGATGCCTCGGGCATGCCAAATGTTGCGCCAACTTTCGACTATACTTTCAACCGCAGCGATTTATGGGCAGAGAAAACATGCGCTTACGAAAAATGGCTAAACAGTATGCCGCGGTAGCCTTGATGGGCTGGGGCGCTTTTGCTGTGTCCGGCGCGTTCGCGCAGTCGACTGGAGTACCGGAACAGAGTTGCTGCGCCGTAAAACAGGAAGCAAGAGTTGCACAACTTTCGGCGAAGGATGCAGCTGCTGCCGCAAGATTTGGCGCTCGAGCGGACGCCCTGCTCGGCGCCGCGCCAGCGAGCAAAGGAGATTGGGGGCTGCTGATCGTAGACGCAAAGACGGGCGAAACGCTCTACGAGAAAAATCCGGCGAGCTATTTTGTTCCGGCTTCGAACATGAAGCTCTTCACGACGGCGCTGGCGCTCGCCAAACTCGGGCCGGACTACACGTTTCACACCACGCTCGAAACGCGCGGCACGATTTCGCCGGACGGCACGCTTTCCGGCGATGTTTTTTTAGTTGGACGCGGCGATCCGAACCTCTCGAATCGAAAATTCCCTTTCGAGTTGAAGGAAGAATTCGATGGCCCGCCAGAAAAAGTTCTGACCGAGTTCGCCGATGCGCTGGTGGCTCGCGGCGTTGCGGAAATCACGGGGGACGTCATCGGCGATGACAGTTATTTTCCGCCGGGGCGCTACCCGGACGGCTGGGAAATCGGCGACATGGTTTGGGAATACGGCGCGGCGATTTCCGCCATCGTTGTGAATGACAACAAGGTTACGCTTATGCTGACCCCGGGCGACAAAATGGGCGATCTTGCCGTGCCTTCCGTCGCGCCTCCGACGCCGGACTTCAGAGTGCAAAACGAGGTGATCACCTCTGCCGCAGAGGTTAAATCGGATTTGACGTTGACGCGAGACCCCGGCTCGAATCTCGTGGTGGTGCGGGGCACTCTTCCTGCAAAGAGCGCGCCGCGGAACCTCGTGCTGGCCATCGAAGAACCCGCGCTACATTCGGCTTCACTCTTGGCGGGGCTGCTAGCCGAACGGGGTGTGAAGATCGACGGAAAAGTCCGCGCGGTCCATGTGCCCGACTCGGATTCGACGCTGCGCGAAATTCTCGCGGAGCATGTGTCGGTCCCGCTTGCTGACTCCGTGAAACTCATCAACAAGATCAGCCAAAACCTGCACACGGAGATGTTGCTGCGCACCGTAGCGCGGCAAAACGGTATGTGGAGCAGTCCCGAAGACCTCGCAAAAGTTCCGCAGGACTTTTATGCCGCCGCGGGAATCGCGCCCGGCGACGTCATCCAAACGGACGGTTCGGGACTCTCGAGGCACGATCTAGTGACGCCGCGAGCTGTCGTGACTTTGCTGAGGTACGCGCAAGGGCAGACGTGGTTCGCGCCTTATTATGATTCACTTCCCGTCGCGGGAATCGATGGCTCGTTGCAGGACCGCATGAAAGGCACAATTGCTGTTGGGAGAATTCACGCCAAGACCGGATCGATCGAGCACGTGCGTACGCTTTCTGGTTTCGCTGAGTTGCCGGACGGCCGGCGGCTGATTTTTTCGTTCTTGAGCAACAACCAGGGCGGAACGAATCATGAAGCTGCCGATACGCTGAACGGGCTTTGTGTGGCGATGATGGAAGAGTTCAACGAAGCAGTTCCCGCGGCTGCGTCTCCGGCCGTCGGCGAAAAATAAAGAAGAAGCGTCAGAGGAGATTTTTCAGGTACCGAAGGACAAATGTCGCGAACGGCACAAGACGTACTCGAGTTTGACAAGCTGTGCGAACTGCTGCGGCTGAGGACGACGTGCGCGCCAGGGCGGCGCGCGGTGGATGCGCTGGAGTTTGGCACGGACCGCGGGGCGCTCGAAGCGGCGTTTGCGTTAATTCGCGAGGCGCGCGAATGGCTGCGCGGGGGCGGCGAATTGGGATTCGGCGGACTGGCCGATCCGCAAGCGTGGATAGAGAAAATCGAAGGGCCTGGAGTTGTGCTCGAACCGAAAGAACTTCTGGACGCGGCTTCGCTTCTGGAGACCGCAGGCTGGCTGCGCGTACAATTTCGTGAAGAGGCGGCGAAATTTCCTTTGCTGGCTGCTCGCGCGGCTTCCCTCGGAGATTTTCGCGATGCTTTGACAGCCATCCGGCGATGCGTGCTGCCGAATGGCGAAATCAGCGACGATGCCTCGCCCGCGCTGCGGCGCATTCGCGCAAGCATAATGCAGACGCGCGAGTCCATCCAAAAAACGCTGAAGCAAATCCTACGGTCGCGCAATGCGGAAGCCGGAGAAGACTACGTCACGCTGCGCAATGAACGATTCGTGATTCCGGTGCGCGCGGAGAGCCGGAGAAGCGTTCCCGGAATCGTCCATGGTGCAAGCGGAACCGGACAAACCATATTTCTGGAGCCGCTTGAGACCGTTGAAGCGAATAACGAACTCACCCAGCTTGCCGAAGATGAAGCTGCAGAAATCCTAAGGATTCTGCATGGACTTACCGAACGGCTTCAGCTGGTCCGAGGCGCGCTGGTTGACGCGGCGGAAACAATCGCGGAGCTCGACGGCATTTTTGCTCGCGCACGGTTCGCCCGCGATTTCGATGCGGCCATGCCGGAATTTTCTGATGCATCCGAATTGCGATTAGTCGATGCGCGGCATCCGGTGCTCGAAGACAAGCTGCGGCGGGAAGATCGAATGATTGTACCGATGACGCTTGCGCTGGGCGGCGCGGAAAAAGTTCTGGTCATCAGCGGGCCGAACACCGGTGGCAAGACGGTCGCTCTAAAAACCACGGGATTGGCGGCGCTCGCCGCGCAATCTGGCATTCCCGTGACCGCGCAACGAGCGGTGCTGCCGATTTTCGACCGCGTGCTCGTCGATATTGGTGATGAACAATCCATTGCTGCGGACTTGTCTACGTTTTCCGCGCACATACTGAATTTGAAGACCATGCTGGAACTGGCCACGCCGCAGTCGCTGGCTTTGGTCGACGAAATGGGCACGGGGACCGCGCCGGAAGAGGGCGCGGCGCTGGCAGTGGCGCTATTGGATGAATTTCGCGCGACGAATTGCATCGTGTTGGCGACCACGCATCACGACCGCTTGAAGTCTTACGCTTCGACCACGCCCGGCGTCGTGAACGCTGCGGTTGAATTTGACGACGTGAATTTGCGGCCCACCTACCGGCTGATGGTGGGCGTGCCGGGCGGGTCAAGCGGTATCGCCATTGCGCAGCGATTGGGAATTGCGGCTTCGGTCATTGAGCGGGCGCGCTCTTTGTTGACGCCGGAATCTCGCGAAGCCGCCGATCTAATTGCATATTTGCATCGCAGCCGCGATGAACTCGATCGCATGCAGCAGCAAATGGCCGCAGAGAGGCACGCGCTCGAAGAGGAACGCAAGAAGCTGCGCACCGAATGGGTGGAACGCCAGCAAAGGCGGATCAAGGAACTCGAAGCGCAGTTCGCCGACATGCAAAAACGCTTCGATGAAAATGTGGCCCTCGTGATCGAAGCAGTCAAGGAACGCGAACTGCGCGCGTCGCTCGAAAAGACCGCGAGGCGCAAAGGCCAAGAAATCCGCAGCGAGGCGCGGGAAGAGTTGAACGTTGCAGTGGTGCAAACCATTTCCGAGTCTCAAGCGGATCTGGGCACAAGCTCTTCGAGCCAGGAACCGATTCGCGCGGATACGCTGCAATCCGGAGCGCGTATTCGCGTTCGAGGTTTCAGTAAGCCGGTCATTTTTCGCCGCTTGGACGGTTCGTCCGCCGAGATTGAAGCTGGCCCGCTACGCATGAAGGTCGGCCTCGACGAGATCACTGGCATAGAAAGCACAGCGGCGGCGATGTCAGCTCCAGCAGCGTCACGAAATGTCACCGTGACATCTCAGCCGGGCGAAGGCGCGGCCTCGGGCGAAATAAACGTAATCGGGATGCGGGTGGAAGAAGCGACAGACCGCGTGGACAAATATCTCGACGAAGCCGCGATCGCCCATCAAACGCGCGTGCGTATTATCCACGGACACGGCACAGGCGCGCTGCGCCGCGGTATCGCCGAATTCCTCAAATCGCATCCATTAGTTCAGCGCACTTCCTTTGAGACCGAGGAACACGGCGGCAAGGCCATCACCATTGTAGAATTACGATCATAGGCTCTCATGGCGGAAGCGGGATCATTTGCGGAGCGGGTGAAGCAGCAGGCGGACATAGTTCGCGTCGTAGGCGAATACGTGCGCCTGAAAAAGACCGGCAAGGACTTCAGCGGGCTCTGTCCGTTTCATCAGGAAAAAACTCCTTCGTTTACTGTGTCGCCGCTGAAGCAGATTTTTTATTGCTTTGGTTGCGGCAAAGGCGGCGACGTTTTTAATTTTGTCATGGACATGGAGAAGTCTGCGTTTCCGGAAGCGGTGCGGACCGTCGCCGAGAAGTGCGGGATTGCGATTCCGCGGCCTCGGGAACGGTCGCCAGAAGAGCGGCAAGAGAATCAGCAGCGTGCGACGCTCGTCGAAATGCATCGCGAAGCGCAGACTTTCTTCACGAAGCAGATTTCAGGGACGCTCGAAGGGAAAGCGGCGCGGGCTTACCTTGAGGACCGCGGGCTTGATAACAAGGCGATCGACAGGTTCGGTATTGGCTATGCGCCAAGCGACGGGGATGCTTTGCTGCGTTTCCTCAAGCAGAAATATCCAGAGAAATTACTGGTCGAGTCCGGGCTGATTTCGCGGGGCGAACAGGGCGGTCGATTGTTCGACCGTTTTCGCCGGCGAATCATGTTTCCGATTGCGAATGATTCGGGAAAGATCGTGGCATTTGGCGGACGGGCGCTGGGCGATGAGATGCCGAAGTACATGAACTCGCCGGAAACGCCGATCTACTCGAAGAGCAACGTGCTCTACCACATGGACCGCGCCAAGGAGGCGCTGCGGCGGTCGGATTTTGCGGTGCTGGTCGAAGGCTACATGGATGCGATCGCCGTGGCGCGCGCGGGTATCAGCAACGTCGTGGCGAGCTGCGGGACGAGCCTCG
>JBARBE010000359.1:0-21740 GCA_049792735.1 Candidatus Acidiferrum sp.
GTGGAGCTCGTTGGTCCCGCGGCGGGTCACAAAGTTCACCTGCATGGAAGCGGTGCCCATGCCCTGATTTAGATCGGTCTGGCCGGTCTGGACAGTCATCTCCTGGAGATCCTCAAGGCGAGCTTCCAAACCCGGCTGGGTGTTCCCAGCAAATTTCATGCGGCTCGAGGAAGCCATGACTCCGTCAATGTTATTGCCTTGGGCGATCATCGGGAGTCCATTCCATGTGCCATTGCCCGGGGTTCCGGTGAAGCCGGGAGACAGAAAGGCCAACGAGCTAATGTCCCGACCTTGTAGCGGCAGGTCTTCGATCTGTTTCATATCCAGTGTCGAGGCAATCGCGCTCGATGTAGTATCGACCAGCGGGACGGTATTCTCACTGACCACCACTTTTTCGACGGTCGCGCCAACCTTGAGTGTGACCTTCAAGTCAGTAACGCGGCTGGCCTGAACCGTTACCATGTCGAGGACTTGAGTCTGGAACCCATCGCGAGTAATGGTCAGCTTGTAGGTCCCCAAGGGCAAACCTACAAACGAGAAACTGCCAACCTGCTGTGTCTCGGCGGTAAGGATCCGATTGGAGCCGAGATCCTGCAACACGATTTTGGCGCCCTGAACGGCTCCTCCGTCCTGATCTAACACCAGGACGTTAATTGAGCCTTGAGATTCGCTCTGAGCGAGAGTGGTCGGAGCGAATGCAAGAGTAAGCAGCACCGCACCAAAAATGGCGAGAAACGAAGATAAAACAAAAGTCTTCTTGGACATCGTAGCTTCCCCCTAAGCACATCGAGGCGAAAAGTAAACCGGAGCGGGCTCCGGGATACAATATGCAATATGCGGTTTTATAGCTTCGGACTTTGGAGATGTCAAGGGTTTTCTGCAAACGTTTTCTTGGGGACTTAGTGGGTCTTTCCGCTTCTTCCTCCCCTGCCGATGCGAGCGGCTATGATTCAAAGCGCCCCAAGCCAACCCAAGCAACTGGGTGGGGTTAGCTCGCCCCTCATTTATGATTATGATTGGGTAGAGGTCGAAGTCGGGTCCGGCGCGCAGCATTAAGGCCGCACATGCTCTGCGCACCATGCCACCGGTTAGAGGTGCACTCTCTGCCATTAGTGCAAGCGCTGCCAGGTAATTTGAGCGGTTTCGCTGCCGGGGATCCATCCTGGATGGCCAACGGGTGCCTGCGGGTTCGGAGTTCGCGGGCTCTGGCCTCACGAGTCAATTTAGAAGAATTGTGAAATCTGAGGACGGTTTGCGGGCAGGAAGGGCTGCGGATGCGCGCCGCTCTCTTAGACCTTGCCGGCAATGCCGGTGGATGACGGACGAAATCGTCCGCGGATTATGGTTGACGCGAATCTCGCAGCACGCGTGCATCAGAGCACCGCCGACCGCGTAAATTTGAGCTGGCTTCGCCCGCCGCGAGCGTCAGCGCGGCGCATCCGCGCGGATCATGCGGATGCCGAACACGCCGGGAATGTCGCTTCCGGGAGCAGCTTCGAATCGCACGGTGACCTTCTGTTTACCTGCGACCAGTTCCGCAGGAACGGGGTACTCGACATCGAAAAAGCGGATGTCCTGCTCGGGACTGCGGTGATCGGTAGTCTGCGTTCCTACTTTTTGGCCCTCCACTAAGACATTAAAGGAACCGGAACGGCGGGCATCGTTGCTGAAGGTGACGAGTACGCTCATTGGATGGGCGGGTTCGACCGGCAAATCGAAAGAGAACCATTTCGTGCCGCGGCGTCCATAGCGTTCCTCCAGTTGAACCGGGGAAGTATCCTCGCCCTGCTCGTTGTAATCGCGTTCGGTTTGCATTTGACCGGGCTGGGCGAAGGCTACGGTGGCCGCTTCCAGCATCTTTTGTTTTTGCTGGGCGGCGGCAAACGCTTCGGATATTTTTTTCCACTCGTCCGGCGTGTACATATCCCAATAAATTTCATATCGGCGTCGTGGCAACTCGTAGAATGGAACCAAAGTGATGTCCGGGTCCAAGCCAACGTTCGACGTGACGAATGTCCCTGGCTTACCCGGAACGGGCTTCACGAAATCATTGACGGATTGCGCGGAGGCCACCAGCACTGGCGCGGAGTTGCCGTCGGCGGCGTTGCGTCGCAAGCGCCGCTCAGTTAGTTCGGGACCGAGATCGCCGGCGAGCACTAACGGCCCCCACATCAGCGCAAAGCGGTGGGGGTTGTCTGGTAGCGGCTCTTTACGAAGCGTTTTCGGGAGAACCAGTTCGACAGTGTCGCCGGTCTTCCATTTCCGCGAGATTTCGACGTAGGAATCGGGCTTCGGAAGATCGGTGAGCGGCTTGCCATTTACTTTGACGCTGAAGCCCGTCCCCGCCCAATACGGCCGGCGGAGCGCGAGCGTGAAGGTCTTCGGCGATTTGGAGGTAATTTTGAGAGACGCGGATTCGCCCATCGGAAAATCGGTGGTCATCTCCACCTGGACGCCTTCGGCATCCCAATTGGCGCGCGTGGGCGCGTACAAGCTGACCCAAAGTTTGCCGGGCGACTCGTAGTAGAGACCGTATCCGTGAAGCGCGTGGCTTTCCATGCCGGTGCCGACGCAACAAGTGAAATCTTCGAACTTGTCCTGATATTCGTGCTGCACCCCGCGGCCAACGGGCACCATGTAGCAGACGCGGCCGTCAATGGGATCTTGCGAAGCCAAGATGTGATTGAAGAGCGCGCGCTCGTGGAAATCCGCGTAGCGAATGTCGGGGTCGACAGAGAAAAGTTCGCGCGACATTTTGATCATGTTGTAGACGTCGCAGGTTTCCGCCGTGCGTCCATCAATCATGTCGTTCAGATGATCCGGCTCGCCAAAGTATTCATTTTTGCCGTGCCCGCCAGTGGCAAAACTGTGGTGCTGGACCACTTCCTCCCAGAAGAAACTGGCCGCTTTATAGTCGGTTTCATCGCCGGTATAGATGTAGCGCGAGAGAGAGCCAATCATTTTGGGCACTTGCGTGTTGGCGTGCTTGCCGCCAAGAACGTCCTGACCAGCGGCTAGCGGATCAATCATGGCGCGCTGCTCGAATTTTCCGGAGAGAGCAAGCCAGCGGGGATCGCCCGTATCGGCATATAGATCGGCGGTGACTTCGTTCATCCCGCCGAATTCGGTGGCCAGCATTTTCTGGGTCTGCTCGTCGTCGAGTTTGTCAACGATGCTTTCCACCCAGCCGGCGAACTTGATCTCAACCTGCAAGGCAGTTGGATTGCCCGTGTAACGGTACGCATCGCGAAGACCGGCGAAAATTTTGTGCTCGACGTACCACGGCGACCAAAGACCGTTCAGGTCAAAGCCGCCCGAACGGATGATGCCCTTGCACAACTCCTGGAAGCGCACTTTCCCGTCAACGCCCTGATTGTCCATCAAGGCGCCCAGATAGCCATCGCCTTGCGCGTCCTGAATTGTTTTCAATTCGCTAACGATGTAATCCGCGCGCTCCTTGAAGCGCACGTCCCCGGTCGCGGCCCACATGAGACTGACGGCGGAGAGATAGTGGCCGGCGATGTGGCCGGTCAGTTGACGTCCTGCGCCATCCCATCCGCCGTAGGGTTTGGCTTTGGGCTGCAGGCCGGCGCGCTGACGCAGGTAGGCCAGCATGCGATCCGGCTCGAGCTGCAGGAGGTATTCGGCGTCGAGTTCCTGCGCGTGCTTCAGTGGACCGCCGGTTAGCCGCACGCTATTCAGGGGCAATGGCCGGACTTTGAGAATTTTGTTTTCAGAGACTATCGCCGGGTTGGAAGTTTGGGCGGAAGCAAATCCTGGCAAAGACAAAACGGCTAGAGCTACGGCAAGCAACGATTTCCTCATGACCAGTCTCCCCAACTGCGCAGAAAAGTGTTATTTGGATGCAAGGTCGACCCACGTGACGCCCTTGCCAAGCGGAATCACATACGCTCCTCGCTCCGTGGGCAAAGGCTTCGTGGGGCGATAGTTTTCGGAACCGGCGGCTTTCCACGGCTGTTCAATGCGCAGCCGCGCGGTGTGCAGAAATTCCGTCGCCGAAGCTAAGCCGATCCGAATGGCGCCGGTGCGCGCATTCACTTCAATTTGTTGAAATTGTCCGGCATCCAGTGTCAGCCAAGCGCCCGTCGATGCAACGTAAACGCGCATACGAAACGAATCGAGCGGCGTAACCTGCACCAGGTCTCCGTTGACGCGGGTATTTCCCCCGAACGACACCCATCCAAATTCCGGGTGATGGACGATGTAGGTTGCCGTGTTCCAGGCGTGCCCGAAGAGATTCGGTCCGTTGTCGCCCGACAAAGCGTCGTCTTTCAGCGTGTCTGGAAAAGAATGGAATGCCGGGGCGAGAAATCCTTGCTGATCGATGTCGGTAATGGTTCCCATCGTGCCGCCGTAACCCACGCGCAACAAATAAAAGTCGTCGGGATGCTCGCGGTATTCGGCCAACAACGGAATGGCGTTCAAACTCGAGCCGTAATGGTGCAATTGCCGCTCAATGCGCCGCAGCTTGCCCGCGAAGATAAAGTCCCAATACCGGCGCGCACTGCCGTTGTAGCCCCAATGAGGGATCGCGGGATCGTAGCCGAGAATAGCGTTCAAAGTGACGTCGGCTTTTTGCTGGTAGCCAAAGTATTTCATCCACGCGTAGACCTCTTCTTGTCCGGTGGAGTCCCAAGGCATCTCGCTGCCGAATGGGTAGGCCTCTTCCTTCCAGCGATCGGCGCGCACGCGCATTTTCGCTTCCAGATCGTGGGCTTGACTATTCATTCCTTCTCGCCGCAGATCAGCGAGAACTTGAAGAAAGATGTCGCCTTCCATTTGGCCAAAGACGGCATATCCCGGCGCGAACTTCACCATAGCTACCGAAGTTTCATACGCGTTGGTGAGATACCAGTTCCAGGGGTGATCGGTGACCAGTCCTTCGTAGTTGCGCGCGAGACGGTACAGAACCCAGTCGGCTGCAACGACGTGAGGATAGTCGAAGGAGCGGTCTACTTGCTCTGATTGCGCTTTGTTCCAACTCGTCCAGGTCGTCCAATCAAAATCCTTTCGGTAGAACCCCGCGGGCATCTCATCGGGCTGGTAGTAGAACAAGCTCTTGCGAACACCAAATTTCTTTGGCCCTTCGTTGTATTGCAAGCCGCCCCATAGCACGCCATCCTCGAATTGCTGAAACTTTGCGAGTTCCTCCTTATCCGGTTCGCCGAGCTGTTTCATGATCGTGGAAATCCACGAGCCGGCGCCACCTTCGTCTCCGAGTCCGGCGATCCACGCGCGGCTGTCTTGCGTCACGATTTCGTTGGTATCGCGGTCGTAGCTCATGATCGAGGGAGCGCGATGAAACGGATCGTTGGGATCGGTGAACCATTGCCTGGTCGTTAGGAAATGGCCCATGTCCGCAAGGGCCTGGCGCTCTGGCTTGGTGACAAAATATTGAATAGTCTGGACCAATCCGTCCCTGTAGGTGATCGTTAGCCGCGCCCTGCCCCACTGCTTTCCCTGTACAACATAATTCTTCCAGCCGCTCGACGTAGGCGCTCCTTCCTTGAAGGCCAGCGCTCCCGATGGCTCAACGGCCATCGACTTTACGGCTTCGGGATACTTCAGGAACAACCGCGCTTCCAGATCCATCGGCAAAACGTACCCAGGGATGCCCACGGCGACCGGCCGGGAATTGTCTGCCAGAGTCTTTTCGATGTCTCGAATCGAATCCGCAGTCACAAACTCCACGCCGTACGTTTTCGATTCGCCAGGGGCCAGCGTGGCTTGTGTCGGTGGATTCCAGGGTGTTGCGTTTTTCCATTCGTTCTCCGCGTAAGCTGCGGAGTGGACCATCCATTCGTAGAATCCTTCGAACGTAATTCCCCGCTCGGTGGGATCATGGAAAATCGCAGCGCCGTGCGAACTGCGTGTGTCGAGAATCGGGTTATATGCTTCGAAGGGAGTCTTGCCCGCAGGCAAGACGAGCAACGCCGGACCATGGCCGTTCAACCGTGTGACTTGCAAGTATCCCGCGTCCTCTCCGATATAGGGGTCGTAGAAGGAACAAACGGCGTGCGCCAGCTCCAGGGAGCGGTCCGTCAGCACGTTGTTGAAAATCATCGGAATGCCCAGCGCGCCAATCTGCACCGCTTGCGCGGACTTATTTTTCAACTCGAACTGTAAAACAAGTTTTCCCTTCTCCAGTTCCCATCTCCGCGTAATTTGCAGCGGAATATCCGGCGGGAGGGTCGGAGACAAATCCGCCGCGGCCAGCACTTCGCCGCTCGATGGCTGCGCGATAACCGGTGTCCTCGTCAGCGCGGTCGAGTAGTTTTTCCAATCTCCGGAATCGCCGCTGCGAAGACGCAGGTCAATGTCCCCGAGATGGTAGTAACCGTCCTTCGATCGCTCGACCAATAAATCGCCAGGGGTGAAATCGAAATCGCCCGATCCCTTCGGCTTGAGAGCCGCGATGGTTTGCGACGACTTGACCAGCCGCACCGAGAACTCGGGAGTGTCTAAGTCCAGGTAGCCCTGGTCGAGCATCGGACCCGGCTTGGGCGGCTCTTTCTTGTCGCTTCTTTGCGCAAGTCCCGCCCAAAGGAGTGCGGGGCCTAACAACAGAACGGAGAATCCGGCCCATCTCCTGCGCATCGACGCTGAATTGCTCGCGTTTGCATTCATCTCCCGATCCTCATCCGCTTGGCGACGGTTGCGCCCCGGACATCTAATGCGGCGGCCCGTCCCTGAAGTAAGCGTTTGCAGCCCAGTTCCGAATGCCGAGCCCCAAAGGGGCCGCGACAGCCCGATTGCATACTATATCCAATATGCTACATTGCAAGCGCTTGCTTTATTTTCGGTTCCGGAGGTCCCTTGCTTCACTTACGTCCCCTCGCCCTTTTCTGCGTCACTTTTGCTCTCGGTTCTTTCACTTCCGCCCAATCCCTCCAAAACAGCGAGTTTCAGCTCGAGTATTCCTCTTCGGGCATCGTAAGCCTCAAGCACGTTCAGGATAGATACGATACCGATTACATCGCCCACGGCCGCGCCCTCGGTGACGTCCAGATTCGCTACCGCTTCTCAGGCTACAAAGACTGGAAGAAAGCCTCCGCCGCGCTCCTCGACACCAGCAAACCGGCAGAACCTGAGGCGGTTCATTTTACGGTCGGCGAACTTGTGCCCACCCTGGCCTTCTTGGCCCAGCCTTCCGCGAGTGTTCGCTCGCCGGCTATTTTTGCGCTCAAAGACGACCTCATGCCTGCAAATTCGAAGGACGAGGAGGTGCCGCGATACTTCTGGTATGGCCGCGACGGCACGCCGGAGTGGGTGCAGTACGATTTCCCTGAGCCAAAGGAAGTGCACTCTGTTCAGGTCTATTGGGCGATTCACGATGAAGACAAGAATCCCGGCAGGCTGCCCAAGAGCTGGCGCGTCCTATACCGCGACGGCGCGGATTGGAAGGAAGTTCATACATCCGGCAGCTATCCGATAGTAGCCGACCAAATCAACAGTATCGCTTTTGATCCCGTCACCACATCAGGTCTGCGCATCGAGGCGCAATTGCAGGAAGGCGGCACGGCCGGAATGTATTTCTGGGGCCTCAATGAGGAAGGCCGGAAGGTGGCGCCAATTCAAGACCTTCGTGCCGCCGAGACTTTCCAGCTGGAGGGCGACGCGCTGCTGTGGACGATCTCGCTCAAAAACGAGTCGTCGCGCGAGCTCGAGATTGGCGACCTCGCGTTGCCCTTTCCCTTCAACTCGAATTACGTCTGGGACAAAACAGAAACCTATACCAAGCGTCTCATTCCGCACTATTTGATCGCCGGGAACGGCTCCTTTGCCTACTGGATGCGCACCAACACCGAAGGCCCTTACCTGGTCATGACCCCTGAGGGCCGCAGCGGCTTTGAATATTTCGAGCCGCAGCGCTTCGGCCGGGGCGTCGCCTTCTATGTGCATTCCGAGGCAGCCGGTGAAGAACTGACTGCGAAGGGCGGCACATGGCGTTTGCCGCACACGAAACTGCTTCTCCAGCCCAACGGGAAATCTGGTGACGCCGCAACTTACCAATTCCGTTTCCGTTGGGCGGCGGACTACAACGGCGTGCGCGACGTCCTCTACCAGAACGGAGCCTTCGACATCAATGTCGTCCCGGGCATGACTATTCCTACCGATTTGACGGCGATGTTCTCGCTGCGCACGCACAACAATATTCGCACCGTCGTTCCGGAACATCCCGAGAGCACGCAAATCGACTACATTGGCGAGCGCGGGAAGGA
This sequence comes from Candidatus Acidiferrum sp., assembly GCA_049792735.1. Taxonomy (GTDB): domain Bacteria; phylum Acidobacteriota; class Terriglobia; order Acidiferrales; family UBA7541; genus Acidiferrum. The sequence goes on from JBARBE010000359.1 coordinate 8,244, forward strand.
CGTGCATGTCTACAAAGTCCGCTTCTCTCGCTTGGGAGAAAACTTGCTGAAAGTGAACTACGGCGAAGCGCAGTATCTCTCGCTCGAATTTTTCGTTACCGAACCACTCGAAACTCTTTTCAAAAAACGGGCCGCATTCCTCGTCAGCCACGAACAGGTCAAGGACCCTTCCAAGTGGTACAACACCGTCTTCTCGCAGTGGGATATGAAGCATGAAATTCTGCGCACCCCTGACGACCTGGACGGCTTGCAGTCCTATTCCGTGGCGTCCGATGACCCGGCATTGGGCAAGGCCCCATACATCGCGGGCAAGAACATTTTCTATCCGTCGCAGCCGGAGATTGATGCCGTCGAAAGCTATCTGAAGAATTTCGTCTGGGGCGGCTTGCAGCAAACCGACAAAGAGCCTTACCCGTACGCGATCTATGGAATCCCCAACTGGAAAGTAAATCGCGATAGCCCCAAAGACGATCCCAGCGGCAAAAAACACATCTGGCGCATCTACGACTACCCCCATGTCATTCTTCTGTACTACAACATGTACAGGGTCGCGAGCCTCTATCCCTCGATGACCAAGTATCTCGACAAAGATCAATATCTCGAGCGCGCTTTCGGCACCGCGAAAGCCTTCTTCACTGTGCCGCTTGAAATCGTCAAATGGTCGCCTTACGAAACCGGTACCTACAACGAGGTCGTAATTCCCCATCTTATCGACGCTCTCTATGAAAATGGCCATAAGGAGCAGGCGGACTGGCTCAAAGCCGAATGGGAAAAGAAGGTCAAGTATTTCGTCAACGACCGTCCCTATCTTTTCGGTTCCGAATATCCTTTCGATTCCACCGGATTTGAGTCCACGGAGGCTCTGGCTAAATACGCAATGGCCCACGTTATAGCTCCGGGAACCGCACCTTCGGCAGACGCATCCGAAGACGACTTCCGCCGCACCGTGAAGTACGATGACGCCGTATATTTTCTCGAAGAACAGATGAAGCTCAATCTCGCTTGCCGCGGCTGGCTGGAAACGGCGTACTACGATCTCGGCAGCGACTATCGCGCGTCGGGTCCCTCAAACTACACGCTCAGCTACATGGCGCAAATGGGTGGCTGGGCCGTTTCCGATTACGCGCTCCATTTCGCTCGCGATCCGATTCCCTATCTGCGGCTCGGTTACGCCTCCTATCTAAGTTCCTGGGCGCTGCTGAATTCCGGCACTGCGAAATCCAACTACGGCTATTGGTACCCCGGCAAAAACAACGATGGCGGCGCGGGCGGAGGCTTCGAGCCGCGCCCCTGGGGACGCGCGTGGCTCGGCAACAAAGAAATGGGCCGCGGCTCGTGGTGGTACTCCGGCGAAATCGATCTCGGTTACAGCGGCGCGCTGCGCTCCGCAGCCACCATCGTCGTAGATGATCCAATCTTTGGTTTGTTTGCTTACGGCGGAGACTTGACTCGGGGAAAAAATCTAATCCAGGTCGTTCCTAAAGACGGGCTGCGCGCGCGTTTTCATATCATGCGCGGCGCACAGCGCGTGCATTTGCTGCTGGATCGCGACGGTTTCGCCAAAGACAAGCCAATTTCGTTCGACGATGCCCTCGCGACGATTCGCTTCACGCTCGAAAATCGCGCTGGAACGGAGCACGAGACTTTCCTTAGGCTGACGGGTTTGCCGGCAGGAACGTACGATGTGAAATCAAACGATCATTCGGCGCAACGGTTCACGGTTCACAACGGCCAAGAGCAGCACATTCGCATTCCGATTCCGGCTTCTGGCGCGTCCGTTGCAATTACGCGAATCAGCGCAGCGCGTAAGCAATAAAGCCACAAGCCTTAGTCTGGGGCATCGCACTCAGTTCGGATTAGCGGTCATGGAGGCACGATGCCCCGTGGTCATTGAGAAATAGTCGATCCACTGTTTGCGAATCCCCTCTGTTCTTTCGATCAATTCTTTGCTGGGCGTGGCACCATGCTGCACCACAATTACCATGCCGGTGTTGAACTGCCGCTGCGACTTGTCCACTCCCGGCAAACGTTCGCCTTCGGCCACAATCACATCTTGAATCGTTACTTTCGTCCTGTCTGCTTTGAAAATGGGATGGCCGTTGGCGTCTTTACCAGCTGCCACCAGATTCCGCAGAATGAAAAAGTCTGGCACCTCCGCCGGAGAAATCAGCCCCATCAAATAAAGATCGAGATAGGACCAACCTGTCGCCGGCACATAGTAGTCGTCGTCAAGCTGCGTGAATGTGCCGTCAAAATTGTCCTGCCAAACGCCGCCGCCCATGATGGACGCTTCCGTCGGCCGCCGATAGGGGAATGCCACCTTCGCCTGCAAACCGCGCGCCCAGTGCGTTGGTCCCAGCGGAATGGTCTCGCCGTTCACTTTTGCCGAAACGAATGCTCCCCAGCGATGTCCCATCTCGTGCGCGATTTGCGAAATGCCGTACATATACGACGGAATCTGGCCGTCCTGCAACACTTCGGCGAGTTGCTGTTTGTAAAACGTGATGTCGCGGTCGGGGCCGACAGGTGCGTCCTCCGGTGGCCGCTCTTGCATCTGGTTCGAACCAACGTAAACCGGTTGGATAAACTGCCACTGAAAGCGGCCCGGCGAACAATACGAGGCCAGTCCGCTTTGCGTAGCGGCGATTCCGGTCACCGCGGCGCCAACCGAGCCTAATGGACCATCGCTCGGCGTGCCCGCTTCTTGATTGTCGACGCGAAAATCCGAGTAGTACGCCAGAAAGTCGAACTTGTCGCCGAGGCCTTTGATCACTGTGCAGGTGAGGTCACGCGGGTTCGGCAACGCATAATAGTGAAACGCTTCGTAAACCACCGGGAACGGGCCATCCTGCGGCTTGAGTGCCGACAAGTGCGTTTCCGGATTGCGCATTCCGCTGAGGGCAACATCCCGCGCTGCGATTTTCGCAACGGCTTCGTCCGAACCGGCGGCGGAACTCTCCGCGGAAACGCTAATTTGCTTCGCGTTACGCAATTCCGGCGGCAAAATCCCCTGAATCGAAATCGTGTTACGGCTGGTCTTCACGCGGCGCGAGACGCCGGGGCCAAACGCAAAATATCTCGGCGTGGCCCCATTTACCCGGTTTCGAGGCGCGAATCCCCGAATAGTCCAAACCGCCTCGGCTGCCGCGGCGCCGGCCAGCTCTCCCGAACTCGGCGCGCTGCGAAATTGAACGCGATAAGCGACTCCCGATAGCGCCGCATCGCCTTCCGGCAACACCGGACCCGCCGTTTCAAACGTCACTTTCAGGAGCAGGCCATCCACAACGGAAACTCTAATGTTTTGCAAATTGAGATTCGGAGCCGCCGAAGAGTTTTTCTCCCCAGCCAGAGTCGCCAACGGCTTCTCTGCGGTCGCGTCAGCCAACGGGTAGATCCCCACGATGGCATCCTTCGCTGCAAGCTGCTGGTACGACATTTCGATGGCGCCGTCCTTGAACAGCGCTGCCTGAAATCGATTGACGGTCTTCATCCATGTAAAATCCTGAATATTTCCCCACGGTTCCGTCACGTCCCAGGTCACCACAACGCGATCCGCCAACTCTTTCACGTAGCGCTTGCCGGACATGCGGGGCTTGAAGAAAACACAAATGGCCGGGACATTGTTGACCAACGCCGCGGCTCCTTCGCTTAGCGGATCGAACCGCCCAATCGAAACTCCACCTTGATCTCCGCCGGGTCCAAAGCCGGGGCCAGCGGACGTTTCGTTCTCCGCGCTGAACCGAATTGACCCGGTAACGCCAACCGAAAACGAATTCCAGCTTTTGCCCGAAAAGGGAAACGAAAACTCTTTCAGAGTGACTCGCTGACCGCTTAGTTCCTGACCAAGATTTCCGTCCCAGCGCAACGCAACATTTTCAACTCGGTAGCCGCCACTTCCCGGAATGAACCGCAGTGTCCGCTGGCCAAGATCGAAAAGATTCTGGTGGCCGAGCGCATCTTTGTCCAGTTCCATCAGGATCAGATTGCCCAGGACGGAAACTTTGCCGATGGGCTTTCCCTGCTCGTCGCGCTCCTGCGCTGGTGCAGCGCGCAAAAACGTGAGAAGCGCGCACAACGTCACCACTGCTCGGAAAAAAGTCCGCGTCACGTTCCCCCCTCGCTCCAAGGATCAGCGGTCAGCGCCCGGCCTTGCAATTCGGCGAGCGAAACGCCCCAATCCTGGTCCGATATGCAGCATCGCCTTCCTTCAAATAATCGCCGACGTACCACATCGTGCAGTCATCGCTCGGATCTATCGCCGTCGTGGTGTAGTCCTCCCAACGCAGCGTGTTTTTCTGCGATGCCTCGCCCTTCGCCAGCATCGTCTCGTGCAGCGTCAACTGCCCCTTGGGATCGCCCGCTTCTCGCGCGGCAAAACGCTGCCCCGGAAAATTCGGAACGCCTCCGAACGAATACCCCACACCGATATCGCCTTTCTTGTCCATCGCGATGCTCGGCATAAACCGGAAGAAGCCTTCCGGCGCATACGTGCCCTGCTGATACAGCACCGGATCCCGCTTCTTGTCCAAACGGAACTCGTACCAGCGCACGCCTCCGCCGCCTCCCTTTGTCGCAATCGAATGCGCGGCTACGATCGACTCATTCCGTCCAACTCTCCGATAAACCAGCCGCTGCATAATTTTGTCGCCCTGCACGTCCAAACGCCGCTCCGTATCCGGCTGCGTGACGCAGCTCGACAATTGGCCATCGCAAAGATAGTGATAGGGCGCCACATCGACTTTCACAGGGCCATCGGCTTTCGTATTCGACGGATTTTTCCAATCCACATGCACTTTCCAGAAGTAAATCCCATCGTCGTCAAAGATTTTCTTTAGTTGCGTCCCGCCCGCCGCCATCATGATGTTCGGCGAACCCGGCGGCGGCAATTTTTGGCCGTCAATGTCGGCGTTATTCAGAAAATTCACGCCGTCGATCACGATGCATTGCTCCGTTGCAGGCTGCCCTGCAAGCATCTTCGTGCGATCCGCGATGCACACATGTTTCTGAATTACCTCGTCGCCCGTACTGGTTGGCACGTAGTAGCCGTCAATCCAAATCGCCGGCCGCGGATAATCGGGAAACAGCGGTCGCTCGAACGCATAACGATAGTACGTGCCGAGCGGGTCCGGCCCGGTGCTCACCGCGTAGCACATCGCATACACCCCTTCCTTCTTTTCGGGTGGCCGTTTCCCTCGTTCCGGCGGAGCTGGTGGCGCCGGTGGGTTCGCCGGGGGCGCGGCAGCAGGGCCTGGTGACGACGCCTGCCCTTTCTTGGCGAGCTGCCCAGGCGGCACCGATTCGCTGGGATTTATCTCTGCTTTGCTTGGAAAATCGTCCGGGCCAATTCGCGAAAAAATGGGCATCACAAAAAGCCATCGCCCCGCGAGTTGGTCGTAGCGCACCACGGCGTCGCCGTTGTTGCGCGCCTCGCACACGCCACCAAATCCCGCCCACATCTCTTTCGTTGCAACTGGTCCGTACAGGACGGTCCCGGTTTTGTCGTACTTCTTTCCCTTCTTCGCATAAATGGCGATGCGCGAGTTCACAATCTGCACGATGTGATCGGGGCCAACTGCCAGGCTGTTGTCCGACGGATTCCGGAAGTTGGCTGTTCCCTGTGGCCCCACAAAGCCCGAGCCCAGCCCGTCAAAGCTCTGCAGCATCGGCACCTCGGGCCTCTTCCCCTGCGAAGTCTGTTCGACAGCTATGCCTGCAGGAGTCAATGTCGGGGGCGGGACGGGCGGGGGTATTACTTCCTCAGGCCTTTGGGCAGTGAGGTTGGCAGCGAGAAAAAACATCGAGACAGACAGCAAGAAGAAGCAGATTCCTCGGGGAAGATCTGCCCTCGGAATCACGCAATTGCTCATTGCGGCCTCGCGAAATTGGGAATGGGTGCGTCGTGGATTTCAAAGCCCGCGGGAGGGGTAACGCCGAGGAGGTATTTGACGAAATAGTTCCAGCGGCGGCGGACAAGATAGAGGTTGCCGCCTTCGCCGTGATACATGTTGGGAACAATGAGCATGTCGAAATCCTTGTTGGCTTTCATCAGGGCATCGGCAAAGCGCATGGTTTCGACGACGTGGACATTGTCGTCGATATCGCCGTGTACGAGTAAGAGGTGCCCTTTGAGATTGCCGGCGAGGGTGACGTTGGATTGCTCTTCATAGTCTTTGCCTACGGGATAGCCTTGGTACAGTTCGTTCCACCAGGCTTTATCGAGGCGCGCGTCGTGGTCTCCGGAGATGGACACGCAAACTTTGTAGAAATCGGGAAAGACCAGCGTGGCGTGCGCGGCGCCGTAGCCTCCAGCGGAGGTGCCAAAAATGCCGACGCGGTCGATATCCATGTAGGGGAATTGCGCGGCCATTTGCTTGATCATGTTGACGTGATCTTCAAAAGCGCCGCCGAGGTTGTGATAAGAAAATTCGTGGAAGGCGCGAGAACGGCCGGTTGTACCGCGGCCATCCACCATGACCACGATGAAACCGAGTTCGGCGACAGGCGGAAGGCCGCGCAAAGCGGCCGAAAAAGTTTTGGGAACGAAAAAACCCTGCGGACCGGTATAGACGGATTCGATGATGGGATATTTTTTGCTAGGATCGAAATTGGAGGGCTTCCAAATGAGGCCGTAAAGATCGTAAGCGCCGTCAGAGGATTTGCCTTTGAAGGGTTCGGGGAATTTCCAGCCGCTGTTGAGAAGTTCACTGGCGTCGGTTTGCTCGAGGACGCGGACCTGCGTACCGCCTTTGGTGCTGCGAAGAGTGGAATTGCCAGGAAGGTCCGGGCGAGAAGCGTTGTCCACAAAATAGAGATGGTCTGGCGAGATGCTGATGGAGTGGTTGGCATTTTCGGGGGTAAGCAAAGTGAGATTTTTGCCGTCGAGATCAACGCTGTAGAGATGGGTTTGGTAAGGATCTTCGTCTTTCTCGCGCCCACCGGCCGTGAAGTATACGCGGCGGGCTTTTTCATCCACATCCAGGAGCCGGTGAACGACCCACGGGCCTCGCGTGAGCTGCGCTTTGAGAGTGCCGGTCTTTCCATCGTACAGATAGAGATGATTCCAGCCGTCGCGTTCCGAAGTCCACAGCACTTCGCCGGTATCTTTGATGATGTGCGAGAAGGTTTCGCCAGGATCGACATAGCGGTCGGATTTTTCACTCATCACGATTTTTTGTTCGCCCGTTTCCGCATCAACCAAGCATAGCTCGATGGATTTCATGCCGCGCGCGTCGACCTCATATTGAAAACTCTTGCTGTCCGGAAACCACTCGAAGTCGGGACCGCCCTGGAACTGCATTTCGATTGGATTGGCTTTGACGTCGGTGCGCTTCGCGGTGTGTACGTCGAAAATGATGGGCGTGGCGGTGGGAAGAATTTCTCCGGGCAACGAGTAGACAACGGAGAAAACTTTGGGGCGAAGTTGATCGGGCGGGACGAACTGGATGTTGGTGAAGCGGCCGGCGTTTCGCGTGTCCATGCGGTAAGTGACCAGCTTGGAGGAATCGGGAGACCAGAAGACCGCGGGGCGCTGCTGGATGTCGTCAGTCCCTTGAGCAATCATGGGACGGAGACCGGGAATGGGAGTGGCATAGCTCCAGCCACGCTCGCCGTCGTTAGTGAGCTGGACGACAGTTCCGAGGGGAACGTAGCGAAGATAAAGATTGTAGTCCTTGAGGAAAGCGATCCAGTTCTTGTCAGGTGATAGGCTCTCGAATTTGCCGGGTTCAATGTCGTGCTCGGTCTTGCATTTGTACGCATCCAGGTCGCAATGCCAGTCCGCGCCATCCACCTGGAAATGAATGGATTTGAGGTCTTCAGAAAAATCGAAAGTGTCGAAAGGAAGATCAGTGGATTTGAACTCGCGTTTGGCAGCTTCGGAGAGAGCGGAGGCAAGGCGGGAGTGATCGAACGCGGGTTTGACGGAGTTTTGCGCGGGATCGACGAGAATAAATTCAGTTTCCTTGGGGCCGGCTTTGCGGTACCAAAAACGGTTGGTTTTGGCGATCCAGTGCGGAGAAACCTCCGCGATGTAGATGCGGTGGCGGAGATTGCCAGGAAGGAATTGCGTAGCACGCTGGTAATCATCGCGAGTGCCCTGCGCATTGGCAGAGTGCGGGGCTAGAATAAAGAGCAGAAACGCGACGACCGGGGCGAGGCGGCTGGATTTCATGCGACGAGTTCCTCCTTGGGCGAATTTTCGAGTTACAAGAAGCAGACTAAAAAGATGTCCAAAATGTTTAGCGAAGAGAAGCTTACGCTTCTCCTTCTTGCTTTGCCTCAGGCGGGAAGAAATGCGAAGACGGCTCTGCATCCGGAGCGATGAAACAGCGCAACGCTCGCTGGAAGCAAGGGTAGCCCTCGACAGTCCCTCCAAGGCGGCCAGCCAAAGAGTACGCAGAAAGCTGGAGAGGCGGTTGTTGTATATAGCATATAATATACACTGTCAAATGGAGTGTTAACGGTCAGAGTGTGCATCACTTCAGGGGCGGCTGACACGCAGGCACAACTTGCTCATTAGGAGGGATATGTATATTGTATGCAGGAGGTTGCCGATTGTGGCGACCGATATGTGTGTGACGCAGGCAGAGATTCCCAGGCTTTTTGTGAGCGTGCATGCAGCTCTTGGGTTGCAATTCAACGCCAGCACCGCTCACTTAGCGCGCTTTTTTTCTTGAGCGCGGGATGCCGCGTCGCGATTCATCCGAAGATGAGGCAGCGTGCTGCCGTCGATGCAATTCGCGTGTTTTGTGGTATGAGGAACGGGTATATGAAGGCGGGACATCCATAGCATGGCGGAACGACTAAAGCGAATCAGGGTGGTGGACTCACACACTGCCGGGGAACCGACCCGAATTATCGTGGAGGGCGGCCCCAAATTGAATTCGACCAACATGATCCTGCGGCTGGAGGAGTTTCGCCGGGAATACGATTATTTGCGGCGGGCGCTGGTGAACGAGCCGAGGGGCTCAGAGGTTATCGTCGGGGCGGTGCTGACCGAGCCTGTGAATGAAGGGAGCACGGCCGGAGCCATCTTCTTTAATAATGTTGGATATCTTGGGATGTGCGTGCACGGCACGATCGGTTTGATTGTCACTCTTTCGCATCTTAAGCGCATAGGACTCGGTGAACACGGCATTGACACGCCGGTGGGAACGGTTCGAGCGACACTGCACGAGAGCGGAGAAGTTACGGTCGCGAATGTTCCGAGCAAACGGACAGCGACAGGAGTGGGAGTTCACGTGCCAGGGTATGGTATGGTGCGCGGGGATATTGCCTGGGGCGGGAATTGGTTCTTTTTGGTGAATGAGCATTCTTTCGAGCTGGACCTGAAGCTCGTGGATGAACTAACGCAGTTTACCTGGGCAATCCGCCAGGCGTTGGCAGCAAATGGGATCCGTGGAACGGATGGTGGAGAGATAGACCACATCGAACTGTTCCGTCCGTCGTCCATACCTGGGATCGACAGCAAAAATTTTGTGCTCTGTCCCGGCAAGGCCTATGACCGCTCGCCGTGCGGAACCGGCACCAGCGCGAAACTCGCGTGCCTGTATGCGGACGGAAAGCTCAAGCCCGGCGGGATATGGCGGCAAGAAAGCATCGTTGGAAGCGTGTTTGAGGGACAGGTGCGAGTAGACAACGGCCACGTAATCCCGATTATCAAGGGATCCGCCTACATCACCTCCGAGGCCGATTTCGTTTTCGACCCCGCGGATCCTCTGTGCTATGGCATAGATGCATGACCGCGTCGGTTGATGTGTTAATCGCAGGAGCCGGAATTATAGGAGCGGCCTGCGCTTGGGAGCTGGCCAAGGCGGGATTGCGGGTCGCTGTGGTGGAGGAGAACTTTCCAGCGTGCGGAGCGACTGGCGCCTCGATGGGACACATCGTGGTGATGGACGATTCCGAAGCGCAGTTTGCGCTCACACATTATTCTCAGACGCTTTGGGATGAGCTATCGCCGAGTTTCCCTCAAAACATGGAATACGACCGATGCGGAACGATCTGGGTCGCGGCGGATGAGGAAGAGTTCGCCGAGGTTCAACGGAAGGCCGCATATTATTGGGAGCGCGGTGTCCGTACGGAGATTCTGGACTCGGGAGCGTTGCGCGAGGCTGAGCCGCAACTTCGTGCGCCACTCGCGGGAGGATTGCTGGTTCGCGGAGACGCAGTGGTTTATCCCCCAGCGGCAGCGGCGTTTTTCTTGAAAAAAGCGGTAGAGGCTGGAGCGACTCTCCATTCCGGCCGAGCGGTCAAGAATCTTGCGCGAGGCATGGCGCAACTTGCGGATGGAACGGTGATGAGCGCGGGCAAACTCATCAATGCCATGGGCCGGCACGCCGGGGCGTTTACCACCGGAATCGCGGTGAAGGCACGCAAGGGACATTTGGTCATTACGGATCGCTATCCGGATCTGGTGCGCCATCAACTGGTGGAATTGGGTTACCTGAAGTCGGCGCACTCGTTGACCAGCGATTCGGTGGCTTTCAACTTGCAACCGCGGCGGACCGGGCAGATCCTGATTGGGTCTTCGCGACAATACGATGTGGAGCATGAGGGCGTGGAGCCGGTCATTTTGTCGAGGATGTTGGAGCGTGCGTTTGCGTACATGCCGGCGTTGCGCGGTTGCTCGAGCATCCGGGTGTGGACGGGATTTCGTCCGGCGACTCCGGACAAGTTGCCGCTGATCGGTCCTTCGCTGGAAGATCCCAGCTTGCACCTGGCCGCGGGACATGAAGGTTTGGGAATTACGACATCGCTGGGCACGGCAAAACTGATTTGCGCGCACATCACGGGGACGCAAGCCGAAATTCCAAAGGATCCTTACCTGCCTACCCGGCAGATGATTGCGGAAGTCCATGGCTAACGAACTTACGATTTATGTGAATGGGCGCGCTGTAGAGGTTCCCGCGGGAACTTCCGTGGCGGTGGCCGTTTTGCTCGCCGGAGAGTTCTGCCGAACATCGGTGTCAGGAGAGCCGCGGAGTCCTTTGTGCGGCATGGGAACTTGTTTCGAGTGCCGCGTGGAGATTGATGGCGAAACACATCGCCGAAGCTGTCAGCTCGTTTGCCAACCGCAGATGCGAATCGTTTGCCATGGATAGCGCCACAAAATACAGCTTTGATGTGGTGATAGTCGGAGGCGGGCCCGCTGGACTCGCAGCCGCGGTAACCGCTGCACAACGTGGCCAGCGTGTTGCGCTGATCGATGACAATCCGCGATTGGGCGGACAAATTTGGCGAAGCGGGGGGAACAAACCCGATTCGCGAGAAGCAAACTATTGGCTTGAGCGGCTGGCAAAATCCCGTGTGCAAGTGTTTGCCGGCGCTCGTGTATTCAGTGCAGAGAAGCCTGCTCTGCAAGCCGAGACGGATCATGGGCTACTGTATATTGAGTTTAAGAAGTTGGTTTTGGCTACTGGCGCACGCGAACTTTATTTGCCGTTTCCGGGATGGACGTTACCGAACGTGATGGGAGCCGGCGGCCTGCAGGCGCTGGCGAAATCTGGATTACCTGTCTCGGGCAAGCGAATGGTGCTGGCAGGAACCGGGCCGCTGCTGCTAGCGGTGGCGGCGTATCTGAGCGACCACGGCGCGAAGGTCGTGTGCATTTGCGAGCAGGCTTCATCGTTGAGCCTGGCGACGTTTGGAATGAAACTGCTTTCTTCCCCGCCCAAGGCCGTGCAGGGCGTGATGCTCCGTTTCAAATCGCGGAGTGCGCGCTATTTGACAAGAAGCTGGATCGTTGCGGCTTCTGGGAAGAATCGTTTGGAGAGCGTCACCGTTTCTGAAGGCGGCCGGTTGCGCGAGATTGCATGCGATTACCTGGGCTGCGGCTACCATCTGGTTCCCAACACAGAGTTGGCGCAAATGCTGGGATGCCGGCTTAGAGACGGTTTCGTGGAGACAAACGAATTTCAAGAAACATCCCAGGCAGATGTTTACTGCGCCGGGGAGCCAACGGGGATCGGCGGAATGGAGTTGTCGGTGAATGAAGGCCGGATCGCCGGTCACGCCACAGCGGGCTCGCTTGATGCGGCCAAAGAACTTTTCGCCAGCAGGTCGCGTTATCGAAAACTTGCAGAGGCTATGAACAAAGTATTCCGGTTGAGACCAGAGCTAGTGAAGCTGGCGAAACCAGACACGTTGCTTTGCCGCTGCGAAGACGTGTCGTTTGAACGGGTCCAACAGTACGATTCGTGGAAGGCGGCGAAGCTGCATTCGCGCTGCGGAATGGGTCCGTGCCAGGGACGGGTATGTGGAGCTGCGGCAAAGTTCTTGTTTGGGTGGAATGTGAATTGGAATAGACCGCCGATTTTTCCTGTGCAATGCGCGAGTCTGGCGGCGATGTCAGCGGTGAAAGAGATTCAGGAATTGAATGGAGGAAAACAATGAAGTGGAGAGGCGTTATTCCGGCAATTACGACGTGCTTCAAATCCGGAGCTGAGATTGATCACGAGTTTATGGCCAAGCACTGCGCATGGCTCATCGAGAATGGTTGCACCGGAGTTGTCGCGCTGGGCTCGCTCGGGGAAGGAGCCACGCTGAGCTTTGATGAAAAAGTGGCGATTCTGAAAACCTGCGTCGTTGGGCTGAAAGGCAAGTCGCCGGTGGTCGCTGCGATTTCTGCGCTGACCACCAGCGAAGCGGTGCGACTTGCGAAAGCCGCGCATAGCGCAGGTTGCGAAGGATTAATGGTGCTGCCGCCATACGTTTACAAGGGCGACTGGCGCGAGATGAAAGCACACGTAGCCGCGGTGTTTCAGGCCACTCCGCTTTCCTGCATGCTGTACAACAATCCGATTGCCTATGGGACGGACTTCCTGCCGGAGCAAATCCAGGAGCTCGCGGGAGAGTATGTGAATTTTCATTCGGTCAAGGAATCGAGCGCGGACATTCGCCGCGTGTCCGGCATCCGGGCACTTGTTGGCGAGCGTCTGGCGATTCTTGTGGGAGTGGACGACGCTATTTTGGAAGGGATCGGCGTGGGAGCAGTGGGCTGGATCGCGGGCTTGGCCAACGCCATGCCGCGGGAGTCGGTGGACCTCTTCAATTACGGCGTGGAAGGAAAATCGTCGCAGGCTTTCGAGCTGTATCGCTGGTTTCTGCCGCTGCTGCGGCTGGACACAGTGCCGAAATTCGTTCAGCTCATCAAGCTGGTACAGGAAGAGCTGGGGGTTGGAAACGCCGATGTGCGTCCGCCGAAGCTGCGGATTGCGGGAGAGGAGTTGAAGAAAACGAAAGAGCTTATTCAGCAGGCGCTGCGAACGCGACCGGGCGGCGCGAGCACGGAACTGCGGCAAGCGGCGCGGTAGAGGGAGATGGGCTGGCACATGGATATCTTGGGGAAGTCGTTGATCGGGTTTCGAGATGCGGCGGGGTCGAGCGATTCGTTCCGGGCATGGAATCCGGCAACGGGCCAGCAGATCGAGAACAACTCTTACTCGGCGACACGAGAAGACATTGAACTAGCCGCACGCCTGGCGAGCGAGGCCTTCG
>JBARBE010000360.1:0-1851 GCA_049792735.1 Candidatus Acidiferrum sp.
CGGCGAGTCCGGCGCGCACGGCGCCGAGGATGTGGGTGGCGAGGCCGACCGCGCCGACCGCGTCGGCGCCGAGGCGTCCGACCATGAGCATCGAGGAGAGGCCGAGGATCGAATCGAGTCCGAACGACAGGATCACCGGCCACGCGAGCGCCCATACCTCGAAGCGCATGCGCGAGATCGGCGGCAGGGTCATCGCGACCCGGCCTGGCGCGGCGACCTCGGGCGCCGCTTCGAGAAACTCAGACATGATTCTGATCAGTTACGCCAGCGCGCGGCGTGATAGTCAATGGACCGCGCGCGAGCGCGCGCGGAAGGATGAAGATCGGGCGCGCGAAATCGGCTATATCTCGCGCGGTGGCGAACAACGGAATCCCGATGGCCGGGCGCGCGTCGCGGCGGCCGCTGGAAATCTTCGCAGCGATCCTGGTCGCCGGCGGATTCATCTATTCGTACCATCTCGGCACCGACGCGCTCGGCGCGAGCGAGGCATATAGCGCGTGGGCGTCGGCGAAGCCGGGAATCAGCGCGATCGTTCGCACGCCGGTGCTGCACGATCCCGGCAAGCAGGTCTTCTACTACGTCGTGCTGCATTACTACACGCGGATATTCGGGCCGAGTGAAATCTCGCTGCGATCGATGTCGGTGATCTTTTCGCTGACGACGCTGGTGCTGGTGTTCGCGCTCGGCTGCGAAATGTTCGACGACAACACGGCGCTGGCGGCGGCCGCGATTTGGGCATTCAACCCGCTGGCGGTGGTATTCGCGCAGACGGCGCGAATGTATCCGATGTTGATTTCGATCGCGCTCGCACAACTGCTGACGCTCTGGCGAGTGCGCAATCGCCCGAGTATGAGTGCCGCGGCATTGTGCGGGATCGTCGGCGCGGCGCTGCTCTACACGCACCTCGGCGGCATCCTGTTCATCGGGGCTGGAGTGGCGATGCTCGCGCGCGACTATCTCGGCGGACGCAAAAATCCGATGGCGTGGCTGGCGATGGCTATCACGATCGTGTTGTTCGTACCCTACGTTCCAATCGCGCGCGCGCAGAGCGAGACGCTGATCGCGGGGCATTGGCTCGACTGGATCGGAACAGGATATGAGTATCCACTGGCTATCAAAGTAGTAATGGTGATCGGCGCGGCAGCAGTCGCGCTGTGGTTCGTAGCCGGTACGACGCGCGATGCAGGGAGCGGCGGCCAGCTCGTCTGGCTCGGCGCATTCACGATCCTGCCGGGACTCGTGCTGGCGGCGGGATCGATCGCAATCCGGCCGATGTTCAACCTGCGCTACGTCGCGCCGTCAACTGCGACGCTGGCGTTGCTGATGGCGTCCGGATTGGAGCGGGCCAGCGTGAAATGGCGCAATCTGCTGGTGGCCGGTTTCGCGATGGCGTGTTTGATCGTGCTTCCGTTCGACCGATCCGACCCGCAACCGTGGCGGGAAGTTGCCGCGCAAGTGACGCGCGGCGGAGCGTCCGAGCCGGTTTTCTTTGAATCCGGCTTCGTTTCGACCGGGAACACCGCCGAAGTTCCCAATGGCGGATTTCCGTTTGGCTATTACTCAGTTCCTTTCGATTACTACTTCAGAGGCGACAATCCGCGAATAGCTATTCCGGGATTTGATAGTGCGTCGGCGCGAATGACTATTGAGGAGCGGGTCTCAGCGGCCGGCGGCGGATGGCTCGTCAGTTGGAAGGACGGCGACGCGCTGAAGTCCGAGCTGCCCGATCCGAAGCGCTTCAGCGTGGCCGAGAAATATCGCGGCGAGCATCTGGCGTTCTACCGGATTGTGCCGCTTGGGAGATGATGACGCGGGATACAGGGCATGGCGGGCACGGCGGCCCGCCCCACT
>JBARBE010000361.1:0-2524 GCA_049792735.1 Candidatus Acidiferrum sp.
GCCAGATCATTGCGCGGAAATTGCAGATGCAGGCCAAGCGGCGTTTTCTGCGCAGCCACTTCCTCGGCGGGAGTGATCTTTCCTTCCTCCGCCATGCGGCGCAGCACCAGGTTGCGGCGTGCCAAAGCGCGCGCGGGGTCGGCCAGCGGCGAATAGATCGGCCCGCGAATCATTCCTGCAAGCAGCGCAGCCTCCTGCAGTTTCAAGTCGGTGACGGACTTTCCAAAATAAAATTGCGCGGCAGCCGCGAAGCCGTAATTGCCATGCGCCAGGTAGACCTGATTGGCGTACATGGTGAAGATCTGCGGTTTGGTATAACGCCGCTCGATTTGCAACGCCAGCAAAACCTCCTGAATTTTACGGCGTATGCTGATTTCGCTGCGATCCAGAAAAAGATTGCCAGCCAACTGCATGGTGATCGTGCTGGCACCCTGGGCTTTCCCGCCGTGCAGAAGCTTGCGCCAGACGGCTCCTGCGATGCGCGGAAAGTCGATGCCCCAATGCTCTTCAAAATGCTGGTCCTCGATAGCCGTAACCGCATCGTACAGAACTTTGGGGCATTGCTCATACGTCATCAGGATGCGCCGCTGCAGCGCGAAGCTTCCGACGAGCTGTCCGTCATCGGCATAGACCTCGGTGACAACGGTGGGGCGATAGGTTTCCAGCGCGCGGATTTCTGGTAGGTCGCTGGCGTAGACAAACAACAATCCGCAAGCCGCGCCAATGGCAATCGAACAAAGCAAGAGAAACGCCAGCGCAACGCGGTCAATCAGTTTCCAACCGCGCAGCCGCAACGTTATCGGAGGCAAACTCAGCATCGAATGTTAATTCTATCGCAGAACGAATTGCGGGAATGAGTTTTGCAGAAAATGGTCGCCTTTCAGGAGTAACTAGCCGGCTCGTAATATCGTTCGCCGGCGCAGGCGCGGCAGAGCGTTCTTCCTTCGACCACAACTTCGCGCTTAAAATTGATGCCCTCGCCACATAGCCCACAAACCACTCGCGGGCCTCTGAACCCCGGCAGGTCCTCGGGCAAAACCTCGACCTTTACCCATTGCTTGTCAAAAAGGACTTCATCGGAGAGCGCGGCGTAGGCTTTTTGCTGCCCGGCATCTTTGCCAAGCTCCGGATACATCTCGCGCGCGGCTTGCTTCGACGATTCTTTCGCGGCAATGCGCACGGCGCGCCCCGTCTGCATATCCACGAACGTCGCCGCCACCTTGCCCCAATCGCGGAATTTCAGCGCGCGCTTACCCAGCCTGCAATTGGCGACCAGAGCCACGGCGTCCGTCACGCAGCGGTCAATCTCGACATAAGTCACGATGCGCTTCCGTTCTGCGATCGGGTCATCAATCCCCAGTTCGCGCAGGCCCAGCATCGCCAGCCGCACGCCCAGCACTTGCCCCGCGCAAAGATGCCCGTGCGCAATTGCCGCAAATTCCAGATACTCATCCAGTGTTTTCATCGGTTCAGTCTACTACGGGGGATTTCCTTATCCTTGGAGAACTAAACCTGCGCCCGGCTCGTTTCTTGCGCCGCCCACGGATGCGGCCGGCGCGCTTCCTGAAAAGCGAAAATAGTCATCAGTAGCGCAAGGCCCGAAAGCGCCGCATCCTCCAAAACCTTTTTGAGACCGATAATTTCCGGCGTCGCGAAACAGCCGCAATTGATGTCCATATGCAGCAGATACGCTCGCAGCACAACACTGAAGAAACCCAGCATGATGAGCGTGAGCAGCGTAGCCCAGATGCGCAAACGCCAGCCGATCAGCAGCAGTAGCCCGAGAATAATCTCCGTGAAAGGGAGCGTGTGAGCGACGAATTGCACTCCCCAAGGCGGGAGCAACTTGAACGCCTCCACCTGGGCTGCGAAATTCGAGATATTCATGGTCAGCGAGAATTTCAGAATGAAATAAGGCCAGAAATTCTTGTTCGGGAGGAAAGCTTTCGAGTAACCCGCGTAAATAAAAATGCCGCCGAGAACGAGCCGGCCGACCCAGATAACCGCGCGGCGCAAATTGAGCGGGCTAGATTGCATCATGGCAAGCTTCTCGCGCGCTGGTACAAAAGGCTCTTCTATCTCTGGCTCAACAGCTGATTCAAGAATTGGCTCAGAATTTCGTAATTCATTACGCCCGCGTAGGGATATGTCTGCCCTTTATAATGGAAGACCGATGTCGGAGTCGAATTCACCCGGTAAATCTCCCCAAGCTCATAATCCTTACTGATCAGCGGCTCAAGCGTTCCGCCTTTGACCAGAGCGCGGACCTTGGCCATTTCTCCGGAAGTAAGCACGGCGGCAACCGTCCCATCGACATCCCCGGTCTGCTCCCATTTCTCTTGATTTTCGAACAGCGCCTGCTCGACGGGCTCGATCTTCCCGATTTCCGCGGCAGCTCGCGCATAACGCGCCGCCACACGCGAATACGCGTGCATCGGCAACGGAAAATCGCGGTGAATCAGAAAAACCTTGCCCGTGCTGACGTAGTTGTCCATCAACTGCCGGTTCGTATTCATATAAAACG
>JBARBE010000362.1:0-3938 GCA_049792735.1 Candidatus Acidiferrum sp.
TGACAATTTGCGCGGTGGGGAAGCCCTTCCGGGGGCACTTCGAAGTGATCCAGCGAAATGCGATTACAAGCTGGACGAAGCTGGAGCCAAGACCGGAAATTATTTTATTTGGGACGGAGCCGGGGACGGCGGAAATCGCGCGTGAGCTGGGGCTGACGCACGTGGCGGATGTGGCGCGGAACAATCAGGGGACGCCGCTGCTGGCGGATATTCTGGCTGGCGCGGAAAAGCACGGGAGTGGCGAACTGATCGCTTACGTGAACGCGGATATTATTTTGCTGCGGGAGTTTATGGCGGGAGTCGGGAAGGTGCAGCAAAAATTCGAACGATTCCTGGCGGTGGGGCGAAGAACGAACCTGGACGTGACCGAGGGGATGGATTTCCAGGGCGGATGGGAAGAGAAGCTTCGGGAGCGGATGACGCGGGAAGGGCATCTCGAGAGCTACACAGCTATTGACCTCTTTGTGTTTCCGAGAGGGACGTACGTGAATGTGCCGCCGCTGGCGATTGGACGCGTGTGGTTTGACCAGTGGTGCATCAAATACGCGCGGAAAAAAAGGCTGCCGGTGGTGGATATGACCAGATTTGCGCGCATGGTTCACCAGACGCACGATTATAGCCACGTGGCCGGAGGAAAAGAGCTGGGAGCGTACGGCGGCGTGGAGGCCGATGAAAATCTGAGATATTACGGGGAGCGGCCGCACACATATACGATCTTGAGCGCGACGCACGCGATGACGGAAGACGGAACGATCCGAAGAACATTTTGGCGCAGGGAAGCAGCGGAAGTTAAAAGAATCTTGTGGGAAGTGTTTGTGCATAGGACGCTGGGAGTCAGGAAACGGCTGGGGTTGAGCGGACAAGCGCGAATTTGAAATCCGTGAATGCGCGGCATCTCATTGCACTCTATCATTTTAGAGTACTATAACTACTCATTAAACAACATTCGCCGGCGGCAACGGCCTGCCCCGATCCCTCCTAACTGATTACCACTCTGTGACATAGAGGAGGTCCAAGCCTTGCCGTCGGAAGAGCGGTAAGGTAATGTTCATTTATTGCTGGGAAGAAATTACTTAGTTTGGGAGGGATTACACGGTGTTCTGGTGGGCATTAACGGGGTGCACTGCGGTGGTCCTGCTTTTTCTACTAGGGCTTTTCCTATGGATTTCCTCGGATCCTGGAGTTGAAAAAGAATTGGCCAGCGACCGTTTGCGTGCCGAGCAAGAGTATCGAGCTTTGCGGCGTGCAGGCAAATTGACCGCCAAGTAGGGCATCAGCAGAAATTGAAGCGCCTGCCGCGCTTCGAGCTGTCGAGTTCTCCGCGCAGGGTTCGGTTACGTTTTCCCCCAGGACGTATATCCCATAAATAACAAGTACCTTCCAATAAATCCTCTTGCATTCGCGGTCAGATATGATTACTATTTTTCTACTTTCTAGTCCACCTATTCTTTAAGCAAAGAAACATCGTTGCGGATAGTGGCGGAAAGGGCTTTCGCGGCCGCGCGCGTCTTAAGCGCAGCGGATCCGCAAGAGCGCACGAAAGTCCGGCCATCCCGACAGTCCCGTCGGGAAACGCGCCGACATGGAGTCCAGCCCCATGTCCGTGATCCATCGAGCACCGTCCGACTTCCCGGAAACTGAAGCGCCGCAGATCAGCGCGGAATTCACGCTGAAGCTCACACCGTTTGACCAGCGGCACTACCGCAAGCTGATCATGGCACGCGGAGAAACCATCCGGCGTGTCGTCGAGAGGCTAAAAAAAGTGTTTCCCCTTACGAGCGCTCTCGATGCGGGATGCGGCGTCGGTTTTTTCGCCAAGACCCTCGCGGATTCCGGTTTGAATGTGTGCGGCTTTGACGGGCGCGGGGAAAATGTCGCCGAAGCGCGCAAGCGATTTCCGCATTTGGCGTTCGAAACAGCGGATATCGAGGAGCTCAGCATTCGCGCACTCGGGCAGTTCGACTTTGTGCTGTGTTGCGGACTGCTCTATCACCTGGAAAACCCTCTGATGGCGACGCGCAATTTGCGCGCGCTGACGGAGAAGTGTTTGCTGGTCGAGAGCATGTGCATCCCGGGGGAAAAGCCCTCCCTGCTGCTGCGCGAGGAGCCGCGGGCCGACGATCAGAGCTTGACGGACATGGCTTGTTACCCGAGCGAAGGCAGTCTCGTGAAGATGCTGTACCGCGCCGGTTTCGCGAAGGTCTATCGAGTGATGCCGTTTCCAGACCACGACGACTTCCGGGAAACTCCGGAGCACGCGCGCAGACGGACGGTCCTGTTAGCGTCCTTCGCACCAGTTGAGGTCGCAGGATTCCGGCTTTGCCCCGAGCCGCACGAAGAGCACGATCCCTGGAGCAAAACAGTCGCTGCGCGGCTCGCCTTGCCGCAGCGCGTCGGACGATTCCTGGCAAGTCCCATGCGTAGAAAATACATCTCGCTGGCGCTTCGCGCGCGTCGCGTGTTTCCAAAGATGCCCATCCCATTGCGCCTTCCATTTGGAGCGGTGTGGCTCGCCGAAAAGGGCGCTTTGGATCACGAGTTGATGTACAGCGGGTTCGAAGAGACGGAGATGCAATTCGTACAACGGGTTCTGCGACCTGGGATGACTGTGCTGGATATCGGGGCGCGCCACGGTTTGTACACCTTGCTGGCTTCAAAATGCGTTGGGCGAAACGGCAGGGTGATTGCGTTCGAACCGTCGCCACGAGAATGCAAGCGGCTGGAAAAGCACGTACGCGTAAATCGCTGCCGCAATGCGGAGATTGAGTCTTGCGCCCTGGGAAAGGAGTCCGGCGAAGCAGATCTTTTTGTCGTGAACGGTTTTCGGGACTGGGGAAACAGTTTGCGGCCACCTGCGGTGCCAGACGCAACGCAGCGGGTACGCGTGCCCTTGCGCAGGCTGGACGATGTGCTTGCAGAGCGCGGTGTCGGCAAGGTGGACTTCATCAAACTCGATGCGGAAGGCAGCGAATTGGCGGTGTTGCAGGGTGCGCGAAGGCTGCTGCAAGCGGCGCCGCGGCCTGCGATTCTGGTGGAAGTGGAAGATGAGCGGACGCGCCCCTGGGGCTATCCGGCTCGCGACATCCTACAGCTTCTCGCGCAATGGAACTATCGATGGTTTGCGCTCAGCGAAATCGGGACGCTTTATCCTGCCTCGACGGCTGAAGAATCCTACGACGCGAATTTGATAGCGCTTCCCGATGAGCGCGTTGCGGAATTTCAACGTTTGGCAGGCGAACCGGCGCTTATGCCGTAAGGGCTAACGTCCGCTGATTGAGTCGAGCAGAGCGAAAATGCTTACGTTTTTCACTACCGCCAAGCCGTTTGTGGGCCACAACGCCGTTATCCAACGAAACGCGTTGAAGAGCTGGACCCTGGTGCACCCGGACGTAGAGGTCATTCTCTTTGGCGACGAGGAAGGCGCCGCTGCTGCCGCGAAAGAGCTGGGGATTCGTCATGAACCCCACACGCAGAAAAATGACGCGGGCTCAAACCGCATGGACTACCTGTTTGCGCGGGCGCAGGCGATCGCGCGGCATGAGGTCCTTTGCTACAGCAATTGCGACATTATTTTTTTAAACGATTTTTGCCGTGCCCTCCAACGTGTCTTGGCCACGCATAAGGAATATCTCGTGGTCGGCCGGCGCTGGGACACGGAGATCACCCAATCTTGGGATTTCGAAAAAGCAGATTGGCAGAAGTCCATCCGTGATCTTGCTCTGCAAAGAGGCCAGCAGCGCACGCCGGATTGGATCGACTATTTTGCTTTTTCACGAGGTCTGTTCACAGATTTACCTCCCCTCGTCGTTGGCCGCGTCTTCTGGGACAACTGGACGGTCTGGAAGGCGCTGGAAATGGGAAAGCCCGTCGTGGATGCATCGCGGGTGATCCTCGCCGTTCACCAGAATCACGATTATGGACACCATCCTCAGGGCAAG
>JBARBE010000363.1:0-4944 GCA_049792735.1 Candidatus Acidiferrum sp.
ATCTTCGACGAGGCTGCGCCGGATAAACGCCAGCTTGCTGTCGACTTGGTCGATCACGCCGTGACCACCAACGAGGGCGTCATCAGTTTTCAAGTCGTGCAGGAGTTTCTCAGCCTCGCGTTCCGGCGCCTCGATCCCCCGATGTCCTCAACCGAGGCCGAACAGTTCTTGGCCGTGACTCTTGGTCCACTCTTGGCCATTCAATCTTCACACGTGCTCTACTGGCAGGCGCTTCAACTGTCCCGGCGTTATTCCCTTTCCTGGTACGACTCCCTAATCGTAGCCGCCGCCCTCGAAGCCGACTGCCTTATCCTCTACACCGAAGATCTGCAACACGGCCAAAAATTCGACAACCTCCGCGTCCAGAACCCGTTCCTTTAACCCCAACCCCGCCCTTTCTTCAGCGCCTGAGTTCCTCAGTTTGTCGTGAGAACGCGGCGTTCCATCCTTGCCATAAGTCATCTTTTTTTAGTTTCCCATTTTGGTCCTTGACAGACGATTACTCCAAGCGTATAAGTAATTGTATCTAACATTGCGCCTCTTGTTTCCTTCCGCCAGCGTCCAGCTGGCGTTTTTGTTTAGGTGGCACAGGCTTCAGCCTGTGCGCTTCACCTATTGCCCGCAACGCCCGCATCAGCGACCGCGGTCCCGCCCTAAGCGAAACAGGCGCCGAGCCGACAACTCCGTGAGCCACACAAATTGGCTGCAAAGCAAATCATTTATAATCAACACTTATGTAAGTATCGGAAAGTAAATAGTTTTAACTTCTTTGGAATGAGCGTTTACAAAAAACCCGGGGGTGAGGCTGCTTATTGTTAACTAAACGTGCGGCCGCCAGTGCAGACCCTCGGGGCACAGCCAAGCCTTTTTCCCTATTGCTATCTTCGCGCCATGAATCCCGGCCCTCCTCTTATTCCGCCCTGGCCATCACTCACTTTCCGCTTTGCACTACCCACTACGCTCCAGTCTCAATCTGCGTCAACGCCAACTGCCCGCAAGCCGCCATCACGTCCCGGCCCCGCGAATATCTCGTAAACACCGGCACGCCCCGGTCGAGCAAAATCTTATGAAAGGCAAGCACCCGATCCGGCGTCGGCTCCGCGAACGGCAGCGCCCCCGGATTCCACGGAATCAAATTCACCTTCACGCGTCCCATCTCGCTCATCAACTTCGCCACGCGCCGCGCATCCTCCGGCGAATCATTCACCCCGCCCAGCAGCACATATTCAAACGTGAGATATTCCCGCGATCCCCGCGGAAACTTCTTGCAAGCCTCCAGCAAAACGCTCAGTGGATACTTTCTGTTGATCGGCATCAAAACATCGCGCTGCTCATCGCTTGACGCATTCAACGAAATCGCCAGCTTTGGCCGCACCTTTTCCGCCGCCAGCCGCTCGATCCCCGGCACGATTCCGCTGGTCGAAAGCGTGGCATGCCTCGGCGCAATCCGCAGTCCCGCAGGATCCAGCATGATTCGCAATGCCGCCATCACCGCATCAAAATTCAAAAGCGGCTCGCCCTGTCCCATCAAAACGATATTCGTCTGCGGAGCCAGCTTCTCCTTGTGCTCCTCCAGCGGCAACAACACCTGCGCCACAATCTCCGCCGCCGTCAAATTCCGAATCAATCCCAGTTGCGCCGTCAGACAAAACTGGCAATCCACCGCGCATCCCGCCTGCGTAGAAATGCAAATCGTCTGCCGACCTTCGCTTGGCATAAACACCGCCTCTACCGACGCAGCCCGCAAGGATTTTCTCTTCTCTGCGCTCTCTGTGTCCTCTGCGTTAAAACCCCCACTCCCCGCTTTCGCGGTCTCAGCCAATGAGAACAAATACCGCACCGATCCATCGCTCGACGCAAATCGCTGCTTCACAACCGGCAGCGTAATCGTCGCGTCTTTCGCCAGCCGCTCGCGAAAACTCGCCGGCAAATTCGTCATCTCTTCAAACGCAAATTTCCGCTCCGCGTACAGCGCGTGGTATATCTGCCCGCCGCGATACGCCGGCTCTCCCATCGCCGCGCAAATTTCGCGCAGCTCTTCTTTCGATTTTCCGAGCAGTTCCATGAGTTTTTCCGCGAGCCCGACCTTAACTCTTAAACTTCATCCGAATCACCCTACAGAATATCGTGTTTCTTCACTTTGTTCCTTGTTTACATCATCGCTTCCGCTGTTCAGCGTTATAATTTTCCTGCCATGCCAAAACAACTCGCCGTCGAACAACTCGCCATCGCCGACTGGGTCAAAAATCTCGCCGCCATCCCCGAGCGCGACTTCACTCTCGAAACCGTTCAGGACTACATCATCCAGCACGCCGTCCGCCCCGAAACGCTCGACAAGTATTGCTTTTTCTCCAAAGGAAATTACACGCGCAATCTCATTTTCAAAAACGATCTTTTCGAGTGCATGACCATCTGCTGGGAAATCGGCCAGAACAGCCGCATCCACAATCATCGCGATCAAAACTGCTGGATGTCCGCGCCCATTGGCCGGCTGAAAGTCCAGAATTTCCGCGTCGAAAACAAGGACGCCTCATGCGGCACCTGTAAAATCGTTCCCACGGAAATCTACGAAATGGACGCCGCACATCCTGTCCACGTAAATCCCCTCGAGCCCGTCCATCAAGTGCTGAACTTGCCCGAATTCAACCAGCGCGCCGTCAGCATCCACGTCTACTCGAAGCCCTTCGACAGTTGCGAAGTCTACGCCCGCGAAAAAGGCACCTACGGCGACGTCCCCCTCCACTACACCAGCGAATACGGCAAGCTCAACCCCGACGAAAAGCTGTTGTAGAGCGATCCTTCCGAGGATGACCGCTCTTTGTTTTTCGTTTTCCTGTTCGATATGTGACAATTAGATATGGCAACTGCCACGGAAACGCGTGACATTCAGAAGCGCGTCTTGTCCAACGGCCTCGTGGTCATCACCGAGACCATGACTCACGTGCGTTCCGTCTCGGTAGGCGTTTGGATTCGCAACGGCTCTCGCCGCGAAGTACCCGAAGAAAACGGCCTCGCGCATTTCATCGAGCACATGGTTTTCAAAGGGACGGAGCGCCGGTCCGCCGAAGCGATCGCCCGCGAGATGGATTCCGTCGGCGGCATGCTCGACGCGTTCACCTCGAAAGAACAAATCTGTTTCAACGCCAAAGTGCTTGACGACCATCTGCCCATTGCTTTCGACGTCATCGCCGATCTCGTTCTCCGCCCCAAGTTTGACTCCGTCGACGTAAAAAAAGAGCGCCAGGTGGTCCTCGAAGAAATCAAGATGGACATGGACAACCCCGAATATCTCCTCCACGACATTTTCACGCGCGGCTTCTGGCCCGAGCATCCTCTCGGCCGGCCGATTCTGGGCACGCCGGAAACCGTTCGCGCCTTCAACCGCGATCATCTCGTTGAGCGCTTCCGCGACTGGTTCGCCCCCGATCATCTGGTCATCACTGCTGCGGGAAACGTCACTCATGAAAAAGTGCTGGATCTCGTCCAGCGCGAATTCGGCGACCTTCGTCCCGCGCGTACGCTCGAAGATCACACCGCTCCAATCACGCAAGCGCCGATCCATCTCGAAGCCAAGCGCGAGCTCGAGCAAGTCCACGTCTGTATCGGCGTCCCCGCGCTTCCGCTCGGCCACGAAGCGCGTTTCGCCGCCGCGGTCCTCAACAATCTTCTCGGCGGCGGCATGTCCTCGCGCCTTTTTCAAAATATCCGCGAAAAGGAAGGCCTCGCCTACGCAGTTTTCAGCGAGCTCACACCGTATTCCGACGCGGGGATGTTCACCGTGTATGCGGGCACCGCCAAGGAAACCATTGGCCAGGTCATCGATTTGACCATCAAAGAATTTCGCGCCATGAAAGAATCGCCGGTCAGCGAAGAAGAGTTGACGCGCGCAAAAAATCATCTCAAGGGTTCGCTGATGCTTTCGCTCGAATCCACCAGTTCGCGCATGTCAAATCTGGCCCGCCAGGAACTCTACTTCGGCCGCTTCTACTCGCTCGACGAAATCCTCGCTTCCATCGAGACCGTCACCCTCGACCAGGTGCAATCCCTGGCCCACGATTTTTTCCGCCCCGAACGAATCGCCGTCACCGTTCTCGGCCCACTGAACGGCTTCACCCTCGACCGCTCCCGACTCGCGTGTTGAGAATTCTCTTTTCGCGTTGACGCGCGGGAATCGCTCTGCCATCATTCTGAAAATTCGTTTTTGTGGCGCCGGGCTTTAGCCCGGGAGTTTTTCCTGGCGGCAACGAGGAGCAACCGATCGGCTTGCGGGTTTCCATCTTGGCGTCAGGCAGCTCGGGCAACATTACATTGCTCGAGACCGAGCGCACTCGACTCCTCGTGGACTGCGGCCTCGGCAAGCGCGAAACGCTGGCTCGGCTTGCGGCCATCGAGCTTAGCGTCGACCGCGTCGACGGCATCCTTATCACTCACGAACATACGGATCACTGCAACGGCCTGCCACAAATGCTCGGCCTTTGGAAAGCGCCGCTCTACGTCACCGAGCCCACGATGGACGCGCTTCGCCGCACGCTTCCAGACACGCTTGGGAAGCGGCTCTGCGCGCTCGAAACGATTCAAGCCGGGCAGCATTTTTCCATCGGCGATATCGATGTGCATGCGTTCCAAATTCCGCACGACGCCGCCGACCCCATCGGCTTCACGTTCCGCACCAACGGCACAAAGATGGCGCTGGTCACCGATCTAGGCTACATGCCAGAACTCGTCAAAGTTCATTTACGCGACGCCGATTGTCTTATGCTCGAATCGAATCACGATCTGGACATGCTCAAGGTGGGGCCGTATCCATGGGTCGTCAAGCAGCGCGTGCTTTCGCGCACCGGGCATCTCTCGAATCACGCGGTCAGCGAATATCTTTGCGACCCGGAAGGTTTTGACGCTCGCGCTCGCTATCTCGTCCTCGCGCATTTGTCACTGGAAAATAAT
>JBARBE010000364.1:0-2773 GCA_049792735.1 Candidatus Acidiferrum sp.
CGCGAACATTTCGCACGCGCGTCAAGCAGCTGACGCAGTCGTGCTGGATGTCGGCTCGGGAAAGTATATTTTCGAGAGTGCGTACTCAGGAACGAAATAGAAGTGCCGGGCGTGCCTGACTGGAGAAAGGAAATCTGCGGAACAGAAATTACAAAATAGAAGAGGCCGGGAACCTAGGCGAGGCCGAGATGTTCGAGCTGATAGTGCCCCTTGGAAATGACTTGATCATCGTCGATCCACACGTCGCAGTTTCGGGTCAGCACATCGACGTGCGTCTTCGATTTCCAATCCGCATGCGTCTGGCTCCCGTAAGGATCGCCGAAGGCGATGTGCACGCCGGGAAATTTTTCGTCCTGCAAGAGAACGCCGATCATCGACGATAGGCCAAGGTTCGTGCCGAACGCGAGTTCGCCCACGCGGTCGCTGTTTTCGTCGGTGTGACAGTATTGCCAGAATTCTTCTTCCAGATCCTTGCGCGCGCAATCGACGCCAGTCAATCGCGCGCCCTCGATTGTCAACACGAGCGGCGTAGTTTGCAGATCGCCATATTTGCCATTGAAGTGATCGCCCGCAGTAGCGTCGCAAACAAACGTTCCATCTACGGTCGCCGGCGTCGTGAAGACTTCGCCTGCCGGTAAATTGGACCAGTAGCGCGGACTGATCAATCCGCTAGTCTTCACCCAGTCAAGATCACGATCGAAATGCGCGGCGAACGAGGTGCCCGCCTCGGTCTTTACTGTGAGCGTTTCGGCGCGCAGCATCCGTTCGCGCAGCTTGTCGCTCAAACGGTCCACCATGCGATAGTCCGCGCGCATTCCTTGCTGCATGATTTCCGGCGTCACGCCGACCATGTGCGCATACCGAATTTGCCGCCGCTCGACGACACGAACAATCGCCATGCGGGCGCCGAGTTCGCCCGGCTGCGGCGTCATGCACATGACGCCAGCGTCGGCGGTCTCAAGCGCCTGCAGAACAGCAGGCGGGGCCACGGTCATCGGACGAGGTCCAAACTCCTCGAGAAGCAAACCCGTGTATTTCGCGTGGCGATCTTCAATAGCGGCGGCAATGCTTGCGGCGACAGAGCGGCTAGCTTCATCGGCGATCAGCGCGACGTGTTCGCCCGGGCGGACGCTAAGACAAGTTTCCACGGCGTTTCGCGCGCCGGGCATCAACTGTGGGTCTGGAAGGCCAAAGTACATCTCTTGATTTTACAAGAATTGGCGAAATTTTGAAGAGCTGTTAATGAATCTGGCTGTCGTTTTGGAAACGCGGAAATGGCGACTTAAGAGGCCGCGGTTTTAGGTTCGATCAGCCGGGGACTAACGCGGAAGGCGGGGACTTGGCCGCCACCGCTGGTTACGTTGGCCAAGCCGGTGGCGCTCAGCCGGGTGAGGAAGCCGGCGACTTTTCCGCGGAAAAGATATGGGGCGAAGTCGACAAGCATGTCGCGGTAATCGACTTTGCCGATTTGGGCGATGTAGGGAAAAACTTCGCGGCGTATGGGGATGCGCTCCTGAACAATCCAAACGCCATTTTTTGCCGAGAGGGCGCGGCCAATCGCGGCATCCCAATCGGCTTCGCTGGTTTCCCAGCCGAGCGTTACGCCGGAGCCGCCGTATTCGTCGCTGGGTTTGAGAACGAGATTTTCGCGCTCCTCCTCGATGAACGCCAGAAGCTCGATGGTCTGGCCATAGCGGGCGGTTTTCACATCGGCCACGACGCGCGTCCAGGGAATATGGCGGCGAATGAGTTCACGTTCGTCGTGGGAAAAAAGCGCGCCATTTTGTTCGTCCGTGAGGACAGCGAAGAACGCTTTCACGTGGGGAATTTTGCAGCGGAAATTGTTGGCCACGCAGACGGCGTTGGCCGTGTAGGCTTTGACGAGAGCCGCGCACTCCGCGGGCTTTGCCACGATGTCATTGATCAGGATGCGGCGGTAAACGAGGTCGATTTTTTTGCCGTGGGTGAAAAGGCGCTGGCCATCGAAACGGAGTTCGCGCGGGTCGGCGATGACCGTGGGCACCCCCATTTTTTCGAAGCGCGCCTTGAGAATCTCGAACTCGCTCCAGGTGGGAACTTCGTTCCAGTCCACAATGGCAATCTGCGGAGGGCTGGCCGAGCCGCCCCAGTCCACGTAGCTCATGACCAAAGCATCGAGGAGCTTGGCGCTGAGCGGGTAACTGTGAACCGAATAGTGCTGCGCAAATCTTCCCATCACCGGAAGCTCGCGAAAAATGTCCGCAAGAGTTTCCGCATACCCTGCGCCCGCAGGAGATTCTCCGTTGTATTCGGCAAATTTCAGCGAATCCGGCAGCAGGAAAGCATCGAGGCGGGAGGCGGTGCTGGCGCGGCCGTAGGCGACTGGGAGACGCGCCAACCGCTCTTCCTCTGGGCTCAAATGAAACTGCGCGAAGAGATGTTCGTCTTCAAGAGCCGCACTCACCACACGCTCGCCCAGGTCCGCGATGGTTTCCGCGACGGTGCGCACGCGCTCTTCCTCTTCGGGTGAGAGAAAAAAAGGGCGCAGGAACGGGCAGTGGACGCGGTCACCGAAGGTGAGGTTCGCCCGGCGCAATCTTTTGAACAAGTCTTCCGGCAGAGTGGGAACGCGCAGAAGCGTGGCTTTCAGGATTTCCGTCCAATCCCCGGCAGGATTGGGAGGAGTGATGGAAGGGCTCGGGGCGCCGGTCATTTCGTTTTGAGTCCCGGCGCTGCTGAAGACGTGGTGGCCGCCGACGATTGACCGGCGGCTATGCTGCTGGGCGCGCCGGTA
>JBARBE010000365.1:0-6853 GCA_049792735.1 Candidatus Acidiferrum sp.
GCTCACTCGTCGAACCGTCCGCGTGAAGCGAGCCGCCGAATTGCACCTTTCCAAATCCAAAGCGGTCGCGCAGCTTGTCCGTTGCCTTCGTCAATTTCTCAAGCCGTTCCCGGCGCCCAGAATCAAGAAGATCGAGTTGCTCGCCGCCGTGCGTCAGGCCGCTGAGGCTCACGCCAAGTAAGCGAATGTTTCGTTTCATGTCCCGATGTTCAGCAAACAGCTTTTGGACCACACGGAAGATATCCGTGTCAAGCTGCGTCGGCTCGGAGAGAGTTCTTGCGCGCGTATGCGTCTCGAAGCCGGCATAACGAATCGTCAGCGTCAGTGTTCGCGTCGCCAGCCCTGCCTCGCGTAACCGTTTGCACGCCTTTTGCGAAAGGTGGCTGAGCAAAGCGTGCAGCGCTTCCGTATCGTTCGTATCCTCCCCAAACGTGTGATTGTGCGAAATGGATTTTGGCTCGGCATCGATGACGAATTCGTAGGAATCGCCGCCGCGCGCTTTGCGGTACAACGCGTCGCCCCACTGGCCAAATATTTTCTCCAGTTTTTCTTGCGAGACTGCGGCGAGTTGCTCCACAGTTTCAATTCCCAGCGCCCGCAACGCGCGCTCGGTGACTTCACCGATCCCTGGGATTGTTCGCACGGAAAGCGGCGCAAGAAATCGCGCCTCCTGCCCTGGAGCAACCCAAACAAGCCCCCGCGGCTTGGCTTGATCCGATGCAACCTTGGCGACCAGCCGCGTAGTTGCCAAACCGCCCGAGCAGGGAAGCTCGGTCGTGCGGGTAATCATGCGAAGAAGTTTGTCCGCCGCAGCCAAAGGCGGCCCGTGAAGTCGCTCCGTCCCTGTCAAATCGAGATATGCCTCATCGATTGAAACCATCTCCACGATGGGCGAAAATTTCGCCAGGATCGTGGCGACTCGGTCGCTCCATTCGCCGTATTTTTCATGGTGCCCATCGAGAAAAATTCCGTTCGGGCAAAGCCGCCCCGCGGTTCTCAGCGGCATCGCCGAATGCACGCCATACTTCCTCGCTTCGTAACTCGCGGAGGTTACCACACCGCGTTGATTCGGGCCTCCGCCAACAATCACGGGTTTCCCGCGCAGCTCCGGCCGCTCCAACAATTCCACCGAAACAAAAAACGCATCCATATCCACGTGCAAAATGGACGCAATCGCATTGGCCGCCTGCTCCTCGAGCGGCCCATGCTTCGCCCGGAATCGCGCCATCTCCGGCATTTCTTTAGCCTACTCCCGATTCGATGATCTTCGCCACAACTTCGCCCCTGCTTAGGTGCGCTCCGCGGCGATGACGCGATCAATTCCTGCCAAATCTTTTGTTACGCCAACATTTGTCCAGTTCGGGGCGTCGAGCAGCGGCTGTACCGCGGAAAGGCTGTTGTGGCCCAGTTCGAGAACGAGCAGGCCACCTGAGTTCAAGTGCTGCGCGGCTTGCGCGATCAAATCAGCGTAGAGTTCGTAGCCTTCGTCGCCGCCGTAGAGGGCAAGTTCGGGTTCGTGATCGCGCACCTCGCGCATTAGCGACTCTTTTTCCCTGCGGCCGATGTATGGCGGATTGCTCACGATGAGATCGAAGGAACGGAACTCCGGAGTCGTGACGGGATGCTCGTGTCGAACGTCTGCGGCCAAGTTCGGTTGTAGGGGCACGATATATCGTGTCCTTACGGGGACAGCTTCGAGCAAATTGGATTCAACGAACTCGATTCGATCGCCGACGCTGTGGCGGATGGCATTGCGCTGCGCGACGGCGAGAGCCGCGGCCGAAATATCGGTCGCAATAAATCGCGCGCCGGGAAGCTCGTTGGCGAGAGCGATCGCAATGCAGCCCGAGCCAGTACCGATGTCGGCGATTTGGAGTCCTTCGCCGGTGGAGGTTTGCTTGCGGCCGGCGCGAATTTCTCGGACGGCCAGGCGATCGAGAGCGACTTCGATGAGGTGCTCGGTTTCCGGGCGAGGGATCAGCACATCCGGCGTGACTTCAAATTCGAGGCCCCAGAATTCCTGTTTGCCGGTGAGATGCTGCGTGGGTTCACCATCGGCGCGCCGTGCAATCAGGGAAACGAAACGATGAGCATCCAAAGAAGAAACAGTTTCCTCGGGATGAGCATAGAGCCAGGCGCGGTCGCGGCCGAGCACGTGAAGGAGCAACAATTCCGCGGCAAGCGTGTAGGAAGGAACGTTGGCATCGCGAAGTTCAGCGATGCCACGTTTAAGCGCCGTCCGAATGTCTAAAGTTCTCTCCATTTGGATCGAGTGAAATGCAAGTGCGAACCTTGTCAGCGCTGGCGAAAATCCTTTTCAGAACACGGCGAAGCAGTGATTACGCTCCGGCGAGCTCCTGCTCCAATCGTTCGGCTTCGTAGTGGGAGACGAGGGCGTCGACGAGTGAAGCGAGCTTGCCGTCCATGACTTCGGTCAGTTGGTGAAGCGTCAACCCGATGCGATGATCCGTCACGCGGTTTTGCGGGAAATTGTAGGTACGGATTTTTTCGGAGCGGTCGCCAGTTCCGATTTGGCCGCGCCGCTCCGCGCCAATAGCAGCCTGCTGTTTCTCAAGCTCCTGTTCGTAGAGTCGGGCACGCAGAACGCGCATGGCCTTTGCGCGATTTTTAATTTGCGATTTTTCGTCTTGCTGCGAGACGACCAGGCCGCTGGGAATGTGCGTGATGCGAACGGCGGAGTACGTCGTGTTCACGGACTGGCCGCCTGGCCCCGAGGAGCAGAAGGTGTCGATGCGCAAATCCTTGGCTTCGATCTTGATGTCGATATCGTCCGCTTCCGGGAGGACAGCAACGGTGGCGGCGGAAGTGTGAATGCGGCCCTGCGTTTCCGTTGCAGGAACACGCTGAACGCGATGCACGCCGCTTTCGTATTTCAACTTGGAATAAACCTTCTGTCCTTGAATCGCGGCGACAATTTCCTTGACGCCACCGAGAGTCGAAGGCGAACTCTCAAGGACTTCGACTTTCCAGCCCTGGGTTTCCGCGTAACGCGAGTACATGCGGAAAAGTTCGGCGGCGAAGAGGGCGGCTTCGTCGCCGCCGGTTCCCGCCCGGATTTCCACGATGACGCTCTTCTCGTCATTCGGGTCCTTCGGCAGAAGAAGAACTTTCAATTCGCGCTCGACAACTTCTTTGCGCGCGATGAGCTGTTTTTCTTCATCCAAGGCCATCTGCTTCATCTCGGCGTCTTCGTTCTCGAGGACCATCTGGTGCGCACCGGCGAGATCTTTTTCGATCTGCTTGAACTCGCGGTGCTTGGCGACGATTTCCTCGAGTTCGGCGTGCTGCTTGGCGATTTTCTGGAAGCGCGCGGAGTCCGATGCAACTTCCGCTGTCGAAAGCTGCTGCGTGAGTTCGTCGTAGCGGGTGCCGAGCTGATCCAATTTGTCCGACAATGTCATTACGGCCATGGCGATCCTCAAAGAAAGTGAGTAGGGGGTAGTGAATAATGAATACCGGAAGAAATACGGGCTCGCGAAAGGGGCGAGCGGAAAGGGATCAGCTAATAGAAGGCGGCGTACATGAAAAAAGGATAGCTCTTAATTGCCTCGGGCGCAAATCATGGCGTCGATGTAGCGTTTGGGTCGGGCGCCTGCTACAATACTTACATCAGTTACATTGTCAGGGAGGATGGCATGAAATCGACCGGTTCCACGGTGATCAGCATGAGGCTGCCGGCAGAAAGTGGAAACCGGCTGAAGCGAATGGCTAATCGCCATGGCTGGACCGCGAGCGACGCCAGCGCCCGGCTTGTGGAGGAGGGGCTGCGGCGCTCGGAATTTGCGTTTGTGGATTTCCGCGATTCCGCGGCGGGCCGGCAAGCGTACATTCAAGCCAGTTCTCTCGCGGTTTGGGAAATCCTGTTGATTGTGCGGAGCCACAACAACGATGTTGCCGCCACCGCCGCGCATCTGAGATGGCCGGAAGCAAAAGTCCAAGCGGCCGTGAATTACGCAAAGGCTTTTCCTGAAGAGATCGATGGCGCGCTCGCCGAGAATGACGCGACGAGTTTCGAAGAACTGAAACGCATGCTGCCACAAGCCGCGAAGTTCGGCTCGAGCAGAAAAACCAAGAACTGACATGGTCAAACTGCTCCTGGACGAGCATGTGTCGCCAGCGGTCGCAGAGGGACTCAAGCGCCGCAGCAGACGCCTTGCAGTTGTTTGTATCGCGGATTGGCAGAAGGGAGAGTTCCTGTCACCGCCTGACTCTGTTTGTCTGCAGGAAGCTGCTCTCCAAAGGTTGACGCTGGTTACGTATGATCGAAGAACCATTCCGCCGTTGCTAAAGGTGGGGGCAGAAGAGGGGCGACAGCACGGCGGCGTCATTTTTGTCGATGAGAAGACGATTTCGCCGGCGGATACAGGTAGCCTTGTGCGAGCTTTGAGCGAATTGGCGAGAGTCACGGCGAGATGGGACTGGAACGATCGCGTATGCTTCTTGCGCCGGTGAGGAACAAGCCGGGCGGGCGCTGAACCCAGTTTTGGAATTTCCCAGGTGGTATGCACCGAGACAGAATCACGCGAGAGCAGCGTATTTGCGAGATATACTGCGGAGCGGCACGGAGCGGCCCACGATAAGAAGAGGTGGGTCATACAACAGTCCGAGTGGAAGCAGCGATGAGGGAAGCGGTGCAACCGGTTTTGCAGACTACACCTCGAGAGCGGGAAGCTGGGGCGGAGTGCGACGCTGGATTTCTTTGGGATTTCTGGTATCCGGCGCTGCGGAGCACGGAAGTCACGGGGAAAAATCTGGCGACGGCGATGTTGCTCGAAGTGCCGCTCGTACTGGGACGAACGGCCGAGGGCAAGGCGTTTGCGATGCGGGATTCTTGTCCGCACCGTGGGATACCGCTTTCCTACGGGAGATTCGATGGGAAGACGGTGGAGTGCAGTTATCACGGGTGGCGATTCGAGGCGTGCAGCGGGAAGTGCGTGGAAATTCCTTCGCTGACGAACCAAGACAAATTGAGAGTCGAGCGGATATTTGCGGGACATTATCCTTGCGAAGAGCGCGACGGATATTTTTGGGTGTATATGAATGCCCAGGGAACGCACCTCCCGGAAACGATTTCTGAAGCGCCAAAACTGTCTATGTTCAGCGAGAAATACAGGATTACGCATCTGGCCTGTGACCTGCCGTCGCATGTGGATCAGGGGATTATCGGATTGATGGACCCGGCGCATGGGCCGTTCGTGCATCAATCGTGGTACTGGCGCAGCCGGCATAGCATTCACGAAAAAGAAAAAAAGTTTGAGCCGATTCCGAATGGTTTCCGCATGAGTCCGCACACGCCGAGCACGAACAGCGCGCCGTACCGGATGCTGCAGAAATACACAGGGGAGCCGGTGACGACGACGATCGATTTTGTCCTGCCGAATATCCGGACGGAAGAAATTCGGAGCGGGAAGCTGTGGTTCTCGAGCCGGGCGACGGTGACGCCGGTGCGAAGAGACCTCTGCCGGATTGATTTTGTGGCGGCGTGGAACTTGCTGCTCCCAGTTTCGATATTCCGAATTTTTGCCAAGAAATTTTTGCGACAGGACCAGGAGACGATGATCCTGCAGGCCGAAGGATTGAAGCACAATCCGCGGTTGATGCTGATTGACGATGCGGACCGGCCGGCGAAGTGGTATTTCGGGTTGAAGGCGAACCTGCTGGAATCTCGGCGGGCGGGCGCGGCGATGGTGCATCCGATGAGTGGGCCGGTGACGCTTCATTGGCGGTCGTGAGGGTCTGAGCCGGAGACAAGCAGGAAGGAAGGTGTATGTCACCTTTGACACATTTATATCACTCTATCATTCATTCATAGAATGATTGAATGAAACGGATTCCGGTTTTTGACTCCCACTGCCTGATTGCAATTTTACGTACGGGTCTGCCCACCTTTGTCCTTCTGGAACTCATTGCTGCCCTAAGTAAGACGAGGAAGCATCGCTGCCCTCACCCATGGCGCCGATGCGGGAGAAGCGAGCTCTCCGCGCCGCTTGCGAGGTGCGAGCACGTTCAGTCGTGTCGGCGTTGCCGCTCAATGGCCATGCAAGCTTTTGGAAATAAAGGATTTATGTGGCGGAGGTCGCTGGCGAGGGCGGGGCGTACTTCCTACTCACAACAGTATACCACAGGTTGACTTGAATTTCCAGCACTTTTTGGCACTGTTTTTGGCACTTTTTGGAAATTGAGAGGCAATTGATTGTGAGAAAGCGGGAGCAGGGCTCCCGCACTCCAAAGGTGTGGGTGAAGACAGCGGGGGGGCGAGGTTGGTTGGTGTGGGGCGAACTCAGCGGAGGGAGGAGAGGTCGAAATCGACCGAGACAGGGTCGCCTTCGGGAGGGAAAATTTGGATGGTGGCGGTGTCGGAGGTGAAGGCGTCGGCGGGGTAGTCAAACTGAAGAGTGGCGCCGGAAATGACGCAGCCGCCATCGCCATCGCAACTGAAGAAGGGATCGCCGGAAGCGTCGAGCGGAGGAATGCTCTTATCCTTGACGAGGACCGCAACTTGAAAATCCTTCCAGAAATCGGAGGGGCGCTGAGCGTAGCCGATGGGAGCGCCTGAATGGGGATCCATTGGGCGAGGGATGAGCGCTCCGTAGGTGGCCGTTAATTGAATCTGAATGATGACGCGGACGATTTCCTGCTGGTTGCGGTGGTCTTGTTCGGCTTGTTGGGCGCTGTAGTTCATGGTGCGCTGGCTGGAAACCTGGGCGACGAGGGCGAAAGGGGTAAGGAAGGTGATTGAGGAGATATCGGGGCCGGTCTCGGGGGTGGGAAGCCTTTGGGTGTATTTTGCCATCAGGTCGGTGAAGTCTTGCTCGTGGCGCTGGCCGAGGAA
>JBARBE010000366.1:0-1675 GCA_049792735.1 Candidatus Acidiferrum sp.
TAAAAATGCCCAAGCGTGTCACCGGAGTGAAAGCAGGCATTCGCCGGTTCGCTGGCCGCGTCACCCACATCGAACCGGAGAATATGCCTCCGGGACTTTCAGGAATTGGCGTCCAGTTGCTCTACTATGAACGCGACTTGGTCAAGGTAGCCGCAGATCCCCTGCTCGAGTGACGATGGTCTGCCTTTTCGCTTCCGTAGGGCACGATACATCGTGCCCTTTTTTCCGTTCCTGTCTTCGGCTTCTGTCTTCGGCCCTTCTCTTCCGCCCCTCACATCACCTCGATTCGGACTTCCATCACACGACGCATGCCAACCCGCCCAGCGTACAATCGAAGCACTGCTCCCAAGAATTGACCTTTAGACTCGTATATTTTATCGCAGGTATTATGCGCGGTTAACCATGAGGCTTGCTAAGAGCTTCACCATCGAACCGGACATCAACGACTACGTCGACGAAACCAAAGGCGACCGCTCCGCCAGCGACCGCATTAACGAACTGCTCCGCCGCGCCATCCTCCAGGAACAGTACGACAGGCTGGAGGCGGAAGCCGCCGCCTTCTTTGTCGGCGCAAAAGCAGACCGCTCGGAAACCAAAGCTCTGCAGAAGGCAGCTCTCCGCACGTTTGGCAAGGACTAATGGCCGCCGCCCCTTCGAGCTGGTATCCCAAAAGAGGCGAGGTCTAAATCGTGCAGCTCGATAAGCCGGCTCTGCCGTCGTGCTCTCCGTTGACGCCATCAACAAATATGCCCTCGATGTTTGCGTAGTCGGCATGACCACGGTCGAACGCAAAGCCTTCAGCATGCGCGTCGCAATCAAAAAGGGCGAAGCCAATCTGGACTCCAACTGCTGGGCCAAGTGCGACCAGGTCACCACCATCGAAAAGTCCTTGCTGAGATACCCACCAGTGGGCACCCTCCCCCAATCCTCGTTTGCAAGGATCGAGGAGCAAGTCAGAATTTGCCTGGGATTCATTTGAGCGGTCAAATGTTAGACCCTACGCAAACTTCAATTTTGCGCACCAAATTTCCGCGTATCCCCAGTCCTCCCATCAACTTACGCCCGCAACACACGCCATTCGAATCATTACTACAGAAGAAAATACTTGACAAATAATCACAAGCTGCGGTAGCATACTTCGTGAACTTTGGCCCCCAGCCCCGCCTCACACGATGTCATCCTGAGCGTAGCGAAGGATCCTGGCTTGTTGGCCCCTCAACGCCAACCGTTCCGGCAGTGCACTCCTATGTCGTCATCTTTTGCGTGCGCCTGTCAGGTGCCAACTACCCCTCGCCAACCCCGTTCCCTGCCGTTCTGATCAGCCCTTCGCAAATCGCTGAAAACACAGCCACATTAGGTCCTGCATTTGTCACTCTTACGAACCGCCTCAAACACGAGTCTTTCGCCTGCCTCTCTTACAGAAAACACCCGGGGTGGGGTATCTCGTCTTGCTCCGTGAACTCTGTGAACTCTGTGTTAAGAGCAGCCCGAGCCTGTTCCCCCATTGATCCGTTCAGCGCCCTACGCCCGGTCCCAGCATCCCCTTTAGAACCAACACTTGCGGGCCATCCCGCAAACGCTCATTCCAAAAGACTTACACGATTTGTAAGTCCTTTATATCCAACGTTTACAAATAATCCGGGGGGCCTCAGCAGACCAAGCCTATTCCTCCCGG
>JBARBE010000367.1:0-22229 GCA_049792735.1 Candidatus Acidiferrum sp.
CCCAAAGACCTTAGGGCGTTTTGCAAATTACTCCGAACCGAAGGTGTGGACGCCGGCATTCCAGAGGCCGCTGAAACCGTTAATCTCCAGCGCACCGACAGCTTCTTCCAGAAAATACAGAGTTCGCTCTGGGTGCTGAAGGGAAAGAAACTTTGCTTGCTTGGCCTTTCTCACAAGCCCAATACGAACGACATTCGCGCTTCACCTGCTATCAAGCTTGCCAGGCGTTTATCAACCGCCGGCGCACGCATCGCCGCATTTGATCCTCAAGCGCTTTCAGACGCTCGCGCTTCCTTCCCGGAATTTAATTACCGCCCCGATCCTTACGTCGCCGCTGATCGGGCAGATGCCTTGCTTCTTCTTACGGAATGGGAAGAGTTTCGCCGTCTCGATTGGCAGCGCATTCGCAATCAGATGGCCCGCCCCTTGATCCTCGATGGACGCAACTTTCTCTCTCCTTCCCAGATGAAGTCCCTGGGTTTTGAATATATCTCCGTTGGCCGGCCGTGAGCATTGCTCCTCGGTCAGCAGCCGTGAAGTCATTCTTACTCCACTTTCTGGCTTGCTCTTGCAGGTAGTACTGATAGATTTGTCTTAGGATATCTCCCGTCGGCGTCCTTTGTGACATTTCCGGTGGCAGCTAACGCAAAGTGTAATCAAATTGTGCATTACATCGTTACCGAGCTGACCCCTGGATTTCAAATGATGGACCTCAACGCCTTTTATGGAGCCGCACTCTTGACATCACCAGCCATCCCGTTCAAGCACGCGCGTGCGGACGATCGCGTACTCTTTCGGACCCAATTTGAATCGAGGTCGTTTCTGGCGAACCCGCCTAGAGGGTGTTGGAGCTCCCATAGCTAATCTAGGATTGCCTCTCGCTCATGTTGGCCCCAGCCAGAAAATCAGCGCAAATCATCTCGAGGCAGTAACCTCGAGACTTATCGGTTCCCAGCATCAGGCCAGCAGTTTCGAGGGCCTGCTCAGTGACCGGCAGCTGGCTCTTGTATAGCTTGAAGTAGAGCAGTTCCCACCTTCCGCTCGAGCCACCTTTACCAGTTCCTTAGCTTTGGTCCAGCCAACTAACTTCAAATCTCGGTGTATCTGCCGTGGCAGGTGCTCGTGGATGGCCATTAAGTAGTAGGCCTTTCTCCTGGAATCGGGGAAACGCTTCTCCATGAATTCATCAAAGGATTTCAGTTTCTCTAACAGCCAGTATTGCTTTGAACGAACCTCGCACAGATACTGGCCCAATTCGACAAAATGGACATCTTTCTCCTGTTTTTTGCTCTTCTCCCAGCTCAAGATCTCGTCGATCTTGCCCAGAACGAAGACAGCTCGTCGACGATTCAATGCGGGTTCCACGGCAGCCCGTCCGTGAATCCACAAGCTCGTCAAGCCAATCAAGGTCGCTCGCTCCTACTTTGCGGATGAGGTTCGCGACTATTAGTTTCTGGTTGTTTCGGTACAGCCCCAGATGGCTGCCGCTGAGGCAACCGTTCTGGGGAAAACGAATACCGCTGTGAGAGGCAAACTGCCCCGGTTGGATTTGGCCACGAGCGTTTCCGCCGTCACAGAAGCTGACCAAGAGTGCCCCTGCAATGCGCGAGAGTCGAAAGGGGCCAAGCCTGATCGGCCCAATTCGTTGCGCATAAGATGCAATTTCTTGCACCGTTTATTTTTCTTGGAGTGAAGTACGCCTTGGAAAGCGCACATTGTAGGGAATTTAGGTGATCATCGAGTACGGAGAACGATTGGCGCCTGAGGTGCACTCATGGAGACGATCACGAGGTGTGTAATGACGAATTCACGTTTCGTTCTTGTGGCCATCCTTCTGATGGGATCCGCCGCTCTGGCTAAAGCCGATGGCGTTCCGGCGGACCCTCGCATGGACGTCAGTGATCCCGAGTGCAGCGACGGATGTACGGTACTCACAGGCACAAGTTTTATGTTCAGCTCCAATAGCAATGGCGGGGGTTTCTTGACTTTCGAAAACGATTCAGAGGCTGGCTGGTCGAGTCTCCTGGTCGAGGCGACGGGCATTGCAGCCGATACTGTCAACGCCACTTCCAATCTGTTCGCGAATACGCCTGAAGTTTACAATATTGGGGATCTGCTGGTCATCTATTTCTCCGGCGTCAGCGGCCCAGGGTGTGAGGAAGATTGCTTCCTCGGGATACCCAACTCGTCGGACGAGAACGTCTTCACGATAAACCTTAACACTAATCCTGACGACACTTCCACGGACGGGATAGGGGGATGGGGTCCTGACCTGCTCTTTTCTGC
This sequence comes from Candidatus Acidiferrum sp., assembly GCA_049792735.1. Classification (GTDB taxonomy): domain Bacteria; phylum Acidobacteriota; class Terriglobia; order Acidiferrales; family UBA7541; genus Acidiferrum. Next base: position 2,287 of record JBARBE010000367.1, read on the forward strand.
CAATGCAAACGTTCCCGCCCCTACTGTTCCAGAGCCGGCGACACTAACGCTAATCGCAGTAGGTTTGGGGGCTCTTCTGGCCAAGAAAAAGCTTGCCACCAGCTGATGGCAGCACTCCGATAGCTAGTTTCCTTTTTTGGTGAATCTGTTCACTAGCTGCCCAAATTCCGGAAGCTTCCGCAAGTCGTTCAGCTCGGGGTCGTTTTCTATTTCTTCGAGCGAATACCCCTTCTGCAGCGCTTCTCCCAAGGCACTCAGTGATTCTGCCGTTCGGCCAGCCAAGCAGTCGACTACCGCCTGAGCGTACAGCAACGAAATATCTTCCGGTTCGATAGAGCGCGCGTGACGAATAAACTCGGAAGCATGCTTCGAGTCGCCTTTTTTGGCGTAGTACAACGCCAGGCTACCCAAGGTGTCGGCCGCGCGCGGATCTACTTGTAGCTCTTTGTAAGCCAGTGCGATTGCCTTATCGTAGGTGGCCATAGCTTCTTGCTTTCGGCCAGACCATCGATACGCGTCCGCCAAATTCCCGACGGCGAGCTCGTAGTTCGGCTTCATCTCCACAGCCTTCTCGAACATTTTGATGGCCTCGTCATACCGCTTGAGGTAAAAGTATGCCGTGCCCAGGTTGGAATAGGTTGTGCTGTGCTGCTCAAGCTCTAGCGATTTCTGAAAAACAGGAATGCACTCGTTCCACTTGTCTTGCTGAAAATATACGGCGCCCATATTTCTGTAAGCGGCGGCATTGTTGGGTTCTAGTTCGGTAACATGCTGGAAGGCCTCGAGCGCTTTCTGGTTGTCGCCGAACCGGTAGTACGCCGTTCCAAGCGCGTTCCAGTTGAACCAGTAATATGGATTCACTTCAATCGCTTTCTCGTAGGCCTCGATCGCTTCTTTCTTGCTTCCGTTGGTGCGGTAGGCATCACCCAGTCGCCGGTATCCCTCGTCTGAGTTGGGGGCCAATTCAATAGCTCGGCGTAATTCCGCAATCGCTTCGGCGGACTTGCCAGTTGCGCTATAAACGCTGCCAAGAGCGGTATGCACTTCTGCGAGATTGTCGTTTAGGCGATCGGCCTGCTGACTTGCGGATAGTGCCTTATCCGCCCACTGGGTCTCCTTTTTCTCTCGGTACATTCGGAGGCTAGCGTCAGCCAACCCGGTATAGGCCAGGGCAAAACTCGGATCTTTCTTGATCGCCCCTTCAAAATATCCGATTGCAGTTTCAACGTTCCCGATCTTTAGTTGCCCACCCATCGCATTCCGTCCCCGAAGGTAAAGCTCATAGGCCCCGACACTCTCCGTGGGATGGGAAGCGGCCCGCGCCAAATCATCGTTGTTCGGTGTGAGGGCGAGAGCGTCCACGAGTTGCCCGTACATTTGGTCCTCGATAGTCAACAGATCGTCAGTCACCCCAGCGAACTCTTTGCTCCACACCAACCGGTTTTCAGCCACATTCTCCAGGTTGACCGTCACCCGCAGGTTGTCACCTGATCCTTGTACCGTTCCGTGCACAATCAGGCTCACGCCCAAATCCTTCCCGATCTCCGGCAGAGGAGTCTTCGGGTCTATTTTGGCAGCGGCTGTCGAGGAGGCTAGGCGTACTTCTCTCATCTGAAAAAGCTTTGCTGAGATGGCTTCGACAAGCCCATCGGCTACATACCCTAGCGACGCTTGGTCCCCAAGCACACGGAATGGGAGGACGGCAATAAACTTTGCCCCCGATGCAGACGAGGGTCCATTTGAACCCGGTGTGAAGGTTCCAGCATTGGGAGTTCTAAATATCCAATGTCTCGTCTTGGGAATCGCAAAAAATAGGCCGACCAGCAGGAGTACGCTGGCCCCCGCGGCATACCACCAGCGCTTCTCGAAGACGGGAAGGTTGATTTGCACCGTTCTTGTGGTCGAGCTAGAAGGAGGAAGGGAAGGGCTCCGTCCGGCATCCAGATCCGCCAGAATCTCTTTGGCGTTCTGATACCGATTGGCCGGCTCTTTCTCCAGGCAGTGCATGATGACCCGCGCCACGTAGTCCGGCAAATCTGGGTTGACGAGCTTCACATCCTTCGGCATCACCTGGACGCGCTGATACATCAGCTGCCAAGTCGAATCCGCGGAAAACGGAGTCGACCCGGCCACCATTTCGTAGAGCACCAACCCCAGTGCGTACAGGTCAGACCGGCTGTCGACAGGTTTTCCTTCTACCTGCTCCGGGGACATATAGCGCGGCGTCCCCATAACCGCTCCGGTGCGGGTCATGCCCATCTTTGCAGTTTCCAAGGAGGTGGCCAGTCCGAAATCAGAAACGTACGCGTGGTCATTCGCTCCGATCAAGACGTTTTGCGGCTTAAAGTCGCGATGCACCACGCCCTCGGAATGAGCCGCATCGAGCGCTTCGCACAGCTGTCGGGCAATTTTAAGCGATCGCTCGAGAGGGAGTGGTCCCTCTTCTTTCAGCAGCTGGTTCAGGTCCTTGCCTTCGATGAAGGCCATGGTGATGAACTTCACACCATCGACCTCGCCGAGGTCGTGGATGCGCAGTATGTTTCTGTGGGAAATCTTGCTGGCGAGCAGCAATTCTTGCTTGAAGCGCTGCGTTAATAGGTAATCGCTAACCAGCTCTGGCAGAAGGGTCTTGAGGGCCACCGTGCGCGACAGCTCCTTATCGAAGGCCTTATAGACGTTGCCCATCCCGCCTGCGCCCACCATTCTTTCGATTCGATACCTAGGCCCGAAATCCATCCCGGGTTCGAGACCACCTGAAATGTTCAGCTTGCGGCTCGCGCTACCGGTGGTTCGAGGCCTCGAATCTGAAGCTGGTGACAAAGCGTCGTCATTTCCCATGAGCGCGCTCGGCTCAGAGCTGTCCATCGTGCGATCATCTACGGGAACGGACCCGGAAGGTGTCTTGCTCAATATCGACACCCCCTGTTCATCCTGGCTCCGGGAACCTGCTGATGGGGCAGCACTATCAACTGTTCGGTCGGCTTTCTGGTCCAAACGGGGCGGCGGCTGGCTGCCTGAATATGGCTTTGAATGGTGTCCTTGATTCAAAGGCATGCCAGCTTCGTGGCTTTCACTTTCTCGGTTGACCTCAGAGCGTTCGAGAACTGCCCCACAGAGATGGCAACGTAGGGCGAGGGCAGGGTTTTCGCCTTTGCAGGAAGGACAAATCATGTTAGTGGGCTGGCTCGACGTCAGCTAATCCGCAGATTATCCTGCACGATTAAGCCCGTCAGCAAGCAATATCTGTGGGAGCAGCATCGATACGAACACCAAAAAGTGTGATTTTACTTGTGCGGACAGGATCGGTCCTCGGCGCGAATCCCGCCCAGTAAACGGCACTACTTGAGAGCGAGTGCGGCAGACATGCACGCCATCCCTTGGTGTCGAGTAGTTCCGCAGCTCCAGACCATAAGATTGATTTTAGGGCTGCCACAAGCGCGAGCGGACCTGCTCCTTTAAGGTTCTTTGCAAAGTTCTGAATTGAAGTGCCCATAAAACGAAAGCCCGTCGTCAGCGTTGCACGGCGGGCTTTCAAATACCGAACTGAAGATAATTAGGCTAAGCGGTGACCTTTTTCGATAAAAGGGCAATGACTCCAAGCAATCCAGCACTAAGAAGCACTAAGATGGATGGCTCCGGCACCTGACTGATAAAGGGCTGCGGCGTTGTCCCATTCACCTGGGGGAGGTTTGAACCGGTTGGAATGTAAAACACATCCGAAGTAACGTACCCCGCATTGACCTGGCTGATTGCGTTGTTGACGTCTTGAATGGAACCGGCGGTGGCTGTAAAAGGACTGGAGAGACCAAACACCGACCAGATCGCCAGTTGCAAGTCGGAATTTCCCGGATTGGCGAACAACTCGTTTGCAAGATAGCCCAGTTCGTTATAGGTGGCCGCCGTACCAGCGAACGCGCCGCCCAGCGTTGCGATGGTACCGATGTTGTAGGCTTGTACTGTCCAACTTTCGCCGCTAGAGATCCAGTTGTTATCCGAAAAACAGATCATAGGCGTCGCTGTACTTCCGTTCAGACTCAGCCCATACGGCCCGTACTCACCGTTTGCAGTTGACCCCGTAAAGGTCAAGGTGTCCGCATAAGCAGACGTGGCACCGAGCAATAGAATCGCGCCAGCAAGTACTAGAACAATCCTTTGAATTATCGAGTTCACCGGTTCCTCATTCTGGGACGTTTTGATTATCCTACCGCACTTTTTCAAATCCCTGCAACCACAAAAAGCGTTCAACCTTACACCATCAACAGCTGACCCCACGTAGGTCACACAACACTCCTACGGTTCGGCATGAGTGTTAGTGCATGTTGAATGCCAAGTTAGAACCTCTCATAACAAAGCACTTATGGAGGACCCGGATCAAGCACGTCAAATCCTTTGCACACATTCTGCAATCACGTCATCGTGTGCTGGCGCGACGTAGACCTGTGCCCTCCTTAAGGGCTACGCGAATCTTAGGCTCATAACCGGCCTCATGCTGATCGAGATCGTCACTCGCGAATGAGGGTTTGCTGAGACGCAAGAGCCCCTCTCACAAAAAAGAAGCGCCCCAAAATGGAGACTGGGGCGCTTCGGCGGATCGTTTTTTGCAACGGCTAGAAAATGATCTTCAAGCCGAGTTGCATGTTGAACGCTTCTCCAGGACCAAGTCCCGGCGCTCCGTTCCAGTCGCCTATCGTGTCCGCGGTAATACCCAGTCCGCTGCCGTTGGTATTGCTCGGCGGGGCCAGATTCACGCGGTTAAATAGGTTAAACATTTCAATGCGGAATTGCGTGCTGACGCGTTCCGTGATTCTCGTATTCTTCACCACCGAGAAGTCCACGGAGGCATACCCGGGCCCGTAGTATCCGTTACGTGGGCTGGTTCCGAACGTTCCGGGAGCGGGGTCGACAAAAGCCGCGGGATTAATCCACGTGACGCCGTTCTTGTTGAACGCGTGAGAGACGCCCGCAAAAGGATTGCTGATTTGGTCGGCGCGTTGTTCGCCTTCCCCTGTGCCGGTTGTGTCTTGCGATGAAAACACGGTGAAGGGCTGCCCGGTGCCGAACACCAGCAAGCTGTTCAGCGACCACCCATTCAACAAGTATTTGAACTTCGGCGCATTCGGCAGGTCGTAATTCAGCGCTCCAGTGAACTTGTGGCGGGTGTCGTAGTCCATGTTGCCGTAGTCAGCCTTCAGGTTGAAGCTGTCCTGCGGTAGCGTGCCGCGATACTGCGTCATGTCGTCAAGACCATGCGCCCATGTGTAGGTGAACTGACCCGAGAAACGATGCCATTGACGAACTTTCAGGACCGCTTGCAGAGAATTGTAGTTAGCGTTGCCGTTCGTCTGGATTTCGTTGATCACGCCAAAGTCAGGGAACTGCGCGAAAAATGGCCGCGCCGCCTGCTGGTCTGCATCCGTTGCATAGACCCCCAAGGCTGGCTGGTTGATATCCGCGGTGGTCATAAGCCGATGCGAAGCGCTCCCCACATAGCCGACCTGCAAGAGCAGCGAACTGCCCATGCTCTTCTCGATGTTCAGGTTGTAGTTGTAGCTGTAGGGTGTGCGGAAGTTTTGGCTGACGGAGAAGACGTTGAAAACTTGTCCGCAACCGTTCCCGGTGGCGCACGATGTTCCCGTGGGACTGAAGATCGGCACTCCAGACAGGATGGTGAAGCCGTTCGCGGGAATTGTTTGCACCGGCGTCGGTCCCGCCGCGTTTCCTTCCAAGCCGTTGGGCGCGCCGTTCGCCGGACGGTTGTCGAGGAACGGATTCAGGTTTGGCGTATCGAAGTAGACTCCGAATCCTCCGCGAACGACAAGGTCGCCTTTGTCGCCCACCTTATATGCGAATCCAACGCGAGGCGAAAAATTGCGGAAATCCTTCGGATAGACGCTGGCGATACCCGCGCCCTGGAATACGAGCCCCCCCTTGTCGGGGTCAAACACGGACAAATCCTTTTTGTCGTCTCCCAAGGGGCCTTCATAATCCCAGCGCAAGCCATAGTTCAGCGACAATTTCTGGTTAAACTGCCATGCATCCTGCGCGAAAAGCGCAAACGTCTTGACGAACACCAGGCGAGTCGGGTCTCCCACTGCGATGCTCGAACGGAAGACGTCGCCCGCCATGAAATCCGCGAGGGCCAGCACGTTGCTTTCGATCGCGGTGTTGCCCGCCCAGGGTCCTTGCGAACCGTCGAAAACGAAATTGCCCAAAGCGTGACGATGGTAGAACTCTTCCAGTTGCGCTCTTCGGAATTCTCCGCCGAACCGGAACTGGTGCTTCCCCACCGTGTAGGAGGCCACGTCGGTCAGATGCCCGGTGATATCTTCCCGGCCTTCCGGTGGAGTCAGACCGATGGGATCGAACCCGGTGATTTCTATGTTCGGCGCACCCGCCAGATTGAAGCCGTTGTAGAGGTTGAGCCCATCGCCGGCCAAATCGAAGTTGGTATTGAAGTCGCTGAAGATCTGGCGAAAATAGTTAACTCCGGCCAGCAATTGATTGGATAGCCTGGGCGTTAAAGCCGAGCTCCAGGAAGCCGCGTAGTTGGAAACGTGGATCGGAGCTACTTCGTAATAGTCCTTGATCTGCGATCCAACCGGAGCGACCTGGTTTCCCTGCCCGACGAAGTAGTGGAACGAAAAATTGTTCTTGTCGTTGATCTTGTAATCGATTTTGACGAGCCCGTTGTAGCTGTAGCCATACTCGGGATCCGGGCTGGAATAGTTGTTCGGCGCAGCGGGACCGTTCACGGCATAACTGGGCAACAAGTCGGCGATCAGCGCCGTGGTTACCGGATTCGGAGTGACTGGCGCGTAAGCCCCGTACTTGCCGCCGGGATTGGCCAGCACGTCGAGGGCGGCTGCCTGGTAGTCCAGCGATGGTTCGGTTCCAAGTCCCGGCAGTCCGATCGTGAAGCGCTGCTTCTCGAATGTCGCGAAGAAAAACAAGCGATCCTTCAAGAGCGGACCGCCCACGGAGAAGCCGTACTGTTGGTTCCGGTTCTCTTTCTTGGTGTCGGAGAAGGGCGATGCTGCCGCAAACGCTTCGTTGCGGATGAAAAAATAAGCGGTCCCGTGGAAATCGTTTCCGCCGGACTTCAGCGCCAAATCCACTGTGCCGCCGGGATTGCGGCCCGATTCCGGCGCCGCTTGCGTTTGCACCGAGAATTGGTCGATGGAGTCAATCGGAAGCACGATTCCCGCGATTCCCAGCACTCCGCCCTGGTTTACCGCCGGCACGTTGTGCCACAAGTCGTTGTTGTCCACACCGTCTATCTGCCAGTTCACCTGGTTGGCGCGTGTGCCGTTCACCGATCCAAATCCTCCGGCGGAGTAACCTCCAAATCCTGGTGCCACGGCGATCATTTGCGTGAAGTCCCGGCCATTCAGAGGCAGGGCCTGCAAATCTGTTCCGGTGATCAGCGTCGTTTGCGTTTCGGACGTGGTATCCAGTGTCAGCGCCGCCGCCGACACTTCTACCGTAGTCGCCTGCTGCGAAAGTGTCAGCTTGGCCGGCAGCGTGTAAATGGCTCCCTGGCCGACGAGAATGTCATCGATCGTCAACACCGGAAATCCCGCTGCTGTAACGATCACCGAGTACAGTCCGACGGGAAGATCCTGGAAAGCGAATTGCCCGTCACTGGTTGTCATCGTCGAGTGATCGATTCCCGTGGACTTTTCTTTGGCCATTACTTGTACGTTTGGCACGACCGCGCCTGACGGGTCCGTGACGGCTCCATTGATGGCACCGCGATACGTCTGTGCGCGGCTCGCACAGACGATCAGAACGACGGCCATCGCGCTTACTCCCATCCTCAAAATGGCCTTCACAAATGCGTTGTATTCCCTTCGCGCTTTCTCCTGCATAAATACACCCCTCCTCGTGAATGTAATTTCTCCTCGGCAGGTTGATTGGACACTTCCCCGAATTGGCCCTAGTAATACTCTTCAATTACATGAAGTCAATTTCAACGTTTCGATACAATGGGGCGAAAGATTGAATGCTAAGAAAATAACGCAATTGAAATTTCGTAAGGTGGGATGCGGATCGTCTCGTGGGGCAGGAGACAGCAGGGTTAGGCAGAGGGGATGAATGCCCGCAGGCGAGCAGAATCTCAGCCCCGTCATCGAGACAAAGGCTTGGGCCAGGGGCAAATTGGTAGGAATGCCGACGCCCCGCCATATTGCTGAGGAATGTGGCCGCCCAAGGCATTTCTGGTAGAGTGCTGAGCAGAGAAGAGATAGCCCCGTCCAGCGATATTGCTATTTGTTAAGATCGTGTTAGTTTTTGGGGCTCCCCTGCGTACTAGTCTATGGAACCGCTGAGACCAGGCCCGATGAGCGTGCCGGGAGTGACGGAGACGACGGAGGCTGTTGCCCGGGCTCGTGCCGGGGATGCCGAGGCTTGGGGTCAAATCTATCGGGAGATGGGACCAGCCATTTTCCGGTTTTGCAGGAGAGCGTTGCCGACTCGGGAAGATGCGGAAGACGCGACTATGGAGATTTTCTCAAAATTGTGGGAAGGCAAGCTGAGCCAGTACGACGAAACGCGCTCCTTTTCCGCGTGGCTCTATCGCGTGGCCGCCAACCATTGCTGGGATATTTTGCGCCGCCGCAAAATCCGGCAGGACAAAGAGACCGAAGACATAGACAATGTGCCGCTGGAACATCCGGACCCGAGTCAGTTGGATAGATTAATCGAACAGAAGACCAGCGAAGAAGTGCGGCATGCGCTGGATAAGCTGGGGGCGCGGGCGCGCATGGCTCTGGTCTTGCGCTATTACTCCGATATGAGTTATGACGAAATCGCCGATGCGCTCGGCGTGCGGCGCGCCTTCGTGGGCGTCGTGCTCTTGCGCGCGCGGCATGAACTTCGGCAGGCGCTGGAGGGGAAGAGTGCGCTGGCTGCGGGAGGGACCTCGTGAGCGAACCTGCAAACCCGGTTGCGCCGGAAGGACCGGGCGGAACGCTGGATCATTTGGATGAAATGACGTGCCTGCTGTACGCGGAGCGGCAACTGGACCGCGCCCGCGCGCAGGTCGTCTCCGCGCATACGCAAGATTGCGCGGCGTGCCGCACTTTGCTGCGGGCGCTCGAGCGCGAATCGCGATTGCTGACGCGCGCCATGATCGAGGAAGACGAGCCGCTGCCTTCGCGGCTGGCGGAATTTCAGGAGCGCGCGCGGAAATCGTTCGGCTGGATTTGGGGCGTGGTATTGGGCTTGGCGGCGACTGGCGTCTACGCTCTCTATACGGGTTATGTCGAACCTTTGCAGCAACGCTTCGAGCAGGCGGGATTCGGCGGCACGAGTCTTCTGAGCATGCTGATTTTTCAAGGCGCCTTCTGGAAGGGATGGCAATCCATGATGACACTTTTCGAGGTGCTGGCGATGGTTACAGTGGCGGGATTTGGCGCGGTGATTTTCCGGCGGCGATTGCGGCGCGGATCGGCGCTGGCGCTGGTGCTGGCGGGATTGTGCGCGGTGCTGGCGTTGCCTGCGCCGGCTGGCGCGACGGAATTTCACAAGGGCGAGACGTATGAACTGGCGAAAGATCAGACCGTCAACAGCGATCTTTTTATCACTGGTGCGCGAGCGCGCATCGATGGCACCGTGGATGGAGATGTTTATTTCTTTGGGCAGAGCATCGACATCAGCGGGCATATCAAGGGAGACGCCATCGTTTTCGCGCAGTCGGCGCGGGTCAGCGGGCAAATCGACGGCAACATCCGGTCATTTGCGAAGAATCTAACGGTTACGGGAACGGTGACGAGAAATGTGCTCACGTTCAATCAAACAGTGACCGTGGACGCCGCGGGAAAAGTGAACGGGAGCTTAACGGCTTTCGCGCAGACGGTGACCATCGACGGCCATCTGGGGCGCGATCTGCTCGACATGGGCGACGAGACCATCATTTCCGGGACGATCGATGGCGAAGTGCGATCCAAAGGAAATTCCATGTCGATCGCTTCGACGGCGCAGGTTGCCGGGCCGATTCGTTTTGAAGGCGAACATCCGGCGACGGTCGACGCGGGAGCGAAACTAGCTTCGCCGGTGCAATTTACCCAAATGAAGAAGGAGTCTCAGTACGAGCAAGGCCACTATTACGTCTGGCGCATTATTTGGACGGCGGCTTTCGTATTGTTTGGGATGGTGCTGTTCCTGCTGCTGCCGAAATTCGCGAGCGAGGCTGTGAGCGCCGGGGAGCGTGTCGGAGCGCCGATCGGGCTGGGAGTGCTGGTGTTTTTTGGTGTGCCGATCGCGGCCATCATCGCCTGCATCACTGTTGTTGGCATCCCGCTGGGGATTCTCACTTTGTGCCTGTGGTTCCTGGTGCTGAACTGTGCGGAGATTGTGGTGGGCACGGTGGTCGGCAACTGGATTCTTGGCAAGCCGGCGGATACTTGGGCTTTGATCGGAAGAATGGCAATGGGTTTCGTGATTGTGCGCATCGTATATACCCCGCTGGCGCATCTGCATGTGATTGGGTTCCTCATCGGGCTGGGAATCTGGATCTGGGGCATGGGAGCGATTGCACTGGCGATTTATAACCGGATTCAACCGACGGCGACTCAGAGCATTATGCCAGGGCCGATGCCGCCGATGTCACTGCCCCCGAATACAACGGTTGGCGGAATCCAGCCGGCCTAACAAGCGCAGCACCACTCTAACGGTCCACCGCGATTCTACAGGCATATGGCGCGCGCGTGCGCCGTCGGTGGCGGCGGCTCCGCGGATCGGTCATCCCTCCCCCCGGGGGTTTTTTCGGAACTGTTCATTCTAAAGAGTTTTAAGTCCTTTGTTTTGAAACTGCGCATTCTAAAGGGTTTATGGACCTCTTTTTCGAAAGTGCGTATTCCAAAGGGTTTAGTTTCGCAAGGCCTCAGCAACCGAATTCACGCCGCAGCAACACCCCACCCGGGTGTTTTTCGCAAAGAGTGCGCAATGGATTGAAGCCAGGAGAGTTGCTGAAACGTCCGTGTACGCAGAGTGCGTAAGAGCATGATTCTTATGGGCCACAGTTTCGGGCAAATGTACAGATAGACGAAAGAGTGCGCAAGCGGTTCCAGACAAAAGAGTTATGGACTTTAGGGAGGTCGGGAACGTGCATCAGTCAGAACAAGGCGAGCGCAAAGTTACCTGATTCGCAGTATAGCAGAAAGTAACAGATTGTCAATGCCAGCATTTTCCGACAGTCCATCACCACGGCAGGGTGAAAAAGAACGGGCCGGAGCATTCTGGATGAATGCTCCGGCCCGTGGCCTTTTGCGGAGGCGGCTAGAAAGTTTAGTGAGTTCGAACTTTTGCGGCTAGAACCGGCGTTGTGGCACCGCTATTGGGGTTCAAGTATAGACCACGAACTGACGTAACTGTTCCCGGCTGTAGACTGCTGAGTTGACTTATGTTGTCAGAAGCGGTGTTCAGATACGTTTGAACCAGAGTGGTGTCGTTCAGCAGGTTTGAGAAAAGTGGATCCACATTAGACAGGGTAAACGGATTGCCAATGAGCTGGACCGATCCCCCCATGCTGGAATAGCGCAGCACCACCTGGGTTGGATTGGTAAGGGTGAGATTCCCGTTCGTTCCTCCCTGAAGCATTACCTTCTGGCCCATGACGAGGTCCGCCGAACTTTGGAAGCCAAGAGGCGTGGTGGCTATCCCGAGATTTTTCGGGTCGACGAAAAAGCTGGGGGCGTTGTTCAAGGTGACGGTGAGGGACTGAGAAACGAGGGCGCCTGCGGCAGCCGTTCCCATGCCGTTGGTAAGGATCATCTTGAACTGATTGTTGACGAAGGGCGTGATGACCACGCCTTCGAGTTCGTTCACCAGGGGAGCGGGATCGAGGAACTCGACTTCATTTGCGGTCATGGTGCCATCCGAGTTGAGGACGCCATCCAAGCTGACGTTTTGATTGACGACAAAGCAAGAGAAACTGGCTTGACCGCCGCAGATGTTGAAAGGGTCATCGAACTCAGCGGTGGGTGACATTGTGAAAGTGCTTGCCCCAAGGGCGGCCGAGGAGACAGTAATCGTAGTGCTGGTCTTGGCGGTCACCGTGCCAGTGAAGTTGTCCACCGTATCGAGCCCGGAGGTTTGGCTGCTTAGAGGCGGCAGCGTGGCGATGGTCACAGCGCCCGTCTGAGTGAAATCGAAGGTCATGCCGCCGGCAATCGTAACGGCTTTGCTCAAATCGAGATTGATGCGGATTCCGGTACTCTGATTGGCGGTGGCCGTGTAGGTGATGGGCACGGTAACTGTAGAGGCCCCGAAGCCAGCGACCGTACCAGGAATCGAGCACACAAGACGAGAGGCGCAGCCGAGCAAGGTGGCATTGGTGCTGTTATAAAAGTAGCTGGTAGCGGGCGCGTTGAATTGCAATTGAAGGTTGGTATAGCTCCCGGCCGGGATGGTGGTCTGGCCGAGAAAGAGCGAATCTGTCTGGAGACGCACGAGCTCTGGTACCTGGGAGGTGGACAGCGTCAGTGCTGTGGGCTGACCTGCGGCATTAATAAGGTTGATGGCCCCGATCGACCAGTTCAGCTTCACGAAGGAGACCGTGGAAGAAGGCGTCGAGGTTAAAGTTACATTGAGGATGGTATTGCCGGTGCCGCCGCCCCCGCCCCCGGTACTGCCACCACCGCCGCCTGGGAACTCGTGATAGCACGAGGTCAAGGAAAGGCATGGGAGTAGAACCAGGAAAAGAAAGGCTTTATGAGACTTCATCGGGCACCCCACGAATGATCGAGCTGGCGTTTTCCAAAGGCAAAACGGACACGCTCAAGTTCCCCAGTTTGACTCTAGCGCGGCCCCGTTGCTCGCGGGGTTTCAAAACGTGGTTGGTTGCTCAAACGCTCAATCCCCGGACGTTGGGACAGGGAGAAGGGGTCAATCCGTATCGCGTGAAATTCTGCTGTGTCTACGCAAAGAAGCTGCAGGAATTCGAGAAGTAGTGGCGCAGAAGTGGTGGGAAACTAATGTGCTATCGTTACGGAATCGAGCAAGAGTATGGATAGGTGAACGCGGTCGTCCTAAGTAAGGATGACCCTACGGAGCGGTGCTTGGCGAAGAGAGTTGCCAAAACGGGGTATGCGCGCGTGAATGGCGGGGCGGAGGAAGCGGCCGCATTGCCGGAGCGCGAGTATGGGGCGATGGATAAGGATACGCAAGCGTTGGGGTCGGGCGATGGCGGAGAAAACGGGGAGCTGACTGGCGCACGCGAAATCGAGAAATCGGCGGATGAGGCGAGAAAGCCATCGATGCGGGAGGTGTTTGGGCCGGGGGGATTTTTGGAACGGTGCATGATTGGGGGATACGAGCACCGGCGCGGGCAGTTGGAAATGGCGGAGATGGTACACGACGCGTTTGAGGGGCATCATCACGCGATTTTGGAGGCGGGAACGGGAACGGGAAAGACGCTGGCGTATCTGGTGCCGGCGATTTGCAGCGGGCGGCGCGTGGTAATTTCGACGGCGACGAAATCGCTGCAGGAGCAGCTCTTTCAGAAGGATATTCCGTTTTTGCAGAAACATTTTGCGCCGAATTTGAAAGTGGCGGTGATGAAGGGGCGGTCGAATTTTTTGTGCGTGGCGAAGATGAACGCGATGGCGGACCAGGCGCTGCTGAAGGGCATGGAAGAGTTGGATGCGTTTCAGCAGATCAAGCAATGGTCGAAATTGACGGAGACGGGGGACCGGGCGGAATTGACGTTTTTGCCGGATGATTCGGATTTGTGGACCAGATTGGATGCGCGACGGGATACGTGTTCGGGGCAGAAATGTCCTTCGTTCAATCCGTGTTTTGTGACGGGGATGCACCAGCGGGCGAAGGACGCGGACCTGATTATCGTGAACCATCATTTGTTTTTTGCGGATTTGGCGCTGAAACAGGACGATTTCGGGAGCATTTTGCCGGAGTATTCGGCGGTGGTGTTTGATGAAGCGCACGAGATGGAGGATGTGGCGAGCGATTATTTCGGGCGGCAGATTTCGAATTTCCGGTTCGAGGAATTGGCGCGGGATGCGGATCAGACCTTGCGATTGCTGCATTTGGGTACGCCGGCGATTTTGAGGAGGACACAGAGAATTCGCGAGAGGAGCCGGACGTTTTTCGAGACGTTTCCGCCGAGGGACGGAAAATTTCCATTTTCGCGCGGCGAGAGAGAGGCATTTCTGGAGCAAAATCGGGAGGCTTACGACGATTTGGCTTCGGCGCTGAAGGGATTCGAGACGGAATGCGCGGCCATGACGCAGAAGCCAGAAGAAATTTTGCGGATTGCGCGGAGAAGTTTTGAGTTGCGGCAGGAGCTGACGTTTTTGTTCGAATCGAACGAGCGGAATTTTGTGTATTGGTATGAACGGCGGAATAAGGGAGTGTTTTTGGCGGCCACGCCGATCGACGTGAGCCAGATTTTGCGGGAGAAACTGTTCGAGCAGTTCGATTCGGTGGTGCTGACTTCGGCGACTCTTACCGTGGGGAACCGATTCGAATTCATTCGGCAGCGGCTGGGGCTGGATCACGCGAAAGAGCGCGGGTTGCCGCAGGAGTTCGACTACACAGAACAGGCGATGCTGTATTTGCCGCAAGCGATGCCGGACGTGCGGAATCCAGCGTTTACGGCGCGCGCGGCGGATGAAATTGTGAATTTGCTGGAGACAAGCCAGGGGCGGGCGTTTTGTTTGTTTACGAGCTACTCGCAGATGAATGAGCTTTTTGAGCGTGTACGGACGCGGGTGCCGTTTCCGCTGCTGCTGCAAGGGACGGCGCCGCGTTCGGCGCTGCTGGAAAGATTTAAGAACACGCCGGGGGCGGTGCTTTTTGCCACGGCCAGCTTTTGGCAGGGAGTGGACGTGCCGGGAGAGCAGCTTTCTTGCGTGATTGTGGACCGGCTGCCGTTTGCGGTGCCGAGCGACCCGATTGTGGCGGCGCGAGTGGCGGCGTTGCAGGAGGATGGACGGAATCCGTTTGCGGAATTTCAGGTGCCAGAGGCGGTTTTGGCGCTGAAGCAAGGGTTTGGGAGGTTGATACGGACGAAGACGGATCGGGGGGTTTTGGCGCTGCTCGATAACAGGATTCAGCGGATGGCGTATGGTAAGATTTTTTTGGAGAGTTTGCCGAAATATCGGATGACGAATAGTTTGGCGGAGGTTTCGAGGTTTCTGGCGAAGAAGAAGTAATGAGGTAATGAAATAAAGAAGTAAAGATAGGACAAAAGAAAGAGACGACAGACAGGAGTGTCTGTCCTACAAAAAATGTTCCAGGTTAGCGTGGAAGAGACATTTTCGGCGGGGCATGCTTTGCGCGGATATAAGGGCAAGTGTGAGAACGTGCATGGGCACAATTATCGCGTGCGCGTGACGCTGGAGGGACCGCAGCTGGATTCGATTGGGTTGCTGGTAGATTTTACGCGGCTGAAGGCGATGGTGCGGGAGATTATGGGGCGGCTGGATCATCAGTTTGTGAATGATCTGGAGCCGTTTAAGACCGTGAATCCTTCGGCGGAAAATATGGCGAAATATTTTTATGAAGAAGTGACGCGGGGGTTGACGGATTTGCCGGCGGGGGCGCGGGTTACGGACGTGATTTTGTGGGAGACGGATACTAGCCGGGCGCAATACCGGCCGGGGAAATGACGAAGCAGGGAGAAAGGTAGCTAAAGAAGTGAATAAGTAAAGAAGTAAAGAAGCGGGAAAGACAGCGATGAATCGCGCGTTTTTTATTATTTTGATTCCGGCGGTACTGGTCTCGATCGGGTACGTGGTGGTTTTTCGCGCGATGGGGGTTTCGCCGGCTTATTGGATATTAGTGTTTCCCGTGGCGATATTGGGTGGCGCGTGGTGGTGGCTGAGACGGAGAGCTATGCGCAGGGCGGGTTTGGGCGCGCGGTAAAGCGCGTGGCGAGATTGGGACAATTGAAAAAGCGGGGAAAAGCGGCAGCTGGGCTGCCGCACTCCACACTATGTTCATTACCGAAATATTTAAATCGATTCAGGGGGAGGGGACGCGGGCGGGGTTGCCGTGTGTGTTTGTGCGTTTGACGGGATGCAATTTGCGGTGTACTTGGTGCGATACGGCTTACGCGTTTCATGGCGGGAAGAAGATGAGTGTTGAGGATGTGCTGGCGCGAGTGGATGAGCTGGCGGGGCGGAGCGAAGGATTGGCTGGAGCGCAAGCGAGCGTGCCTTTGGTGGAATTGACTGGCGGAGAACCGTTGTTGCAGGAGGAGATTTATCCGCTGGCGGAGAAACTGGTCGCGGCGGGATATACGGTGATGATTGAGACGAGCGGAGAACGCTATGCGGGGCGGCTGCCCGGGGAAGTGATCAAGATTATGGATGTGAAGTGTCCGGACTCGGGCGAAGCGGATACGTTTGAGATGAGGAACTTGGAAGTGCTGGATGCGAAGGATGAAGTGAAGTTTGTGCTTTCGACGCGGCGGGATTATGAATTTGCGCGGGAGTTTACGGCGCAGCATCGGTTGGCGGAGCGCGTAAGACAGGTTTTGTTTTCGCCGGTGTTCGATGATCCGGCGGGGAAATGGCAAGGGCTGGAGGCGCGGAAGTTGGTGGAATGGATTTTGGCGGATGGTTTGCCGGTGCGGCTGGGATTGCAATTGCACAAATTTGTTTGGGACCCGGCGACGAAGGGAGTGTGAGGTAGGGGAGGTTGAGGAAGTAAAGGAAGTAAAGGAAGTAGAGGATCGGAGATGCGCTTGCGCGGTGGCTGGTTCGTCAGCGGGCCTCTAGGGAGAGCACGGATACGAAGATGAGCAAGTTAGATTCGCGGACGGCGGTGGTGCTGTTGAGCGGGGGGATGGATTCGTGCGTTTGCGCCGCGATTGCGCGGGAGCGGCACGGCGCGGGGAATGTGGCGTTGTTGCACGCGGGATATGGGCAGAGGACGCAGGAACGGGAACGGCGGGCGTTTGACGCGATTGCGGATTTTTACTGCGTGAATCAGAGCCAGCGGCTGGTGGTGCAGCTGGATCATTTTCGCGCGATTGGCGGGTCGGCGCTTACGGATACGAACATTGCGGTGCCGGAAAATGAGCTGGGCGCGGCGGGGGCGCACGGAAGCACTATTCCGGTGACGTACGTGCCGTTTCGCAATGCGCATTTTCTTTCTGTGGCGGTGAGTTGGGCGGAGGCGATTGGGGCCGGGGCGGTTTACATTGGGGCGGTGGCGGAGGATAGTTCTGGCTATCCGGATTGCCGGGCGGAGTATTACAAAGTGTTTCAGGAATTGGTGCGCGTGGGAACGCGGCCGGAGACGGAGATCGAAATTGCGACTCCGGTGATCGCGATGAAGAAAAACGAGATTATCCGGCGCGGGCTGGAGCTGGGCGCGCCGCTGCATCTGACGTGGTCGTGTTATCAGGGTGAGGAGAGAGCGTGCGGAGTGTGCGATAGTTGCGTGCTGCGATTGAAGGCGTTCGCGGAGGCGGGAGTCGCGGATCCGATACCGTACCGGGTGGCGGTCAGCGCGCACTCGTAGCGAACGGCCGACGGCACGCCAGGGACTTGGAAAAGAGCTAGGATTAAGGATAATAGGGCCATCCCGCCAGCCAGGCCGGGCAGGGTTCGCCTCGGCAAAAGGAGAATGAAGTATGAAGAGATTTGCGAAGTCATGGGCGTTGGCTGCGGTAGTCGCGGCCGCGTTGATTTGCTTGGGTGCGCCGCGCGCGAAGGCGCAAAGCGGCGGATCGATTTCTGGAACGATTCTGGATGTGGTTGGCAAGCCCTGGTACAACGTAACGATGGACTGCGTGAGCGATCAGGGCGCAAAGCAAGAGACCAAGACGGACGCGGACGGAAAATACTCGTTTCACAGCCTGCGTCCCGGCATGTATCACATCTACATCATATTGCCGGCGCCGAACAAACCGTACGACATGCAAATCCAGGTGCAGAGCGATAACGAGAGCAAAGCGGATCTCAATTTTAAAGACGTCGTAGCCAAGCAGGGAGCGGCCGCGGAGGAGCAGGTCAAGAAGCAAGCGGAGGATAAGGCGAAGTTTGAGAGCATGAAGGCGCACTTCACCGCGGGAAACGCGATATTGGTCCAGGAGCGGAAGGCGAAAGACGACTTGGCAAAGGCCACTCCCGATCAGCGGGATGCGTTGAAACAAAACCTGAAGGATCTTTCGGACAAGGCGGCGGCAGAACTGGTGGCTGCGCAAAAAGCGGCGCCCGCGAATGACACAAACCAACATCTATTGTGGGCGACGCTGGGCGAGGCGTATGACCTTGCTGGGCGTAATGACGAAGCAGCTCAAGCCTACCAGCAGGCCATCAATGCCAAACCAGACGATCCCGGCTACTACAACAATCTGGGAAACGTGCTGGCGCGAGAGGGGAAGATCGACGAAGCGAAGGCGGCGTACACTAAGAGCGCGGAGCTGGACCCGACGCACGCGGCAACGGCGTGGCGGAACTTCGGGATCAGCTTGTACAACGCAAACCGGCTGAGCGATGCCGTTGCGCCCTTGCAGAAAGCAGCCGAACTTGACCCCAAAAGCGCTCAGACGTGGTATTTGCTCGGAGCCTCACTGGTCAGTGAAATGACGACCAAGAAAGTTGGAGATAAGGAAGAGGTGCAGTTTGCGCCGGGGACGGTTGAGGCTTATCAGAAAGCATTGGAGCTCGATCCGAATGGGCCGTACGGGGCGCAGGCCAAAGAAGGGTTGGCCATGCTGCAGCAGCTTGCGCCGGGAATTGAAACGAAGGTAAACGTGAAGAAAAAGAAGTCCTGAGCAAGCTTCGTTTAATCGTGAGTGGGCCAGTTCCGCGTTGCGGAGCTGGCCTTTTTTATTGAAATGGCAAAAGATCCGCTGAGGATTTCGCGAGGGAATCGCCGAGGCAAGTCGTTAGGCGGCGCACGAAACTCGTACGAATGGCTAGCGATGCATCAAGGTTCCCGTTGTCTTAGTCCGACGAAGCGCCCAGGCGAAGACGGCCATAGACAACGGCAGAAGGATCGCCGCGAAAAGCAGCAAGACAATGAGCGGCCGCCAGACGGCGCGGAACCCGCCCCCGCCGAGCAAGGCCGCGCGCATGGCGTCGAGCGCGTAGGTAACGGGATTCAGCCGGGCCACAATCTGCAACCAATCGGGAAGCACGGTGATGGGAAAGAGCATGCCACCCACGACACTGGAAAGGCCGAGGAAAAACCACTTGGCGGGATTGCCGCGCTTGAAAAGCAGAAGATAGCTTGCGGAAAGAATTCCGAGCCCGGAGAAGGCCAGCAGAGTGGCGAGAAGAACCGCGGCGACGGCCAGCCAGTTCGCTGCGCCGAGCGGAAAGCCGAAGAGTACCGCGCCCCAGGCGAAGTAGACGGCGATGCGCAGCGTGGAAGCGGCGAAAGGATACATCGCCGAGCCGGCGAGAATGACGGGAAGAGAAGTCTGCGTGACGAGAAGGTGTTCGAGCGTGCCGGAGTCGCGCGCTTCCATCAGGCTGCGATCGAAAGAATCTATTGCGGCGTTGAGATAATCGAGAAAGACGAAGCCAATGAGAGAAAAAGCGAAATAGCTTTCGCTCTGCGGAAGCGCTTGTCGAAGCTGGGGGCTGTCAACGAAGCGCGCGACATAAAAAAACATGGCGACGCCGAAGAGAGCCTCGATAGCGTCGAACAAAAAAGCGGTGCGATAGGTGCGGGCGATGGACAGGTCGCGGCGGAAGAAGAGCCATAACTCGCGAAGTGTGCTGGTCATTCCGGTTTGTCCTTGGGACCCGGATGATGGGTTCGACCGGTCAGACGTAGAAAGACGTCCTCTAAGGAAGACGAGCCCGTGCGCTGTTTCAGTTCGGCGAGCGAACCACAAGCCAGCAGGCGTCCAGCGTCAATGATGGCAATGCGGTCGGCGAGGAGCTCGATTTCCGAGAGCGCGTGGGAAGCGAAGAGCAGAGTTGTCTCACCGGGGCGAAGAATCTCGGATTTCAGGAAAC
>JBARBE010000368.1:0-1869 GCA_049792735.1 Candidatus Acidiferrum sp.
CCGTTGAGCTGAGCGGAATTCCGGAGCGAATTCTCGGCATGGTGGTGACACCTTCGTGGTTCACGCTGCTGCGCGTGACGCCGGCATTGGGACGGCCTTTCACTGAGGAAGAGGGCGAAATTGGGCGTGAGAAGGAAGTCATTCTGAGCCACGGCCTTTGGGAACAATTGTTCGCGGGAGACAAATCGGCGATTGGGCGGGAGCTGCGGATCAGCGGGCAGCCGTTCACGATTGTGGGAGTGATGCCGGAGGGATTTGATTTTATCGATCCGGATGCGCGCTTGTGGATGCCGCTGGCCTTCACGCCGGAAGAGAAGACGCAGCACCATAGCAATAATTGGGAGTACATCGGGCGATTGAAGCCGGGCGCGACGATCGCGCAGGCTCAGGCGCAAGTCGACGCGTTGAACAATCGAAATTTCGAGCGATTCCCTGCGTTCAAGCAAATTTTGATCAATGCGGGATTTCACACGGTGGTCAGCCCGCTGCAGGACATGGTGACGGCGGGGGTGAAGAAGACGCTTTATCTGTTGTGGGGCGGGGCGCTGCTGGTGTTGTTGATCGGAGGACTGAACATCGCGAATCTGGCGCTGACGCGGCTTTCGCTGCGGCGGAAGGAAATGGCGACACGGGTCGCGTTGGGCGCGGGAAGAATGCAGTTGATGCGGCAACTGATGCTGGAGAATCTGGGACTGGCGATTGCGGGAGGCGCGGCGGGGATCGGGCTCGGCGCGGGATTGCTGCGACTGATGGGAGCTATCGGTTTGGAGCACATGCCGCGGGCGGGGGAAGTGCGCATAAGCGCCACTGTGATTGTGGTGTCGATCGGGTTGGCGGCGGTGGCGGGAGTGTTTGTCGGCTTGTTTCCCCTGGCGAGCATTTCCAAGATCAGCGTGAACGATGCGCTGCATGAGGACAGCCGGACGGGTACGACGGGAAAGAAAACGAGAAGCGTGCGGCAGCTTTTGGTGGCGGCGCAGATTGGATTTGCGTTCGCGCTGTTGGTGGGAGCGGCGCTGTTTCTGGCGAGCTTTCGACAACTGCTGGAAGTCGATCCGGGATTCAAGGCGGATGGCGTCGTGACGGCGTCGGTGGTTTTGCCCCGTTCCAACTATCCTAAGAGAGAAGACTGGCGGAATTTCTTGAACCGCGCGCTACCGGCCGTGCGGGCGATTCCGGGAGTTGCGGCGGCGGGAGCGACTGACGTGATTCCGCTGGGAGGGAATCACAATGATTCGGTGGTTTTGGCGGAAGGGCATCAGATGAAGCCCGGGGAGTCGGTGGTTTCTCCGTTGTATATGGCCGTGTCGCCGGACTATTTCAAGGCGATGGGCATTCCCATGGTGCGAGGAAGAAGCTTCGATGAGCGCGACAATGAGAGCATGCCGCGCGTTGTGATTGTGGACGAGCGGCTGGCGGAACATTTTTGGCCGAACGGTGACCCGATTGGACGGCGGATGTATTTTCCGGACGACATGAACAATTTGTTGAAAACGGACGAGCACACCACATGGCTGACGGTTGTGGGAGTGACGCGCACGCTGCGGTACGAAAATATGGATGGGTCGGGTGCGCCGGTCGGGGCGTACTACTGCCCGCTTGCGCAGGATCCGGACAACACCGTAACTATTGCGGCGAAGACCGCGGGGAACCCGGACGCGATCGTGCGCTCGCTGCGAGGGGAGATACTGCGGCTGGATCCAGACCTGGCGGTGTTCGACGTGCATTCGATGGCGGAGCGAATCGATCTCTCGCTGGCGCCGCGGAGGACTTCGATGCTGCTGGCGAATGCGTTTGGCGGAGTGGCGTTATTTTTGGCGACGCTGGGAATTTATGGCGTGCTGGCGTACCTGGTGGCGCAGCGAACGC
>JBARBE010000369.1:0-5101 GCA_049792735.1 Candidatus Acidiferrum sp.
GCCACCACAGAAATTGTGCCTGCTACCTCGACCATTTTGATTTGTTCGTCGCCAACCGGCGGCTGCGGAAGCGCGTTTGCGCCAATGAAAGGAAGGCAGCGCGGAACCCCTCCGGCCCTGTGGGTGCGCAAACGTGCCGCCAGCCAAGAAGCCTATACCCATGCACGGCGCGAGGCAAGATGCACGACAAGCGCGGATGGCCAGCTGCACTTTTCCGTGTTTTCGCACTCGGAGCAAGTCCGATGCGGACAGTTAACATCGCGCACATTTGGCGACTCCGCTCCGCCGCCCGCCCGGCATCTTCGCTTATCGTTCGCCCTGTTAATTTGGACAGTTGATTCCCATCAGGGTATAATAGGGTCCTCCGCCAAACATTTACTCCAAAGGTGCGCTATGAAATGTTTAGTTCCAATTCCGGCTGGGCTCGTCCACTGCTTGAAAGAAGTTGGAGAAACCGGCATCGGCTATCAAGTAGTCTCCGTGCAACTCCGGGACGGCAGAACCTTCGATCAGGTCGTCACCAGCGAATGCTGCATCATCGAAGTCCGAGGCTATAAGGAAATCCCCTTTACCGCGGAAGACATCGCGTCTCTCAGCGTCAATCACAAGCATTGGAATTTCAGAAGTGCTTCGGGGGCGCGCGCCAAAGCCAGGGCCGCGTCCGCATAGGCCCTAAGCCGAATCGGGGCTTTTCAAGCACCCCTGCCGTAACTTTTTCCTTTCCCGCCAGTTACTATATCCAGAGCCATGATGGCCGTCCGACATCCGGCAAAGAAGCCCTCGCCGCCAGGCGCAGAAGAGCGCCTGCTCGTCGAAGCTGCGCAGGCCGATCCCTCGAAATTTGACGCTCTGTATGAGCTTCATTTCGAGCGTATCTACTTTTTCATTGTCAGCCGCGTCCACGACCGCGCCATCGCCGAGGATCTTACGTCTGAAGTTTTTCACAAAGCGCTCGCCAATCTCTGCACATACGAATGGCGCGGCACTCCCTTTTCCGCCTGGCTCTTCCGCATCGCCTCCAACGCCATCGCCGACCAATACAAGCGCTCCAATCGCGAACAGCAGGCCGATGACGACACCTTTGACCCGCCTGCGCCCTCCTCTCCGAATCCTTCCTCAAAAGAGCTGGAGTTCGTCGACCGCCACGCCTTTTTCTTCGGCCTTGTCGAAAAGCTTCCCGAAATTCAGCGCCGCGTCGTCTGCGAACGCTTCATCGAAGAGCGCAGCATCAAAGAAATCGCCGAACGCCTGAAAAAGTCCGAAGGGGCCATCAAACAGCTTCAATTCCGCGCGCTACAGACGTTGCGCGAACAAGTGGGAGGCCGCCATGCCTAAGCGCTCCCCCGCCGAACAACTCGATCTCGCTATCAGCGCTATGCTGGCGCGGCCGCAGGTCCGCCT
Organism: Candidatus Acidiferrum sp.; assembly: GCA_049792735.1. GTDB lineage: Bacteria > Acidobacteriota > Terriglobia > Acidiferrales > UBA7541 > Acidiferrum. The sequence continues at coordinate 1,402 of JBARBE010000369.1, forward strand.
CGTCCCGCGTCCCAGCGCGGAAGTCGCGAAACTCCTGACGCTGGTCCATCCGCTCCGCGATCTCCCGCGTCCCGAATTCAAAGCCGCTCTAAAATCCGATTTGCAAAGGAGAATCACCATGAACGAAGCCACTGCATCCGCTCCAGAATCATCCGCCACGCCACATTTCCGCCGTCCCAATTTCCCCAACATCGCGCCTTACTTCCTGGTCAAGGGCGCGCCCCAATTCATCGACTTCCTCGTTGCCGCCTTCGACGGCACCGAGCGCAGCCGCGTCCCGCGCCCCAACGGCGACATCATGCACGCCGAAGTCGCCATCGGCGATTCCGTCATCGAACTTGGCGATGCCAACGAGCAATATCCCTCGCGCCCGATGACCATTCATCTCTATGTCCCGAATTCCGACGTCACTTACGGCAAAGCCATCGAGGCCGGTGCCACCTCCGTGTATGAAGTCGCCGATCAACATTGGGGCGACCGCCAGGGCTGCGCCATGGATCCCTTTGGCAACCGCTGGTACATCGCCACGCCCAAGGGCTGGGATCCCGGTGAAGCCGGAATTCGCGCCGTCCAGCCCTTCCTGCATCTGCGTGAAGCACACACCTTCATCCCGTTTGTCGAAGCCGCCTTCGGCGCAAAAGCGATGGGCGTCGCCAAGTCGCCTGAAGGGCTCGTCCTTCACGCCACTGTCGATATTGCCGGAGCCACGCTCGAAATCGACGAAGCTCACGGCGAATTCCAGCCCACTCCGTTCTACATGCACGTCTACGTTCCGGATGCCGACGCGCTTTACACGCAAGCCCTCGCCGCCGGCGCCAAGAGCGTTACTCCGCCCTACACCGCCCCCTACGGCGAGCGTTCCGCCACGGTCACTGACCCCTTTGGCAACACCTGGTTCCTCGCCACCTATCTCGGCGCTGACGCGGTTTGAAGTGGCTTGATTCACGCACGGACGGAATTGGCCCCGCTCCTCTGATTCTGTTTTACAAATCGGCGTACCTCGCCTAGCATTCCCCCGCCACGGTCTTAGGGAGGAAACAAAATGAAGTTGTCAGCCACCACGATGGCGTTGTCGGTTGTTGCTGTTCTCTCTTTCGCCTCCGTCTCATCCCAACTTCTCGCGCAAGAAACCTCGAATAAAGGTCCCGCGAATATCGATCTCTCCCTCGTCAAGCCGGAATCGGTCGGATTTTCTTCCGAGCGTCTCGAGCGACTGCATGCGCTCATGCAACAGGAGGTTGACCAGAAGCAGCTCCCTGGCATCGTTACGCTTCTCGCCCGCCACGGAAAGGTCATTGATTATCGCGCTTACGGTCTGCGCGACGTTGCCAGCGGAGCGCCGATGACAAAGGACACCATCTTTCGCGATTTCTCCATGACCAAGCCTGTCACCGGCGTGGCCATGATGATTCTTTATGAGCAGGGCAAATGGCTGCCTTACGATCCCATCTCGAAATTCATTCCGGAGTTCGCGCACCTGAAAGTCTGCAAAGGTGTCGATGCGGCGGGCAACATGATCCTGGAAGATCCTGCCCATCCTCCCACTATGCAGGAACTCTTGACTCATACCGCCGGCTTTGTCTACGGCTTCTTCGGCGAGACTCCCGTCGACAAGGCGTATCAAAAAGCCGGCGTCATGCAGTCCAAAACTCTTCAGGAGATGGTCGACAAGCTGGCCAAAATTCCGCTGGCCTATCAGCCCGGAACGCAATGGGTTTACAGCGCCTCCATGGACATTCAGGGCTACATCATCGAAAAGTTGTCCGGCCAATCCCTCCCAGACTTCATGGAAGAACATATCTTTAAACCTCTCGGCATGAACGACGCCGGATTCTTTGTGCCCCAGGACAAGCGCTCTCGGTTCGTGAGCATCTACCGCAGCAATGAAAAGGGGGAAGTCGTTCCCGCGCCGGGTTTTGGCGGCGACTACTCCGAGCAGCCAACGATGCCATCTGGAGGAGGCGGCCTGGTTTCCACTGCGGAAGACTACTATCGGTTTGCGCGCATGCTGGCCAACGAAGGTGAACTGGATGGCGCCCGCATACTTTCTCCCGCCTCCGTTCACCTCATGAGCTCGAACCATCTCGCTCCCAGTCTCTTGACCGGCCAGTTTGGAATTGGCGTGCAAATCATGCGGCCCGGCTTGGGTTATGGCTACGATTGCGCCGTCGAATTTGATCCGGCGGAAGCCAACCTTCCCGATGGCCGCGGCACATTTTTTTGGGATGGCGCCGCCGGCACGTGGTTCTGGATCGATCCCACGAACGACATCGTTTTTATCGGCATGATTCAGCGCGTGCTGGGCCCCGACAGCCCTCCCGTGGAATACGAGAGCCGGCCTGTCGTCTACCAGGCTCTGCTTGATCCGAGAAAATAAAAAAATCGCTTCGCATGGTTTTTTGAAGAGACGGCCTCGCTGGATGCTATTTTTGAATCCCCGCGTGCGGCCAGCGCGTCGTACTTGCGAATGGAGAACGCTTTGCGTGCGTCTCACATATCCAAGGAGAAATCGAAGTTGAAACCGCTCGGGAAAATGGGAGTGCGCCTTCTCCTCATCCTCCTGTTCACAGTGTTTGCGGCGCCGCTGGCGACACTTGCGCAAACCGACGAGATTCAGGTCTACGACGCGGTGATAGCCGACCCCGGTGTTTTCAATTTGATGATCCACACGAATTTCACTCCGATCGGCCGCCAGACTCCGGCTTTCCCCGGCTCGATCATTGCGAACGATTCGGTCAACGGCACCGCCGAATGGGCTTACGGTGTGACGCCCTGGTTCGAGCAGGGCCTCTATCTTCCGGTGTACAGTTTCTACTCGACGAATCAGGGAGCGACGATCAACGGCTTTAAGATTCGCGAACTATTCGTTCGGCCTCATGCGCGTGACCACAAATTCTTCTATGGCTTGAACTTCGAGTTCAGCGTGAATGCGCTCTATTGGGAGTCCCGGCGCATCACCTCCGAGTTCCGACCGATCGTGGGCTTGCATTTGCATCGCTGGGATCTGATCTACAACCCGATCCTCGATACGGACTACACGGGCGGCGTAAAAGGCCTCGAATTCAACCCCGGAGGACGCATCGCCTACAACCTCAACGGTACCTGGGCGGTTGCCGCGGAAGAATATGACGGCTTCGGCCCTCTTCGCGGCTTCGTCCCCCATAACCAGCAATTTCATGAAACATGGGCCGTTGTCGATCGCAAGGGTGGCTTCGTTGATGTCGAAACTGGCGTTGGTGTGGGCTGGAGCGCCGGAGCAGACCAGTTGACCCTAAAGCTGATGCTCTCCCGCGACCTCAATCATCACTCGGCGCACTGAAGCGCTGGCCTACTTCGCCGTTACTTCGTCCTTTAACTTCTCGTACGCCTTCTCGCTCAAAATTCTCTTGCTGACGAGGTCATGCGCGTCTTCATAGGGACGACCGGCGATGATGCGCTTGGCCTCATGTTTCCCAATGCCCGGCAAACCGGTCAAGTCCGATTCGCTGGCGGAATTGAGGTCCACCAATTGCTTGCCGGCGCTTTCCCAGCCCTCTTTCGCGCCTTCTACTGCGGCCTTTACGGCTTTGGTGGCTTCTTCGACAGCAGGCTTGGCTTGCGCCGCGGCTTTTGCCGCCTCATCGCGAATTTCCTTGTTGCGCTCGGCAGAGTTGTCGCTGCAGCCTGCGCCGCTCAGCGCCAAGATCACAGTCACCGTCAA
>JBARBE010000370.1:0-3821 GCA_049792735.1 Candidatus Acidiferrum sp.
AGTGGGTATTGAGTAGCGGCTTGAAGACCGCAAGCTGCGGACCGGTCAGAGGAGAACAAGAAAAGCCCAGCGAAGAACGTTTCGCTGGGCTTTTTGTTTTGGGCGGGCCGCGGAGAGCGGGATGGAACTCCTGCTACCATGGTCGTCGACTTCACAGGGGTACGACGTATTGTGCCCCTACACGAGCGGATGATGGCGAGCGAGAAACACGTTATGGCGGATGCGCCGGGAGAGCTGGCGCTGCAACTCACGGAAGGGTTGCAGCGCGAGCGAATTGTTCCACGGTTTGTGGATTCGTATGTGGTGGAACACGGACGGCACGCCTTGCAGGTTCATGCTTCGCTTTACCGCGATCTGCTGGAGTTGCTCAGGCGCGAGGCGATGCTTGCGATGACGGCGCGGGCTCTGGAAATCGCGTACGCCGAACCAGCGGCCGTTGGCAGAGGAAAGGCGCGGCCGATGCTACGGAAAGACGCGGCGGCTTTTCGGCGGAAATTTCTGACGGCGCTAACGCGGCAGCAAAAATGGAGCGCGGGAGAAGCGCTCGATTTTCAAACGGACTTGCAAACGTACGAGGACCTGCTGGCCAGGAATAGTTCGACGCGCCGGAGCCGCAAGCCATTCGAGGCGGCAAATCATCCGTTCGTGGACCGATGCGCTTTTTTGCTGGATTCGTCATTTCTGGAAAAAGCGAGGATTGCGGCTAGCCGTGCGTTGAACGATTTGGAAAACCTGGCGGCACAGGTGACGGGTTCTGTTTTGTGCAGAAAAGAACAAGCGCAGGTGGGCTCGCGGCGCTAAGTTTCAAAAAGACTATCGCCGTAGAGCGGCTTCCCAGACCGAGCGACCTGAAAGCCGTAAAAAGCGAGCGCGGCGATGGCGATCAGGCCGACCAATGCCGGGGCGGCATACCACTGAGACAAGCGGGCAGTCGTCGGAAGAACGAGCAGCACATTCTGAACGACCAATCCGACGATAAGAACGAATAACCCGAAGCGTTTCAAAACAAACAAGAAGGAAACATAGATCAGACCAAGAGCCGCAAAATCGAAGGCTCTGTATTCTCCACTGCCGCTGGCGAGCGCGCCCAGCAGAACAAGAACGACAAAGGCCAGGGCATCCTTGCGCAGGATCAGACGAAGCAGAGAAAGCACGAAAAAAACGGCCAGCGAGTAGAATACGAAATAAAGGACATAAAAGAGAAGAAGGCCGACAGCCAAGCGAACGCCCAGCAAAGACTCTCCGACGACGGGGCCGGGGATAGGCGGGAACTTGCCAAACAGCGGCAAAATAAAATTGTCGGATATCTCATAAAGGACCAGCAAGACGCCGTAGACGACGCCGATGAGCAAGTCGCGACCGACGAGAGGGTCGCGGAATTGGCCGGCCAGGAGACGGCTCCAGCTGATGAGCGTCTCCGGAGCGCGGCGGCGTACCAGGGGTTCCAAGGCAAGGTAGAGAATAACGATCAGCGCGGTGTACAGCAGTCCCCAACCGAAGGCGATCAGGATGAGCTCGATTTCGTTAATACTATCGAGGTGATGCGCACGGAGCAGCCACATGGCCATGAAGGTCAGGAAGGCGAAAGTGCCGAGCCGGAGTGCGCCGCGTGTATCGCCGCGCTTATGACGAAGGTTATATCGGACGATGAAAACGCTGCTAATGAGGATGCCCATGAAGAGGCTGACGACGATGAACATGGCGATCCTCTGCTGGCGCGTTGGTGAGTAGGGGACGCTCCGCTCCGGAGTGGTCCACGGATAAATAAGATCGAAGTAGATTGGTTTGCCGCGATAGCTCGCCGCTTCGATGCGCAGGGGAATTTCCGGATGATGAGGAACGAAACCAGACCAGGCAGCACGGGCATCACCCCAAAGCAGGGGAGTCCACTCCGGTTCGACTGGATGAAAATCAGAGAGGTCGAGTTCGGCGGCTGAAAACAAACGATCCCAATCGGTGGCAGGATGATCCTTGGTGGGGGAGTCTTTCTGGGGAGAGACGGCTTCAAAGCGAATGAGGCGGCCGCGAGTATCCAGAACCACATCAACCATGTCCGTGACGCTCAAGGGCGGATCGAAGGTCGTAACTTCGCCCGCACCGCCGGAGGAAAAAAATCTTTGGGGGCGCATCTCGCGCGGGCTCTGGCGATACCAGAAATAGATGGCCGCCGGACGATCGTCCATGAGCGAGTCCCACCGAGTGGGAGACTTGACGTGTGACTGGATGTATTGCAGGTAGGCCCCGTCGGAGTCGAAGCCGTAGGCTGTGTCGGCGGGGACAGCTACGTAGCCGAGGCGGCTGATAATTTCAGTGGCCTTATGAACAAGCACATCGGTGGGCACGTCGAGTGTGACTTTGTTGATGAGCTGAGAGCGATCGTGAGCAAAGAGAAAGCCAGCCAATCCCGCGAGCACGGTGAGCAGCAGCCCGAGAGCGAGAGCGGGACGAACGCCTTCGGTTGTGCCGGCGGCGGCAACCATTTCCGGAGAAGGCGTTTCGCCTGCGGCCAACGCAGCGGCGAGAGGATCACCGCCAGGAAGGGCAGCGGCAACCTGCAGAGCGGAAACCGGGCGCTTTACCGGATCGCTTTCGAGGCAGCGGAGAATCACGCGCTCGATCAGAGGATCGAGGTCACGCACGAGAGTCGACGGGTTGGTGATTGTGCCGTGCTCGCGAAGTTTAATGAGTTCGGGAAGTGTGGATGCTTCGAAGGCGCGTTTTCCGGTGAGGATTTCGTAGAGGATTAAGCCAAGCGAATAGATGTCGCTCTTGGTGGTGACTTCTTTTCCGGCGAGTTGTTCCGGAGCCATGTAGGCAGGCGTGCCGGCGCGAATCTCATCGCCCTGAATACTTGCGGCGATTCCTGCGAGGCCAAAATCGGTGATGCGGATTTTTCCAGCGCCATCGAGCATGACGTTGGCGGGCTTGAGATCGCGATGAATGACGCCGCGCTCATGGGCGGCGGCGAGGCCTGCACAGATTTGGCGGGCGACTTCGGTAGCTTTGTCCGGCGAAAGCCTGCCAATGCGGCGAACGACGGAGGCGAGATCTTCCCCGTCGACATATTCCATCGAAAGAAACGGGGCGCCGTCCGCGTCGCCGATATCGAAGACGCGGCACACGTTTGGATGGGAGACTTGGCGCGCGATGCGAACTTCGGAGTGAAATCGCGCGAGGGCAGCTTCATCTTGCGAGAGCGCTTCAGGAAGAAACTTGATGGCAACGACCTGGCCGAGCTTCATGTCCTCGGCGCGATAGACCTCTCCCATTCCGCCACGGCCGGCGATGGCTACGACGCGATAGCGCTCGGCGATCATCTGGCCAGGCGAAAAGCGGCCGCCGCCGATGGGGTCCGAGCTGCTGAGCTTTCCACTGGAGCCGCTGCCGGAAGGTGTGCGCGCAGGACGCACCGGAGCCGGGGCGGAGGATGGTTTGCGCGGAAGCGGGGTCGAAGGAGGAGCGATGGTCTCTTGCGCGCCGTTCAGTTCATCGGAGTCGATGGTGGCCGCTGTGTTTAGATCGAGCGCCCCGCCGCAAGAGGAGCAAAATCGCCCCGATGAAGAAACTTGTGCGCCGCAGGAAGAGCAATACATGGGAGGCGAGATTTTACCATTGGAGGCCGCTTGCCGCGAACGCCAAAGAAGGCCGCCGACAAACAGTTCGATTGTGATCTAGGAGATGCGCTCAACCTGTACGGCAGTGCCGTAGGCCAGCACTTCGGTGACGCCCTGCATGACTTCCGTGGCGTCGTAGCGCATGGATATGACTGCGTTTGCTCCGTGTTCGGCAGCATGTTGCAGGAGCAATTCGTAGGCGTCCTC
>JBARBE010000371.1:0-2180 GCA_049792735.1 Candidatus Acidiferrum sp.
CACCGGCCCTTTCTTGACGTTTTCGACAGCCTGATCGGCGTCAAAAACAGCCCGCCCCACCGCCGCACCAGGTGAGGCATCGATGCCGTTTGCGATCTTGGTGAGCGTTTTGAGCGAAGCCGCGTCAAATAACGGATGCAGCAACTGATCGAGCTGCGGCGGAGCGACGCGCAGCACAGCTTCCTTCTTGTCGATCAAGCCTTCCTTCACCATTTCCACCGCGACGCGCAGCGCGGCCGCGCCGGTGCGTTTCCCATTGCGCGTTTGCAGCATGTACAGCTTGCCGTTTTCGATGGTGAACTCGAAATCCTGCATGTCGCGATAGTGCTTTTCGAGATTCGAAGTGATATCGCGAAGCTGACGATACGCATCGGGCATCACTTTCTCGAGATCCGAAATGGGCAGCGGTGTGCGAATGCCCGCCACCACATCCTCGCCCTGCGCGTTCAACAGAAACTCGCCCCAGAAAACTCTTTCGCCCGTGGCGGGATTGCGCGTGAAGCCGACGCCGGTGCCCGAAGTCTCGCCCAGGTTACCGTACACCATGGCCTGCACGTTGGCAGCGGTACCGATTTCGTCCGGGATTTTTTCCATGCGCCGGTAAGTAACCGCGTTCTTGCCCCACCAGGAGCGAAACACAGCGTCGCGCGACATGGCGAGCTGCTCGCGCGCGTCTTGCGGAAACGGCTTGCCGCTCTCTTTCTTCACCAGCTTCTGGTATTCGCCGATCACCGCTTTCAGATCTTCGGCCGACAAGTCCGTATCGAGCTTGACCTTCGCCTTCTTCTTGCGTTCGTCGAAGATGTGATCGAACTTGTGCATGTCGATGTCGAGCGCCACTTCGCCGAACATCTGGATGAAGCGGCGATAACAGTCGTACGCGAAGCGCGGATTGGCGCTGTTTTTAGCCAGGCCTTCGACGCTTTTGTCGTTCAACCCCAGATTCAGGATGGTGTTCATCATGCCGTGCATGGAGAACTTGGCGCCGGAGCGCACGCTCACGAGCAACGGGTCATTGGCATCGCCGAGCTTTTTGCCCATCTTCTGTTCCAGACAGGCGAGCGATTGCGCGATCTCATCGCCGATGTCCTTGGGCACGCTGTTCTTGTTCTGGAAATAGATGTTGCAGACTTCGGTGGAGATGGTGAATCCGGGAGGCACGGGAACGCCCGCGCGGCTCATCTCGGCCAGGCCAGCGCCTTTGCCGCCGAGAACGTCTTTCATTTTTCCGTCGCCGTCGGCAGTGCCGCCGCCAAATGCGTAAACGTATTTTTTCATGATTGCCTTTCTGAGACGATTACCGAGAAGTCAGCGATCTCGGAAAATTCAGCTAGAAGCCCCTGGAGCAGCGTCAGGCGGTTCAACCGAACCTTGGAATCTGGCGCATTCACTAGCACTTTGTCGAAAAACAGATCGATCTTCGGCCGCAAGGGCCCGATTCTCGATTCGAGAGGTTGCCCGTGTGTACGGCGCGTCTCAAAGTAGAGATCCTGTTCCGGTCCCGCTTCCAATAGGTTTACATCCAATGTGTGCGAGTTGAAGAACGAAGCCTGCTTCAGGATGTTTTTGATGCGCTTGAAGCTGGCGGCGATGGGTTCGAAGTCGGGCGTGGTGCGAATCGCTTTGACGCGCAGCAAGCGCGACTCCAGATCGATGAGATCGGCCCAACCGGCCGCCATGCAGGCGCGGACTTCGTCGTAGGCGAAGCCGCGAACGTCGCGGAAGTAGTATTCGGCGCGGTCCCGCAGGAATTCGCCTTCTAATGGCGGTGCTTTCACCCGGCCCTCCACGATAATGCGCACGACACCCTGGGCGGCGCGGCGAAGGCCGAATGGGTCTCGGGATCCGGTAGGCGTCATGCCGACCTTTAGGCATTCGGTGAGCGTGTCGTACTTGTCGGCAAGGCTCAGGATGCGGCCCGCGGCCGTCGAGGGAATTTCGTCTTCCATGCTGAGGGGCTTGTAGTGATCGTAGATGGCTTGTGCGACTTCTTCGGATTCACCTTGCGCGCGGGCGTAGAGGCCGCCGACGATGCCTTGCAGATCCGTGAACTCTTTCACCATGTCGGTGGTGAGGTCGCACTTGCACAACAACGCCGCGCGTTCGCTGCCGCCCAGCCCTTTCGTTAGTGCAACGACGCGCTGGGTCTTCTCGTAATACGAGCCGAGCATGGCCTGAAA
>JBARBE010000372.1:0-2526 GCA_049792735.1 Candidatus Acidiferrum sp.
GCGCCGTTGGCGAAAACGAGCAAGGTGTCATTTGTTGAAGAGTCGCCGTCGATGCTGATGCAGTTAAACGTGCGCGAGCAAACGTCACGCAGTGTTTTTTGCAGGAGCGGCGGAGCGATCGCGGCGTCCGTGACTATGAAGGCGAGCATCGTCGCCAAATTGGGATGGATCATGCCGGCGCCTTTGGCGCAACCAACCAAGTGAATTTTCTTGCCGGCCATTTTGAAGGAAGCGCCTGCGGTTTTCGGACGGGTGTCGGTGGTGCAAATGGCGAGCGAAAGCTCCGCAAAGGAACGCGCGGAAGGGCGGCGATTGCGACTTAGCTTTGGTAGCGAGCGCAGAACTTTATCGACCGCCAATGGCACGCCAATCACGCCAGTGGAGCAAACAATGATTTCGCTGGCCGTACAACCGAGCCGCTTAGCTGTTTCCGCAACGGTTTTCAGAGCCGCGGCGTGACCCGAGGAGCCCGTTGCGCAATTCGCGTTGCCGGAATTCACGATCACGGCGCGCATGCGGCCTTTAGAGGCGCGAAGATGTTCCTTGGAGATCGTGACGGGAGCGGCGACGACGAGATTTTGCGTGAAGACCGCAGCGGCGGAAGCCGGGACGTCGCTGGAGATAACAGCGAGATCGAGCGCGCCGGTTTTTTTCAGGCCGCAAGCGGTCGCGGCGAAACGAAAACCGCGTGGGAGAGAAGCTTCGGAGAGTGCGTGTTTCATCAAGGGAATATCCGTGTGATTAGCGCGGCGCTCCCGGAAGGGACCTCCTCTCCTCCAGGATGGAGGTTTGGTTTTGCTGCTGGATTGCGGATTGCAGGCTCATGGCGTGGCTCCTATTTTGCTGGTTTTTTTGTTGAGACGTTCTTCCAGATCGGCGATGGCTTTCCGGACGGCTTCGGGTGCGGTGCCGCCAGGGACGGTCTTCGTGGCAATGGCGGCTTCGACGGAGGGCTGCGCGAGAAAGTCTTTTTCGAAGAGCGAAGAAACTTTCTGGACATCGGGGAGTGAAAGCTGTGTCCAGGGTTTCCCTTGGCGCTCGGCTTCGCGGAGAATCTTGCCGATGAGATCGTGCGCCTGGCGAAAGGGAACGCCTTTGTGGACGAGGTAGTCGGCGGCATCGGTGGCGAAGAGGAGCGGATTGGAGGCGGCGGCGCGGAGGCGGTCTTCACGGAACTGCATGCCGGCGAGCGCGCCTGCGGCCACGGAAAGCATGTCACCAACCTGATCGTGCGCGGCGAAGAGAGCTTCCTTGTCTTCCTGTAAATCGCGCTGGTAGCTCGTGGGCAGGCCTTTGAGCGTGGTGAGCAGTCCAAGGAGCGCGCCGGTGATGCGGCCCGACTTTCCCCGTATCAGTTCCCAAGAGTCTGGATTCTTCTTTTGCGGCATCAAGCTGCTGCCGGTGGAATATTCGTCGGGGAGAACCACGTACGCAAATTCCTGCGACGCGAAAATCACGAAATCTTCGGCGAGGCGAGAGAGATGCGTGGCGATGCCGGTGAGGGCGAAAAGATAGTCGAGGGCGAAATCGCGATCGCTGACGGCGTCGAGGCTATTCGCGGTGATTTTGGAGAAGCCGAGTGCGCGAGCAATGGCGTCGCGGTCGATGCCGAAGGAGTTTCCGGCGAGAGCGCCCGAGCCCATGGGGCAGGCGTCGGCGCTCGCTGCGGCCTGTTGCAGACGAGTGCTATCGCGAGCGAAAGCTTCGGCGTGAGCTAGCAGGAAATGGGACAGCAGGATGGGTTGCGCATGCTGCATGTGTGTCATGCCAGCCATGGGGACGGTGATGTTTGCCTTGGCCTGCGCCAGAAGGGCATTCAGGAGAACAGACAAACCGCACTGGATTTCGGCGGCGGCGTCGATGACGAAGAGACGAAAATCGGTCGCGACGAGTTCGTTGCGGCTACGGCCGGTGTGGAGTTTCCAGCCGAGGGGGCCTAGTTCTTCGACTAGGGCTTTTTCGACGAAGTGGTGGACGTCTTCGGCGTTGGCGCCGAAGGTGTCGACCCAGGCGGGATCTTTTTTTGCGCGGTTGGAAATCTTATCAAGGGCAGCGAGAGTTTGCGTTACTTCGGCGGCCGTGAAAATGCCGATGGGTTCTAGGGCTTTGGCCCAGGCGCGATCGACTGTGATTTCGTATGGCAGGAGGCGGCGATCGAACGCGAAGGAGCGCTGGAACGCGTCGAAGTGAGCGTTGGGCTCGCGCTCGAAGCGTCCTCCCCAGAGGCGGTCATCTTTGCGTTCGGTCATTGGCATTCTTTATCGGTTGCTGAGCAGAGGGCACGGCGTGCCGTGCCCCTACTAGGGAGGGGCAAGCCCCTCCCCTACAGAGATTAGTCGTGGGCTCCTTCGGCTTTGGCTTTGGGACGGACTGTGACCGGAAGAGCGAAAAGGTTGATGAAGCCTTCGGCGTCCTTGGGGTTGTAGCGGCCCATGGTGAAGCTGGCGAGGTCGGTGCGATAGAGCGAGAAGGGAGAGACGCGCTTGGTGACGGTGAGCGTGCCTTTCCAGAGTTTCAGGCCGACGG
>JBARBE010000373.1:0-12621 GCA_049792735.1 Candidatus Acidiferrum sp.
GAACTTGCCTTGTTTCCCGCCTCCGTCGCTCCGCCACACTTCATCCTCGCTATCCCGCTGACTTCAACTTTAGACATTCGACTTTAAACCCCGCTCCTCGAACCTCCGCCCCTAACCCTTTTAGAATACGCAGTTCCGCAAAACTCCCCCGTAACCCCTTTAGAATGCGCAGTTTCAAAACAAAGGACTTAAAACCCTTTAGAATGAACATTTCCAAAAGGGGGGAGGGGGCCCTCTCTTGGTGGTACACGGACTTCAGTCTGTGCTCTTCTCTTTCCGAAGCTTTCGACTTTCAACTATCGACTGTCGACTTCCCTTTCTTCTCATCCAATCAACTGCTCCAAATACTCCTTCTCCCTCCGCACATCTTCCATCTGCTGCGGCCCCGAAATCTCCCGCTCGATCGTCACCGCTCCCGGATACTTCATCTCCTTCAACCGCGCCACAATTCTCGGAAAATCCACCTTGCCCTTCCCGATCGCCACTTCCTCTCCCAACTCCTTCGGGTTCGTCGGCCAGAGCCCGTCCTTCGCATGAATCCCCTGAACATACGGCGCAAGAATCTCAATCGCATCGACGGGATTCGCCTTCCCATACAAAATCAAATTCGCCAAATCAAAATTCACTCCCTGATTGTCCAACCCGACATCCTGGATCGCGCGCACCAGCGTTATCGGCGTCTCCTGCCCCGTCTCGTACCGGAAATTTTGCCCGTTCCGCCTGCAATACGCGGCCACTTCGCGCATCGCCGCGACTGTCTCCTTGTACAACTCCTCATTCGGATTCTCCGGAATAAATCCGCAATGAGTCTGCACCGCCGGCACGCCAACTTGCTTCGCAAAGTCCGACGCTTTCTTGATCTGCGCCACGCGCGCCGCACGCGTCTCCCGCGGCACCAACCCAATCGTCAGCGGCCCGCCATAAAAATCCCACACTTCCTTTCCTGGCCCACCCACCACAATCGACGTCGCCTCAATCCCATATTTCTCCAGGGCCTTCGTCAACTTCCCCGCCAACCCGTCGTCGAATTCCGTCACAAACGCCTGGCACGTCGGCAATCCCAGCGCCTTCACCTTCGCCATCGCCGCGTCCGGATCCTCCCCAATCCCGATAATCACTCCCATCCGCAGCGCCTTTTTCCCCTCATTTCCAAACGCTCTCTGCATCGCCGTCCCCTGCCCGTCGCCCGAATTCTCCAACCGCTCGACCTCAAATGTAGGGGAGGGGCTCGCCCCTCCCTCTCCGCGCGCGCCCAACTCGTCCACCGCGCCCGCGCGTGCGATTCTCCCCACACCCAATCCCGTCGCCAACGCAACCGCCGAAACCTGCAAAAATTCTCTCCGATTTCCCATGTTCGTCTTTATCCCCTACTTCCTTTACTTCCTGTATTTCCTTTACCTCTTCCCCGCACTTCCACCAGCATTCGTTTGCAATCACGACAACGCCTAGCCCGTTCAAGACGAATACCATACATGCCCGCCGTCGAACATGCTACATTGGCGCCATCCAACGGTTGCCGATCCGCGATGGGCGCAATCAACGGCCATCGTCACTCTCGGGTTTCTGTCGCCATGCCGGCGCGGCGCCGTTTATCAAATTTTCTCTCGATGGACTAGCGATAAGGAGCGAAAACATGGGCGCCGAAGGCATGCTTTTCTTCATTTTCTTCGTAATCATTGTGATTCTCGTTTTGAGCGTGGTCCTCGGTTCCTTTTTCACCGTCGAGACTTCCCAGGTCGCCATCGTTCAGCGCCTCGGCAAGTTCGCCCGCGTCGCCGGTCCCGGACTCAATTGGAAAACGCCATACATCGAAGCGGTCGTCCAGCGCATGAGCATGAAAGTCCAGCAGTTCGACGTGAAAGTCGAAACAAAAACGCAGGACAACGTCTTCGTCCAAATCCCCGTCTCTATCCAATACAAAGTGATTCCGGATTCCGTCGAAGCCGCATATTACAAGCTTACCGATCCCGTCAAGCAAATCGAGTCCATGGTCTATAACGTCGTGCTCGGCCACGTCCCCAAAATGAAGCTCGACGATACCTTCCTCAATCAAGCCTCCATCGCCACTGATTTGCGCGACAACCTCGACGCTTCCATGAAGGAGTACGGCTACTCGATAGTCAAAGTCCTCATCTCCGACATCGTCCCCGACCTCAAAGTGAAAGCCGCCATGAATGACATCAACGCCGCGCAACGCGAACGCGAAGCCACCGTCTCCCGCGCCGAAACCAACAAGATGCTCCTCGTCAAGCAGGCTGAAGCGGAAGCCGAATCCAAACGCCTCCAAGGCGAAGGCATCGCCAACCAGCGCAAAGCCATCATCTCCGGCCTAAAGGATTCCGTCGAAGATTTCGCCAAAACTGTCCCCGGCTCGACGCCTCAAGACGTCATGCAACTCGTCCTGATGACGCAGTATTTCGATACTCTAAAAGATATCGCCGCCAACGATCACAGCAACACCATCCTAATTCCCCACACGCCCGACACGCTGACCGATCTCTTCGGCCAAATTCGCAACGCCGTCATCACCGGCGCCGAAATGACCAAGCGCCCCGTGCCTCCGTCGCCGCCCTCGAACCCTACGCAAAAATAATCCGCGAATGATCAAATCCAAGATTGCTCCGGGACCGCGCGGCGATTTGCTGACGGGAAATCTCCGGGCATTTCGCCGCGACGTTCTCGGCCTGATGTTGAAAAGTTCGCGAGAATACGGCGACGTGGTCCACTTTCGCATCGGCCCATTCGTAGTGCACCTGCTCAATCATCCCGACCACGTCGAACACGTGCTGCAATCGCACGCACGCAACTACGACAAAGCCACGCGCAGCTCCTCGAAAATTCGTTTGATTTCCGGCGACGGCCTGCTCACGAGCAACGGCGATGTGTGGCAGCGCCAGCGCCGATTAATGCAGCCGTCGTTTCATCGGCAACGCATCGCAGGCCTGGCGAGCCAGATGACAACGCTCACTGCCGAAATGCTGCAGCGCTGGCAAGCCCACGGTGCCACGGGTGAGCCGTTGGAGCTCGCTTCGGAGATGATGCGCCTGACTTACACAATCGTCGGCAAAACTCTGTTGGGCGCGGATGTCGGCGGAGATCTGAGCGGCGTCGAGCACGCGATGGAGGTGGTGCTGACACACACCTTCCAGAGTTGGGGAAACATCCTCGATTTGCCGGCGTTCGTCCCCACGCCCGCGAACCTCCGATTTCGACGCGCTATGCAGGTGCTAGATCAAATTGTGTACGGCATCATCGCTGCGCATCGCGCCGGCAACAGCGCCAAAAGTGACCTTCTCTCGATGCTGCTCGATGTGCGCGACGAAGAAACCGGAGAAGGACTCAGCGATCTCGAGCTGCGCAACGAGGCGATTACGTTTCTGCTCGCGGGGCACGAAACAACGGCCAACGCGCTCTCCTGGACGTTTTATTTGCTGTCGCAGAACCCAGAGGCCGAACGTGAATTGCGCGCCGAGCTAGTCGCAGTGCTCGGCGGCCGCGTACCTGCCATCGAAAATCTGCCGCAGCTCAAATTCACTACCACGGTCATTCAGGAAGCGATGCGATTGTACCCGCCAATCTGGGTGATCGAACGCCGAGCCATAGCGGACGATGTGATTGGAGGATTCCACATTCCGGCCGGTTCAAGTATCGTGATCAGCCCGTACGTGCTGCACCGCAATGAAAACTTCTGGCCGAACGCCGAGCGTTTCGATCCCACACGGTTTAGCAGCAAGCCGCGGGGTTACATTCCGTTCGGCAGCGGACCACGTTTCTGCATCGGCGCCGAGTTTGCCATGATGGAAGCGCGACTGATTGTGCCGATGGTGATGCAGGCGTTTCATCTCGAACTCGCACCGGGCCATTCGGTATTGCCGCTCCCGGGCATTACGCTTCGCCCCAAGAACGGCCTGCAAATGATGCTGCATCCCGTGTCTCAATGATGAAAACGATGTTGGCGCCGGGTCAGAGCTTCTTGATGGCGCTTCTCAGCATGCGGTCCAGTTCGACGTAATCGACCTTGGCGTTGTGGCGCTTGTCGACGGGGACGCGATCCAAAAAGACGACTTGATCCATTTGCGCCCAAGAGAGTAACCGCATCATCGCTTCCGCTGACAATGTTTTTTCGCCTTCGATAGCGAGCACGCGCCGCCTATCGACCGCAGCCAAAGCGGCGCGTCGAACTTCGGGAGTCTGCATCGCCGCGCATTCGACGGCGAAGGGATAGAGCGTGCCGCGTTCATCCTGAACTTTGCCGCTGCATCGGCCGAGCAGCCAGAGCCGTCCCGCAGCGTCCAAGTATCCAAGATCTCCCGTTCGATGCCAGCGCACTCCATCCACCTCGAACTTTGTCTCCGCGTCGCCTTCTCCGTTGAGGTACCCCGGCAAGACGTGGCCACCGGAAACGACAATCTCACCGGGCGCTTCCTCCGCCATGCGAAGCCGTTCGAAATCCGGTGCATCGAGCGGCGGAATCGGCACGCCCCAGTTTTCGCGGATGACGCGTAAAGAAATCGACGCTACGGGCCGGCCGGTGAGAAGCCCTTTGCCTTGCTCCATGCTTTCGAAATCTTCCTTCGAAATATCTGAGAGCGAAATTTCGGCCATGGGTTCCGCTTCCGTCGAGCCGTAGACCGCCGTGACTTTGGCATTGGGACAAAGCTGATGGGTCTTGCGGAGAAGTCCCGGAAAAACCGGCGCTCCGCCTATGTAGATGCTCGACAAAGATGGGATTGCCGTGCCGCTGGATTCGCACTCGTCCAGGAGCCGCGAAAGGAACGCCGGTGAGGCCGCGGTCGTCTGAATATTGTGCCGCCGAATTTGCTCCAGCACTGGCCGTGGAGCGATCTTGCCGGGCGAGCGTAGGTCCGCATCAGGCAAGATGCTCGTCACGCCGGAAGCTAGATTCGCGAGGACAAAGATCGGAAGAGTGGTCAGGTCTCGCGTGCCCCGCTGCAACGCCAGGCTGGCCTCAAGCGCGCGATGTTGCGCCAGCAGGAAACCATGTGTACGCAGTGCAGCCTTAGGCTGCCCAGTGCTTCCGCTGGTAAAAGTGACTAGCGCAGGCGCATCGGAACTAAGGGGAACGATCGCGCTCGAAGGCGTCGATTGCGTGCTTGGATCCAGCCGCTGTGCGCCCGGAAACCAGCCCGAACAGAACGCTTTGGGAACACGGCGAAGGGCTGGGATCGTCCAGCGCAGCAACTGCGCCTTCGGGCTGCCGAAAAAGGCTTTAGGTGGAAAAATCGCGCAGCAGCGCTCGACGTGCGTTCGTCCGGCGGAGGGATCGAGAAACATCGCAACGCACCCCACGCGAAATAGCGCGATGAGGACGACGTATAGTTCGGCGGCTACCGGATGGAGCAGCAGAACGGCATCGCCCTGCTTCAAACCTGCGCTCGTCAACCGCGCAGCCGCTCGCGCCGTCACGATATCCAAATCGCGAAAGCTGTAATTACGGTCACGATTCCGATGCACATCGACGATGGCCGCACCGTCTCCCATTTCCGCGACGCGCTGCAACAAAATCTCGGCGATATTCATTTCGCCAGATCCTTGGAAAAGAGCGTGTATTTGCGCATCACCTCGGCATAGTGACGGCTGATGTTCAGCGACGTGTTGTTCTCGAACATCAGCGCATGAATGCAGCGGCGGAAACCCATTTCGTGGCCAATTTGTTGGGCGCTCGCCACCAGCAACGTTCCCAGGCCGCGAAGTTCCGGTTGCGGAAGAATGGAAACCGTTTTGAGGATGAATGTGTCCACCGCGAGACCGCGCGCCTTCTGCGCAAGATCGGGGATAGCGAACAGATAGCCAACGCACTGGCCGGCGCGCTCGGCAATCAGCACGAGCTCAGAACGCGCCACGGGCAATACTGGTTCGTACATGGCAATGAAGTCCGCTTCTGGAATTTCGGTGTACAAGAAGTTTTGCTGGAAGGAAATCCGGCTCACCGCATAAATCTTTTCCATTTCGCTTCGCAGATCGACGCTTGCCGGACGAATGACAACTCCCGCATCTGCTATCTTTTTTTCAAGCGCCTCTATTCGTGGATCGGGGCGCGACAAGTCGCTATTCAGAGCCGAGAAATAGGACGCCAACGGCGAAAAACCGGCGCGTTCGAATTGCAGCGGCCACTCCGGCGGGTTCGCCGGCTCCAGAAAAAAAGCCGGTTCGTCGCCGCGCTCGGTCACGAAGCGATAACTCCGCCACGTATTTCCGTTCATCGGGCCCACTGCGAGCGTGCACGATGCCGCGCGCAAGCGCTCCTGCGCGGCCGCCAAAACCGCGGCCGCCGCGCCCTCGTCCGCGGCGGCGTAGTGACCGATCACTCCAAGGCGGTGCTGTTCGAAGGATGGGACTTGATTCCACCAAAGCGAGCAGCGTGCCCGCACTTCCGTGCTCTCGGACACGGCGGATAGATGGAGATCGGCATGTTGGTTCTCGAAATCCGCAGCGTTAAAACGCGGAAGCGACGCAGCTCCAACTAACCCTGGGATTTTGGAAGCGTCAGCCGTAGGAATGACTCGCATGTTCAAAACACCCTGGCCGCCAGAGTCGCCAGCAATACGATGCCGGTCTGCCGCAGCCAACGCGCGGTAGTCGCGGGATAAATGCCATCGCGGCGCGGCTCAAACGAGTAAAACACCGCGAATGCGGCCAGGCAGATGACCAAAGCGGCCGCGGATTGCAGCAGCGCCAAGCGAGTCAATTTTTCAATCAGCACGTAAGGCACAAACATTAGCGCCCACGAAACCAAGACGCAGGCAACCATCACCAAACGGGCCGAGGAGTACCGCGGATAAAGCAAATTCCAAGCAACGAGAGCAAGCTGAATGGCGAACGCCAGCGTGTATGGAAACAAAAGCTGCGGCTGCTGCCAAATGCGAAAAAGAAAAAGCCACACGAATCCTACGGAAGCAATACTGAGAACCGCGTAGACATTGTGCGTGCGATCCGCCGCGGTAATTTTCCCCGGAAAAAAGAAAGTATAGGCGAGGAGTAAGATGGCCGGCGGAATCAGCCACTGCCATCCTCCCAGTGCCCAGGAAACGTAGAGCACCAACGCCGCCGCCAGCAACGCACTGCCTTGAAGCGTTGTCTTGCGGCCGTAGGCGGTGACCAGAATGACAAGCACCACGGCAACCTGAAAGCGGTCCCATAGCTGGATCAAGGGCATGGCCATGTATAGCTGCAGCAAAATGAATACGCCCAGAGGAATAAAGATGTTGTCCAGCCCGCGCCAGGCAATCGCTTCGAGCAGCATGACGATGATGGCGATATCGAGCGAAATGAGCAGAGTCTCGATGCGTCCGACATCGGAAAAGACGACTAGGGCGACGTTTACGCTGAAGAAGGCAGCGCAGAAGAAGGCGATCGAGCCTTCTATGCTTTTTCTTGCGCCAGTGGCACTGTATTCATGCCTACCATACTCGGCGCCGGTCAGCGCCGCGACCGTGTCGGCGAGCGTAAGGACAACCAAGGGAACGGCGTATAGCAGTTTGCTGCCCTGCGCGAACTGGTAGAGCAACGCGACCGAAACGGGAAAATAGATTTCTCCCCAGGATTCGCGGCCTACGTCATCCAGCACGCCCGACAAGCGATTGCGGATCAATGGCAAATACCGAATCGCCAGGAGCAACGCGATCGAAGCTCCGCAAATAATAAAAATCGGTACGCGGTTTGAAAATATCCATGGGAGACTGATGGAGATCAGCCCGGTCCCGATGTGCGCCAGTTTGCGCACCCACTCGCCATCCGCGCCCCGCCATTTGCGGTAGAGGCGAAGCAGAAAAAGCATCGTCAGCGCGCAGGCCAGTACCGCCGCCATGGCTACTGCGTCGCGCGGAGTCATAGAACCTCCTCCACCACCAGCGCGCTGTAAAAAAATGCCTGATCGCGCGCGAACAATTGCGAACTCAATTCGGCGAGCGGCCGCAAAGTCGTGGCGAGTGAGTCGGGGCGATGACGCGGCGCCAGCATGTTCCAGTATGCGAGGCGCGCTCCAGGGCGCGCGCTCGAGACGATCAGCTTCAACAGTTGCTCATAAGCCGAGGGCGACATGTACTCGAAGATGTCGCTCAGGTTGAAACAATCGAATTTCTGCCCCTGGCCGAGGGATTCTTCCAGCGAACCGCTACGCCATTCTAAACGATCGAGATTGCGGCGAATCGGTTCGAAGCTCTTTTCTCGCAGCGCCGCAGGAAGCGCGCCGTTATGACGCCCGGTGAGGATCCATTGAATGTAGGGATTCGCCGCTGGGTCCAACTCCGTCAGCGCGTACTCCGTACGTTTGAGTATTCGTTCGGAGACGCTGCCTTCGACGTAGCGGAAAAAGTCCGGATCGCGGCCGAGCAAGCCCATCAGCTTTCGCGAAAAAAACATCCGGAACATGAGGCGCCACCGCAGACTGTTCCATTGGCTGTCATAGAATGAGCGCCGCTCGTCTTGGGATTTTGGACGCAATAGTTCTCGGACACGGATGCGCGAATGCACCAGCGGCAACACCTTTTCGCGGAACAAGCGGAAGTAGTGTTCGAATTTGCCGACCGCACCGATGCCCGCGCCTATCAAATCCGGGCGCTCATCCCAAAACGCGAGCGCTCTAGCGGAAAGATGTTTGCGGCAGGCTTGATAGAGGCGCGGGCGCGAGTCGCTATCGATACTGCCAATCAGCTCGAGCAGTTCGCCGTGCTGCAGCACTCGATAGGCAGCGACGCGCAGTTCGAGACACGCGAGCTGCGCCGGACTGAGGTCGAGCGCTAGCACGCTTTCCGGATCGCACGACAAGAGGGCAAGTGTGTTGTCTCCCGCCGAACCAATCGAGAGGCAACGTTTCCCAGGACCCGGCTCGAGCGCGGAGAGCAAAACGTCAGCATCCTCCCAGCATTGCGCGTAACGAATGCCGGAAAAATCAGCGCGCTCGGCTGCTTCGCTACGCATGGGTTTCTTTTGACGCGAGACGGCGGACGATTCCGGCGGCGCCATCGAGCTCGACTTCGTCGCCATCCTGGAGCCAATCGAGCAGTCCCGGAATCGATATCACCGCTGGAATTCCCAGTTCGCGCGCCACGATCGCTGAGTGCGAGAGCAGGCTGCCTCGTTCAACAAGCAGACCGCTGGCCGACGGAAACAGCATGATCCAGCCGGGATCGGTGTGATCGGCGACCAAGATGCATCCTGAGGTCAATAGCGCGTGTTTCGGATCGCGCACGACGCGTGCAATTCCGCGCACGACACCGGGACAGCAGCCCAAACCGTGCCGCTCTTCGCCGCTGCTGTGCATCGCTTCGCTAGGCTTGCTCGAACGATACGCTTGCGCGTGATAGACCGGGCCGCGAGTCTCGAAGCGTTCGGCGGGAGCTGCTCCTTCGCGGTAGGCCGCGAATTCTTGTTTTCTTACGGCTGTAAGAGAACGAAGGTCCGCGGTGGTTGCCGTTCCGTCGTTGAAGGCGAGTATTTCTCCTAGCTCAAGATAGAAAATATCGCGAGGATCGTCGAGCCGCCCGATGGCTTGCAAACGCCGGCCTGCTTCCAGAAAGAGCCGGCGAATCGTGCCAAAGAGGCGCGTGCGCTCAAAGCGAAGATTCTCACGATTTCGCACGCGCTTACGCGCTTGGCGCATCACCCAAAATAATGTCCAGCGGCGCAGAGGCGAACCCGACAAAGCTGCCCGCATCTCCCCCTCGGCCTGCTGCGCGGAAGGAATCTCCACCCGCGGCGTCGGCGTCGAGGAAACGGCGCTCGCGACCTCGCCGATATTCCTGAGGAGCACCAGCGGATCTTCGTGAAGAGTTTCGCTTTCCAATTTCAATTCTTCGAGGCAGCGATCGCCGAACTTCGCGAGATACGCATCATAAAGCGCCGAAAAATCTGGATACTCGCGCACAGCACGAACTACTTTCGCCACCGGCGCTTCTCGCAGAGCCGCGACCAGTTCAGGATGCGCAGCAGCGACTCGCGCCATTTCGCGAACGCGCGCGGCGGGCTCGAGACTGATGATGTCCCCCTGTCCACGAATTGCGTCATTAGCCAGCATACCGTTGGCGTCGCCGCACCAGCGTTCCGTGAGCTTGCGAAAAACGCCGTGAAAAATCATGGCGAAAAAATCGTTGACCAGAGGCGCGTCCCATCGCGACAGCAAGCTCTGTTCGAGCTTGTAGTAATGCGCCACAAGTTCGTCGAGGCGCATATCCTCAAACCGCGTCGGAGGCGCAGCCAGCGCTTCATTCAGCCGTCCATAAAACCTTTCGATCTGCCGGTCCAACGTCAAATAGTTCCCCGCCAGGCCAAGCACCATGCGCACGCTGCGCAGCGCGTCGAGGATTCGTTCGCCTGTGCTGGCTTGCTCGAGTTCGTGCGCGACTTCATCCGGAAGGCTCTCGCGCACTCCCATCATTTGTTCCATCAAGTGGCGATTCACAGTGAAGCCGGGCAGCAGCGCCAGCACTCGGTACCAATTCAGCAGATTGTAGTAGACGCGTCCGCGGATCAGCCCCAGCATGCGGCTGAAAGTGCGCTCGTTGCTTGCGATTTTGGCTTTCGGAACGCGCAGGATGACGCAGAATTGTCGATAGACTCCTTCGTAGATGTAGCGCGCAAAGGAAAATGTCAGGGGCGTCGTAACACCGTTATAGCTTTCCGTGATGTTGCTGTTGTCCCACAAATTTAGCGCGCCTTCCGGATCGGGGAGATCACGGAGAGTTGTGATCGGGCGTGATTGCAACAGAAATAAATTGTCGCCTTCGATGGCCCATTCGATGTCCTGCGGACTTCCGAACGCGTGAGCTGCACGCCGCGCCAGGTCGGCGATGGCAACGGCTTGTTTGTCATTTAGCGCAGGCTTCAGACCTTCGGCCTCGCTTAGCACCACCTCGGAGACGCCTTCGTCCGCCGCGGGATCAAATAGATGAGAAATATTTTTTCGCACGATCGCTCGATCGACGATGGCGCCGCTGCGATCGACTTTGAACACATCCGCCGCTGCTTCCCCGCCAACCAGCGCTGTCCCCAAACCCGGCACAGCAGAAACAATCGCCACAGAACGCCGGCCGCTGACCGGGTCCGCGCTGAAAGCTACCCCCGATACGTCAGCGTTGACCATTCTCTGGACCAGAACGGCTGGGGCAGAAAACAATGAACTCGCTAGCCCATGCTGGCGCCGATATTCGAGAATGCGCTCGCCGAATCCCGAACGCCATACTGCCGCAATTTTTGCGCTTATTTCCCGCGGATCGACAAACAGAAACGTATCGAACTGCCCTGCAAACGAATGCTGCGAGCCGTCTTCATCGACGGCCGACGACCGTACCGCGAAGCGGCTTCCATCGCAGCACAAATCCCGCAGGGCATCCGCAACTTCGCGAAGGATTTCATCCGATGGCTTAAGCGAAAGTAATTCCGCCTTCACGCGTTCAACTCGATCGGACGAGACCGCGTCGACTTGCTCTCTGGTGAGCGATGCTTTGAATGCCGGCGGCGAGATCACGAACCACGCTGGAATGGGCAGACCGGCCTGCTCGAGCCGCAGCAGCGCCAGGGCCTTGCCGCCAAGTTCCTGTAATCCCCCCTCGCGGAAAACGAAACGGGTCATGCCACACCCCATTGCCGCAATAGCATCGGCACGAAGCCCAGGCTGAGATACATCAGCAGGCTCCACACGCCCGCCATGGCCTCGACAAACTTTCCTCGCTTAGCAATTGCGCCACGGAGAAAGAACACGCTGACTGCAATAGCCACAAAAAACAAGCCCAGCAACAGAATAAGGATAGGCCGAGCAAATCCGATTCCTCGCGCGGCGACGTATGCGAACCCGGCGGTACAAGCCACCATCGCTAGCCATGCAAGAACGGCATTCCTCCGCCCCCACAGAAAACTGTACGTCTCCACGCCCGCTTCTTCATCTTGCGGCGAGCGAATCTTTCTGCCGATTTCAACCACCATGCCATTGAAGAAGCTGACGAGGAGAAACCATAGCAAACCGTGCGGCGGCCGGGAGAGGCCAGCGGGAACCCAATCGCATGAAGTGGTATAGAGATCAACCAGCGGCATGATGGCCATGTGCGTGACCATGTAGGTGATTGGCCGCGCCTTCAGCCAGCGGCGCGCGAAAAATTCTTTGCTCATCAGCAAGAGATAGGTCCACGTGAGCACTAGCAGCACGATCAGTCTCGGCGCGAGCCAGAGCGCCAGCGCAAGCTGAATCGCGATACAACCAGCCCATACCCAGCCGAGCTCACTGAGCTTAATCAGGCCACGCGGCACGGGGCGATAGGGCCGATACTGCGAATCTTCGTCGAAATCCTTGAACTCATCAGCAAGCCGAAGCTGAAGAAAAAAAAGAAACGAACTCGCAAAAGCAACGACGCACGGTTTCCAACCGGGCAGGTGATGGGTTCCGCGAATCAGCGCCGAATAGCTGACCGCGGAAAGACTGAAGGCCGCAATGAGCGGAGTGTGCGCCAAAACAGGAAAGCGCTCTCGCTGGTAAATCCACCAGCGGTTAGCCATTGTCGGCCTTCTGTCCGGCATCGCGGCCGCGGGCCAGCTTTTGGTGAGCGCGCGCGAATTCGTTGGCGCAAATCGCGGACGTGAGCGATAGCTCCCCTGCGAGGGCCAGCGCTC
>JBARBE010000374.1:0-9794 GCA_049792735.1 Candidatus Acidiferrum sp.
GCCCGCCTCTGGGTCGACGCCATCATCGACCCCGCCCACACCCGCGACGCCTTGATCAGTGCCCTAGAAGCCGCCGCGCTGAATCCCGAAATCCGCGAATTCAAAACAGGCGTGCTGCAAACTTGAAGCGCACACCTATGTTGCTGTTTACTATCGCCATCCTTCTGTTGATTTGGTATTTCGCTGGCGGAAAAGAAGAGATTCAATGGCAACTCGTCACGCGCCGTCAGGCGGCTGCTGCCGGTTGGGACCTGTCACTGATAGATCGCTACCCGCACTATAGCGTTCTTTATTGCCTCTCCGAGCTTGGGCTTTTGATTTGTGTCGCCATTGGACTGATCCGGATCACGGTCCTTGGAATCCAAAGAATCGGAAAAAGATAAATGTCTGAATCCGTGAAACTGATCGAATGCCCACGGGACGCTTGGCAAGGATTGCCGGAGTTTATTCCGACAGAGTACAAGGCCGAATACCTGAAGCAACTCATCCTTGCCGGCTTCAAGCACATCGACGCGGTCAGCTTCGTTTCGCCTAAGCACGTGAAACAGATGGCGGACAGCGAAGATGTAATGGCGAGACTCAACGCTTCCCTTCCCGGTGACGTTGAGCGCCCGGAAATTATCGGCATCGTCGTGAACGAAAAAGGCCTCGAGCGGGCGCTCGCGACTCCCGGAGTCACAACAATCGGCTACCCCTACTCCATCTCGGCATATTTTCGCCGCGCGAATGCAAACATGACGAAGAACGAATCCCGCCTGCTCGTCGAAAAACTCCGCAAAGAAACGCTTGCCGCAAAAAAAGATCTCGTCGTCTACATCTCGATGGCCTTCGGCAATCCCTATGATGAACCTTGGGGACCGGAAATCGTCGCCGACGCGCTGGAATGGCTCAAAGGCATCCGCGTGCGCACCGTTTCGCTCGCCGATACCGTCGGCACCGCCTCGCCAGAACTCGTCGGCGATCTCTATCGCCAGGTGAAAGACGAAGTCGCCGGAATCGAGCTTGGCGTCCATCTCCACAGCCGTCCGGAAACCGCCGAGGCAAAAATTCTCGCCGCCTACGAAGCCGGCTGCCGCCGTTTCGACAGCGCGCTCACCGGCCTTGGCGGCTGTCCATTCGCTGGAGACAATCTCGTAGGCAACATCGCCACCGAAGACGTTCTGGCCGCGCTAAAAAAAGCCGGCGCCGATCCGGGCATCGACTCCGCGAAGCTCGGCACCGTTCTCAACATGACCAACGAGATTCGCGCAAAGTACGCACACGCGCCCCTTGTGAATTAGAATCCCTCAAGAGGTTGAGCGAGGAACGAAGGAGGGGCATACTCCTAGCAGACAATGTCCATACCGACGGCCGGGAACGACCATGCAATCCGTGAACAACACTGAATCCAGGAATTTTCTCCGGCGCTTTCAGAAGTCAGGAGTTTCGCACACATGTTTGAAACACTAACTTTGGAATCTTCCGGCCAACTGGCCACGCTCACATTCAACCGTCCCGAAAAGCGCAACGCCATCTCCGAACGCATGGTCAGCGAAATTCAGTCCGCCCTCGACACCATCGAAACCAGCCACGCGCGCGTAGCCATCATCACCGGCGCTGGCAAATCGTTTTGCGCCGGAATGGATCTCGAAACGCTCGCCATCATCGCCAACCAGTCCTCCGCCGAAAACATGGAGAATTCGCGCCGCATGGCGAAAATGTTCCGCCGCATCTGGAGTTTCTCCAAGCCGCTGATAGCCGCCGTAAATGGCGCCGCGCTGGCAGGAGGCTGCGGCATCGCCACGCTCTGCGACTTCACCATCGCGGTCCCCGAAGCGAAATTCGGCTACACCGAAGTGAAAATCGGCTTTCTACCTGCCATCGTCTCCGTATTCCTGACGCGGCAAATCGGCGACAAGCACGCCCGCGACCTGCTCCTCACCGGCCGCCTCATCGACGCCGCCGAAGCAAAAGCCCTCGGCCTCATCACGGAAATCGTTCCGCACGATCATTTGATGAAACGCGCGCACGAATTAGCTGAAGTTCTGATCT
Organism: Candidatus Acidiferrum sp.; assembly: GCA_049792735.1. Lineage (GTDB taxonomy): Bacteria > Acidobacteriota > Terriglobia > Acidiferrales > UBA7541 > Acidiferrum. The sequence goes on from JBARBE010000374.1 coordinate 2,032, forward strand.
CTGCCAGCCCCGTGAGCTTGTCCCGCGCAAAACGATTGTTGACTTCCGCAGCCGCCGCCAGTGTTGACGCCGACCTCGAGCGCGCCATTCTCGAAAACGCGCGCATCCGCTGCACCGCCGATTTCAGAGAGGGCCTCGCCTCCTTTCTTGAAAAACGCAAACCCGTTTGGAGCACGGACGTGGAATAATCCGTTATTCCGTCCGCTCCGGCTCACAGGATTCACAGGACATGAGAATGATCGAATACCACGACGCGACAGTACGGGTGCGCTACGCCGAAACCGACCAAATGGGTGTCGTCTATCACGCAAATTATTTCGTCTGGTTCGAGGTCGGCCGCGTCGAGCTCATCCGCGCTCTCGGCATCGAATACAAGCGCATGGAAAAAGAAGACGATTGCCACATCGTCGTTGCGGATGCCCATTGCCGCTATCTCTCATCGGCAAAATACGATGAGGTGTTGCGAATCCGCACGCGCATCGCGGAATCCCGCAACCGCACCGTAAAATTCTCCTATGAAGTGATTCGCGATGCGGATCGCAAACTGCTCGCAACGGGCGAAACGACGCACATCATCTGTGGGAGTAATGGCCGGCCGAAAATGCTGCCGCCAAAATATCAAAGCGCATTCAAAACCGTCGTGGTGCCGCAGCCCGACCGGAGCGAGCCATGAGCATTGCCTCAAGCGTCGTATTGACAGGCAACGATCTGACCTTCGAGCAGCTCTACGCAGTTGCTCTGCGCGGCGAATCAGTAAGCCTTTCGCCTATTGCGGTCGAACGAATGATCGCCTCCCGCGCCGTCGTCGACCGCCTCGTCGCATCGGGAAATGTCGCCTACGGCATCAACACCGGTTTCGGCAAGCTCGCTTCCGTGCGCATTTCTGCCGAGCAAGTCCGCACGCTCCAAGTGAATCTCGTCCGCTCCCATTGTTGCGGCGTTGGCGCTCCCTTAAGCAAAGCAGAAGCGCGCGCCATGATGGTTTTGCGCGCGAACGCTCTCGCCAAAGGCTTGAGCGGCGTGCGCCCGCTGGTTGTCGAAACGCTCTGCGCGATGTTGAACGCCGGAGTCCATCCTGTGATTCCGTCCCAAGGTTCCGTCGGCGCTTCCGGCGATCTCGCGCCGCTTGCGCATCTTGCAGCGGTCGTCATCGGCGAAGGCCGTGCCACCTATAAAGACGAAATTATCACCGGCGGAGATGCGCTGCGGCGCGCAGGAATCAAGCCCGTTTCGCTGGAAGCCAAAGAAGGTCTTTCGCTCCTAAACGGTACGCAAAGCATGTTGGCCCTTCTGAGCCTCGCGCTGCATGACGCGGAAATTCTCATCGATAGTGCGGATGTCGCCGCCGCCCTTTCGCTCGACGCCCTGCGCGGCAGCCCCGGCGCCTTCGACGCGCGCATCATGCATGCAAGAGCATACGCCGGCGCGGCGATGACCGCGCGAAATCTCGCGCACCTGAACGAAGGCAGCCAAATCCGCGAGTCGCATCGCTCGGCGGAAAAAGATCCGCGCGTCCAGGATCCCTACAGCGTGCGCTGCACTCCCCAAGTTCACGGAGCAGTTCGCGATGCGTTGACACAAGCGCGTGAAATCGCCGCCGTTGAATTGAACAGCGCGACGGACAATCCCCTCGTTTTTGTAAAAGAAAACGGCGCGGGCGACATCATCAGCGGCGGAAATTTTCACGGCCAGCCGCTGGCCATGGCCGCTGACCAAGTAGCCGTGGCGCTTGCCACGCTAGGCGGCATTTCCGAGCGCCGCATCGAGCAAATGACCAATCCGCTGACAAGCATGCTGCCAGCGTTTCTAACGCCCGAACCAGGCCTGAATTCCGGCTTCATGATCGCCCAGGTCACGGCAGCCGCCCTGACCAGCGAGAACAAAGCTCTAGCGACGCCGCACTCCGTCGACTCCATCTCCACTTCCGGCAATCAAGAAGACTACGTCTCCATGGGTATGAGCGGCGCGCGCCGCCTTGGACGAATGTTAGAAAATCTGCGCACCACAATTGCCATCGAACTGCTCTGCGCCTGCCAAGGCATCGACCTGCTCGCCCCTCTGAAAACCGGCACGCTAGCCGCCAAGGCCTATACATCTGTCCGCGAGAAGTCGGCGAAGCTAACCCAGGACCGCCCTCTAGCCGCAGAGATCGAATCGATTTCCGCGCTCCTTGCTGAAGGAAATATCGCGCAGGTTCTGCATTAAGATCCGAGGTTCAGTGCGAGCGGTGACGTCGAGTATGCGCCCGCCGAGCGCCTAAACCGTTCAGGCTGTCCGCCCCGAAACGGATAGCTCTCACTCCTCGACTTCCGTCTCAACCGCATGGAACACTCGCGGCCAAGCGAGAAATTCCACCAGCGAGCCAGCGACCTGTTCATTGGCCACCGGATCCGTATGCGCGAAAAACACCGGACCGTCCGCCTGTCGCGTGTCGCTAGCGGGAACCCAGTAGAAATTCCCTTCGCCATCGGTAGCGAAGCAGAATCCTTTTCCCCAACCCTGCGCCCTCAAATCGATCGCAAATTTCTGGCTCTCCAGATCAAGCGGCAAAAAAGCTTCGATCCATTCCGCTGGATTCTTAGGTTCTGTGAAATTATTCGGATCAGGATCTGGCCGGCGAATCTCAAGTCGCTCTGTCAAAATCGTTTGATGATCCTCATAAAGCGTAAGAAGGCTCTGCGGAAGAAACGCGCCAATCCCCTGCTCGACTTCCTCTGCATGAGGATGCACCAGTCGGTTTCGAAACGAATCGCGCGCCGCCTCGTGCTGCTCCGGAGTCATCCGGCTGCGAAACTGATGAAGCAGTCGCCGCGTGCCGAAAACCGCGACAAAAATAGCGAAGGCCACGACGAGGGGGCCAAAAGCCTCGGCGAGCAAAGTCTGCATCAGGCGATAATACTAGAGTCGAGCGCCAAAAAAGAACGAGTCACGAATGGAAGGTCGTGCGCACTCAGTGAACAATTTCAGGGCAGTGCCGGGATCACATCCGTCTTTCGGAAGTCCTCACCCTTGAATAAAAGAGGTTCACCGGTCGATTTGGCCAGCGCATAAGAGAAGCAATCGCCAAAGTTCAACCCGGCAGGATGGCGGCCCTTGCCGTAGTCGGAATAGGCTTGCCGTGCGAGGAAGGCATGCTCTTCAGTGAAGGGCTCGATCGCCATCCGCGATTCGCGCAACATCGTCTCCCAGAGAAGAACGCCCTGCGCGCCGGTTCTCGTTTCAATGACGATGGAAACCTCGACAAACGTGGGCGCGGAAATCCTGGGCGCCGCAGCCGCCACAATGGCTTGGTCAAACATTTGCGAATCTGGCTCGCACAGCAGAATGGCGAGAAGAGCTGAGCTGTCAACGATCACTTGGGAAGACCGTGCTCGTCGTATAGCATTTCGGCGTGGTCGATATACGGCCCCTTATCCAAGGCGGCCACGCGCGCACTGATCGCACGGATGACAGCGAGAGTGGCTTTGCTTTTGCGCCGTCGACGGACGGCTTCGAGGCGTTCACGTATGGCCGTCGTCACGGCAGTTGTCAGAGACTCCCCGGTTTCGCGGGCCAGAGCTTGGGCCAATTTGTGTGTTTCTGGATTCTTGATATTGAGGCTCGCGCTTCTGCTGCTCATAATTCCACCATTAAAGAAGATCTTCTACCCTTCTACCCTCCACTTTACTCCGGCAACATCCTTATTGCAATGTACAGACTAGTTTGACCTAATGCGCGAGGGCAGACCGCAAGAAAGCCAACACGCGGTAACCTGCGATGTAGCTGAAGGGCGCCAGTTCGAGCGAATAATGTCCGCAGTGAAGTTCGAGGCTCCGCGGGTGAGCACCGTGCCGCCTCAGGGAGTCCAGCATCTGGCGGCTCAGTTCAGGAAGCATCGTGGGGTCGTACTTGCCGTAGACAAGAAAGGATTTGCGGTCCGCGCCCATGCCGCGTTCAACGTATGGCATCGGGCTGATCGGAGCCCAATAGTCTCGCAATCCATCAACGGTGACGTGTTCGCGCAAACCTTCCCACACATGGTTGGTCGTCATGCCCTGGCTAACCACATCTGCAAAATAGGTGGAAAAGTGGAGAAATCCCCCAGCTTTGATGGCCGAATCGTGCATGAGGGTGATATAGCCGACGGAAGAGCCGAGGCTCGTACCGAGGATGCCCAGGCGCGTGTAACCCTGCTGCTCCAGCCAACGAAGGCAGCGACGCGCATCGTGAACCGCCTGGCGATTGGCCTGGATCGTCAAACCGATATTGGGACCGCAGATTTGGTCGGCGCGCTCGTGCCCCTTGGCCATGCGCCGATTGTGATAAGGCATGCTCATTTTCAGAGCCGTGATGCCGAACCGCGCCACCCATTCGCAAAGCCCATCCTGTCCGTGCCATTTGGCGTTCCAGTTGGGCAGGACAAGAACAGCGCATCCCTTTGGGGCCTTGATTGGCAGCTTGTGGTCGTGTCGAGCGGGCCACAGACGCGCATAAACAGTGTTGTTTTCCGGCGAAGGCGATTCGATCGAACTCGTGAACGTCAGCACGTTTTCGCTGTCCAGCTGATAGTCGGTCGCCGGGGCCGTGGTGAACCAGTTTGCGCTTTGCTCGATGGCTTGCTCGGCGTATTGGCGGACGAATTCCGCAGGATTTGGATCCCGCGGATCGCCGCCGATGTGTTCGAGCCCCCATTCAAAGGGTTGCACACGCCGGTTGTCGTCGGTAGTCCAGCGCCGGTGCTCGTACCGCCGAATTTTGCGTTCAAACCAGTGCATATCAGAAATTGCCCACTCTCAGTTTACAGTCGACCGCCAGAGAAACAAACAACCGGAAGAGCGGTATGGAGTGCGGCAGCCCTGCTGCCGCTTTTCTCACTCACGAGCACCGCCCGACCACAGAGCAAATCTCAAAGCGCCTCTCCGCCCCCGGCATCGCTCTCCAGGTGTTAGGAATGGGGCACGTAGTTGCCCGGGTTTGTTGAGGCACCGCAACAGGTATGGGAGAGTAGTAAGCACGGCCGAAAAATGGCCGAACAAACCGTGCTCATCGTCTTCTTCTTTCTATTTGGAATTGTGATCGGAAGCTTCTTGAATGTGTGCATCACACGCATTCCGGAAGAGCTTTCCATTGTTTCGCCCGGCTCGCGATGCCCGCGCTGCAAGACGCCGATCAAGCCCTACGACAATGTGCCCGTCTTTGCGTGGCTGTGGCTGAGGGGAAAGTGCCGCTCCTGCGGGCTTCCAATTTCTCCGATGTATCCGCTCGTCGAACTTGCGACAGGCCTGCTGTTCGTGGGCTGCTTCCTGGAATTTGGGATTACGCAGGCCACTGTGAAATGGCTCTTCTTCATCTGCTTGATCATCATTTTAACGGTGACGGATCTGCGAGTTCGGCTTTTGCCGGACGTAATCACCTGGCCGGGCTTGGCCGCAGGGCTGCTTTTTTCGGCGTTTGTGCCCCCAAACGACGGCTTTGTTCCTCTCCTGTGCCTCAGGTTTTTCCACCAGTTGCCGCCGGAACGATTCCTGGGTGTGATCGAGGCATTCGCCGGCGCGGCGTTTGGCAGCCTGATGCTCTGGGGAGCGGCTACGCTGTACAAGCTTGTGCGCGGGCGCGAGGGCATGGGCATGGGCGACGTAAAAATGATGCTGATGGTGGGCGCCTTCCTCGGAGTGCGAAATGCGTTCCTCACGATTCTTCTCGGGACGCTGCTCGGAAGCGTGTTGGGTATAGCAGTCATCGCCACGATGTATGCTGGCGGCGCGGGGCGGCGGCTGGCGGAACGAGCGAGCCGGCGCGGGCTGGGTTCGGCAAACCAAATTCGCTGGTTCATTGCGAGCAAATATCATCTCCCGTTGGGGACCTTTTTGGGGATTGCGGCGCTCATCGTATTGTTCGTTTTTCCCTCGCTCCCGATTGATTTAGGGCCCGGATTGCGCTGAGATTTATTCCGATGCGAGGCCCGTACAGTTTATGACGTTCTCAGCATTCCAATCCGGGGGCCCACAGCACGTTTGGGAAATCGCTATTGGCATGGCCGCGGGAATCCTGGCCCTCGTGGGAATCATATTTTTTTTGCTGCGAAAATTCTTTCAAAGCACCCAGGAATCGCACCGGGAAAACATTTCAACGGCCGTTCCGAGGACGGAAAACCCTTCCGCTTTCATGACGGCGTCCATGGAAGGCGTCATCCGGCAGCTGCGCGACCAGGAAAAAGAGCTCGAGCGCCTGCATAAGATCGAACGCGAGCGCGCCGAGCACACGGAGCGGCTCAGTGAAGAAGTGACGCGCAACATGCCTGCGGGCCTTGTGGTAGTGAACTCGACCGGCATTATCTCCAGCGCAAATCCGGCGGCGGAACAGGTGCTCGGCATTCAAACCCTCGGCTTTCGGCGGTACAGCGAAGTGCTCGGCGAAAAATCGGATCTGACGCGACTGGTTGGCGAGTGCCTGACGAAAGGAAGCATTTTCCGCCGGGAACAAGTGGAACACCACGCGCCAGATGGCGAAACGCGGCTGCTGGGCGTGACCATTTCCCCAATTCGCCGCGGCACGGAAAAAATCAACGGCGCGATTTGCCTGATCACGGATTTGACGGAGTTGGCCGCGTTACAGCAGCAGATCCAGTTGAAGGAAAGTCTTGCCGCGGTAGGTGAACTTTCCGCAGGCATCGCGCACGAGTTCAAGAACGCATTGGCGACAATTTCGGGCTACGCGCAGATGATCAGCGCGGAAGCCGTCACCGGTGAAGTGGCGGATTCGGCGGAAAGAATTCTCGAACAAACCCGCAACATAACGCATGTTGTGACTGAATTTTTGAAGTACGCGCGGCCGTTGGAAATTACTAGCGAGCCCGTGGCGCTTGAGGGCGTCGTGGAGCGCGTCGTTTCCGAAGTGGCCGAGGCCATGCCGCAAGTGCGGATTCGTTTTGAAGGACCGTTGGGCAGCGTGGCAGGAGATGAAGGGTTGCTTCGACAAGCGTTGCTGAACCTGGCGAGGAATGCAGCGGAGGCGTGCGTTGGCGCGGCGAACGGCGGCCGCGTCATTCTGCGGGGAGAAGTTCTGCGGCACGACGAGAGTGAGCTTCAAAAGATCACCGTATTCGACAACGGGCCGGGAATTCCACCGGCTACCTTGCCGAAACTTTTCCGGCCCTTTTTCACGACGAAAGCAAAGGGCACGGGATTGGGTCTGGCCGTTGTACAAAAAATCATCGTGCAGCATGGCGGCACGGTGGAGGCGCGGAACCGCCCCGAGGGTGGCGCGGCCTTTATCGTTACGCTACCGGCGTGCCGGAGCGTCCCGGAAGCGATAGAATTGAAGAAGGACAGCATCTAAGTAAAGGCTGGGCAGTCCAGCCCGCCCCGAGAGAGGTGGCGTACTATGCGTGTCACGAATTGGATGAAAGCTTCGATGTTCCTGGCGGGAATCTGTCTGGCTGGCCTTCCGGTCCTTGCGCAACAGCAGCAAGAACAAAGCGGTGGGCAACAGCAGGCGCCCGATCCCTTGGCAGAGGCCGCGCGAAAGGCGCGTGAGCAACAGAAGACCGCGCCGAAGCCGAAGAAAGTTTATACCGACGACGACATAAAGCCGCGAACGGATTCGAGCAGCGCGAGCGCAGCGGCGGCGCAGGGCAACGGCTCGCAGGCGGCCACAGATAATGGGCAGGGCGCAGCCGCGACTGGGGCTGACAAAGGAAGCCAGGACCCGGAAACGATATGGCGGAAGCGTTTCGCGGACCAGCGCGACAAGATTGCCACGGCGGAAAAAGAACTCGACATCCT
>JBARBE010000375.1:0-1514 GCA_049792735.1 Candidatus Acidiferrum sp.
TGCGCGCGGCGTTGCCGAAGCTTCGGCGCGGAGGATTGCTGATTACAGACAACACATTGTGGTCGGGGAAAGCGGCGCGGGCAGCAGCTGCGGAGGATGCGGATACGCTGGGAATACAAGAATTCAACCGGTTGGTGTACGCCTCGGAGGAACTCTATCCGGTGCTGATTCCGCTGCGCGACGGCGTGACGGTTTGCCGGAAACAATAGTGCCGATGAGGATCAGGAGCGGAAAAAATTGCGAATCAGGAAGCCCAGATTGGCGGGGCGCTCGGCGAGGCGGCGCATGAAATACGGGAACCAGTCGTTGCCAAAGGGAATATAAACACGCAAGCGGTAGCCGTCCCTTACGAGGAGACGCTGCAAGTCGGTCCGCACTCCGTATAGCATCTGAAACTCGAAATCATCCTTGGTAATCTGCTTGGCGGCGGCCCAGCGAATGGTTTCCGCGATCATGCGCGGATCGTGCGTGGCGATGCCGTGGTAGAAACCGCTGGGCAAGAGAATCTTCATCAAACGGACATAATTGAAATCGACGTCACGTTTGCGGGGATAGGCGACGTCGGGCAACTCCTTATAAGCGCCTTTGCAAAGGCGGATGCGACAGCCATAAGAGAGCAGGCTCTGGATGTCCGTTTCGCTGCGATAAAGATAGGACTGGATCACCGTGCCAATGGCGGGATTCCGAGCGCGCACGCCCTTTACGAGCTCCAGAGTGCGTTCCGTGTACGCCGCCCCTTCCATGTCAACGCGCAGAAAATTGTCGTACCGCGCAGCATACTCCACGATGGATACGACCAAACCCTGGCAGAAATCGATGTTGAGGTCGAGGCCGAGCTGGGTCAGCTTGCAGGAAACGTTGGCATGAAGATTTTCCTGGTGGATGCGTTCGAAGATTTGCAGATAAGTGTCTCGAGAGCGCTGGGCGTCGGTCGTATTCGTGCAGTTTTCGCCGAGGTAATCCAGGCTGACGAGCATTCCGGCGTTGTTGCAGGCGCGGGCGGCTTCAATGGCTTCGTCGAGCGTTTCGCCGGCGACAAAACGGCGCGCCATGCGGCGCGTGGTGCCGTTGGAAGTGACCCATTTGGCGAAGCGGGGACTCTCGGAAAGCTTGAGAAGCGTCGCACGAAGCATGGACTATGATTATGCCCGTGATTCCCGTGGTGTAAAACCAGAGTGCTAGTCCTTGTGCTCTTCCAGGAACTTTTCCGCATCCAGTGCAGCCATGCAGCCGGAGCCCGCGGCCGTGACGGCCTGGCGGTAACGGTGGTCTTGCACGTCGCCAGCGACGAACACGCCGGGAACGTTGGTCAGGCTGCCGTGTTTGGCGACGAGGTAGCCGTTGGAGTCCATTTCCAGCTTGCCCTTGAAGACCGTCGAGTTCGGATCGTGGCCGATGGCGACGAATATCCCGTGCACCGCGATTTCGCGCGTCTCCTTGTTTTGCAGGTTGCGGAGGCGCGCGCCTTCGACGTGGCCTTGCGGCGAGAGAATCTCCTCGACGACGAACGGCGT
>JBARBE010000376.1:0-6749 GCA_049792735.1 Candidatus Acidiferrum sp.
CTGGAAGTCGACGACCCTCAGGCCAAGATGATTGCCGATGCCGGCTTTCGTTCCCTGGTGGTGCCGTTGCGCGCGGACTACGTCGCGTCCGTCCGTCCCACTCTACTGCTCTTGGAAGCAGCCGTACTTGTTCTTCTCCTGATTGGCGCAGTCAACCTTGTGAACCTGCTTCTCGTCCGTGCGAGCGGCCGAGTGAAAGAACTAGCGGTCCGTCAGGCGCTTGGCGCGAGTTGGAGATACCTCGTGAGCGAAGTAGTCGTCGAGACCACCTTGCTCACCTTGGCCGGAGGACTACTCGGACTCGCCGTAGGGGCCGGCGGAATCGATCTCCTGCGTGGGTTGGGCGCTGATCGTTTGCCCTTGGGAAGTCGCATCGTTTTCGACGCGCGAGTAGCACTGGTCGGCCTGGCCGCCGCCATCTTCATGGGCATCCTGTTCGCCGTGCCCGTCGCTTGGTTCCATCTTCGGCGGCATCTCGCGAATGCGCTTCAATCGGAAAGCCGGGGCGGCACAAGCGGGCGCGGCGGTCAAATCTTGCGTCACAGTTTCATCGTCGCTCAGATTGCCTTGGCGTTCCTTCTGTTAGCCGGAGCGGGTCTGCTGGGCCTCAGTCTCCAGCGCGTGATGGCCGTTTCTCCGGGCTTCCAGTCCGGCCACGTCCTCACCGGACAAATCTTGCTTCCCTGGGCGGATTACTCGGAGGCAGGCCGGCTGAAATTTATGGAAAGCTTGCTGGACAAACTCAACCAACTGCCGGGAGTGTTGTCCGCAGGCGTGGTCAACAATGTGCCTTTCAGCGGCAACACCGGCAAAAGCGCCGCCACGGTAGCGGGTCACGTTCGCCGCCCTGGCGAATCCGCGCGAGGGCACTATTCCTACGGAGTCGACGGCGACTACTTTCGCGCGATGGGCTTCTCCCTGCGGGCAGGTCGATTCCTAAACGCCGACGATTCACGCCGCTCCGCGCGAGTCTGCGTTGTGGATGAAGACTTCGCCCGATACTACTGGCCGCACGCAAGCGCGATTGGCCAACGATTGTGGGACGGCTCCGAAGCGGGAAAGGATAGCGAAGCATTCACCGTCGTCGGCGTTGTAGGCGGGGTGAAACAGGCGGGGCTCACGGAAAACGAGGCCCAGGGCGCGATTTATTATCCTTATGTCTTCCGTGTTGATTCCGGCTTCTTCGTGGCCGTCCGCACCAGCTTGCCGCCGGAATCGCTCGCGTTGACACTGCAGAAGGTGGTTCGCCAAATCGACCCTGACGTGCCCGTCAGTGACATCCGCTCGATGGACATCCGCATTGCCGATAGCCTTATCGCGCGCCGCTCGCCGGCGCTGCTGTCTGGTCTCTTCTCTGCGATAGCCCTGCTGCTCACCGCCATCGGCACCTACGGCGTGTTGAGCTACGCCGTAGCACAGCGTCGCCGCGAGATCGGCGTGCGTATGGCCTTGGGCGCGCAACCGGGGCAAATCCGCGGCCAGTTTCTTTCTCTTTCCTTGCGCCTGCTCGCTGCAGGAACGCTCTTGGGCTTGCTCGGCGCGTGGCAATCGGGCCGAGCTATGCGGGCGGTACTCTTCCAGGTCCCCCCGCTTGACCTACCAATCCTCGCCGCTGCTGCGTGCGTGACGGCAGTGGTGTGTCTGGCCGCTTGCCTGCTGCCATCTCAACGCGCCGCGCGGATCTCCCCGATGGAAGCCCTCACGGAGGAGTAGAAAATTTATTCAGCCTTGCGACCACACCCATAAAGAGTACAAGCGAGAATCTGACGGGTTTCACGGATAACTCCGTTGATGTTTATTCGAGATTGAAGACTGCGTTGAGGATCAGAAATCCCGTCGCTCGCTTGCCCGAAACTGGCCAGGAAAGGCTCCCAGCGAAATGATCACCACAGGTCGTTCTTGATTCGCGGCGCATCCGGAAGTAATCCACAGGATGCTTCCGGAGTCCCCGCCCTCCTGAATTCCCACAATCTGCCATTATCCTTTTGGGACCACACCCCCCGACCCTCCCACCCCCACGCTAAACTATTTGGGCTGCATTACTTGGAGTGCTGATGCGGAGCAAGACTTCCGCTGCCTTTTTCGTGGTTACTCTGGTCATTCTGCTTCTCGGTTCCCTTGCCGCTCAGGCAAAGCCCACCGAGACGCCTGCGCTTTCTTTGCCACCGAAGCCACATTACGTCTTCCAGCGCGTCGGCGATAATTTCGGCTTAAGCTCACTGACTCCTTCTTGCATCCTCCAGGATCAGGATGGCTTTATATGGATCGGCACACCTGATGGCCTCCTGCGCTTCGACGGCACTCGCGTTGTTCGTTTCGGCCTCGAGCAAGGCCTTCCCAGCACCAATGTGAATCAACTCGTTCTCGCTCCCAGCGGACGAATCTGGATTGTCACATCTCGTGGCATCGCTTACATGGAACAAGGCGTCATTCACAAACTTCCCCTCGCCGAGGTCTACAATTCCTTTCGGCGTCCCTCCGCTTTGGCCCTCGATTCCTGGGGTAAGGTCTATCTTGCTACCGACGGCGGCCTCCTTTGGGTCGATCCGGATCGTCCTAATGACCACCGTCTGTGGAGCATTTCCGACGGACTCCCCAACCTCGAAGTAGAAACCGTGAGCATTACTTCCGAAGGCCGCGTTTGGTTCGCCGCCGGTCACCGCGTGGGCTGGCTCGATTCGCAAGGCCATGTGCACATGTTTCCTGCTCAGAGCGGCCTCCCTCATGAGCAGATCGTCAGTATCCTTCAGGATTTCGAGAAGACCCTCTGGGTTCGCACCAGCGCTCATCTCTTTCGGCTAAATCCAGATTCCACCTATTTCGTGCCTGAATTGCCCGATCTTCCTCCCGCCAACGAATATGGCACTCCCTCGCTGGACCGTGGCGGCAACCTGATGATTCCTACCGTAGAAGGCCTCTATCGTCATGTCTCCGGCCAATGGCAAGTCATCGATCAAAGCCGCGGCATGGCTGTCAACGCCACGTTTGCCATCACGGAAGATCGCGAGGGCGCCTATTGGATCGGCCTCGGCGGAGCCGGCATTCAGCGTTGGATTGGAAGAAAGACCTGGTCCGGCTGGACCCAATCCGAAGGCCTTCCGGACAATGTCGTATGGTCGGAAATCCGCGATGCCCGCAGACGCCTTTGGGTTGGCACCGATAATGGCGTCGCCATGTGGGATCCTCAAGCCAATCGCTGGCGCGTGTGGAAAGCAAAAGACGGCCTCAATGGCACTGTGGCCCGCCAATTGATCTTGGCGCCCGATCATTCCGTCTGGGTTCTTACCTACGCCGGTGGTCTCACCCGGTTCGACCCGGAATCGCTTCTCCCAGAAAAAATTTCCTCCCCAGGCTCCATCCCCACCGGCATTCAAGTGGGACCCGATGGCCGCATCTGGATTGCCAACTCTCAGTACCTCAAAGCAGCTCGGCCTTCTGAACGTCCTTTTCATTTCGTCGATGTGCCTCTGCCTCCTGAAATCCACCAAGGCTTTGGCCGCTTGGAATCAAGCCCCGACGGCGTTCTCTGGACCGTTGGAAGGAATGGTCTATGTCGCTTTGACGGCCAACACTGGCTGCACTTCACAACCGCCAACGGCTTGCTTCAAGACGACGTTGTCGAAGCCGCCGCCGTCAGCCGCGATGAAGTTTGGTTTCGCTACTTCGACGCTCTCGGTCTCAGCCGCCTGCGTCTCGTCAACGGAAAACCGCAGCTCACTCACTACGGCTTGGCGAGCGGGCTACCCACTCTCGACGTTTATATGCTTGGTGCCGATCATGAGGGCAATGTCTGGGCTGGCAGCGCTTTTGGCCTCACCGAATTTTCCCGCAACGGACGCACTTCCCGTTTCACCCGTGCCGATGGCCTTATCTGGAACGACTTGAGCGAGGAAGGCTTTTTCGCCGAGCAAGACGGCACTTTGCTTTTCGGCACCAGTGGCGGCCTGGCACGCTACAATCCTATCTCCGCTGACGATGGCGTTGAACTTCCGCCCCGCGTCGTCATCACTTCCGCGCAGCTCGGCTCACGTGATCGTCTTCGCGAGCGCCATCCCCAAGCCCCGCGTAGTGACAATTATTTCCTGGTCGATTTCGCCGCGCTGACCTATCGCGACCCGGAAAATGTCCGCTGCTCCTACCGCCTTGCCGGCCTCGAAACCGAGTTCAACGAAACTACTGGCCGCGAAGCTCGTTATCCCGCTCTTCCCCCCGGCGATTACACTTTCACCGTCGCCTGCCGCTCCGCCCGCGGCACTCTCAGTTTCCCCGCACAGTTTTCTTTCACTGTGATCCCCGCCTGGTGGCAGCGCTGGTACTCGCGAGGCTTCGTCATACTCCTCGGCCTGTTCGCTCTCTACGGACTCGTGAACTACCGCACGCGCAAGCTCCAGGACGAGCGCCTGCGCCTCGAAGAAGCCGTCGCCGAACGCAGCGAAGCTCTCGCGCTCGCCAACAAAGAACTCGAGGAAATGTCTCTCACCGACCCGCTCACCTCCGCGCGCAATCGCCGCTTTTTCCAGGCCACTATCGCCAGCGACATCAGCCAGGCTATCCGCGCCTATACCGCTCCCGATCCCACGCGCAGCCGCCGGAATCGTGACATCATTTTCTATCTCATCGACGCCGATCACTTCAAAGAGATCAACGATCGCTTCGGCCACGATGCCGGCGATCAGATGCTCATCGACCTCACCGCTCGCATCAGCGGCGCCATCCGCTATTCCGACGTGCTTGTCCGCTGGGGCGGCGAAGAGTTCCTCGTCGTCTCCCGTTTTTGCGAGCGCAAAGAAGCCGCCACTCTCGCCGCTCGCGTTCTCTCCGCCGTCTCCGGCGAGGCCTTCAAGATCAAAGGCGCGAGCCTTTCCCTGCACCGCACCGTCTCCATTGGCTGGGCTGCCTTCCCGTGGAATGTGAATTCGCCCGTCGACGTCAGTTACGAAGAGGTCCTCGCCCTTGCCGACCGCGCCATGTACAAAGCCAAAAACGCCGGCCGCAACCTGGCCATCGGCGCTCTCCCTCCCGAATCCGCCTCCGAGCCCCACACATCCGTCCCTCACGGCGATTCCGAAGCTCGCGTCTCGGAAATCGCGGACACCGCCTCTTACGTAACCACCTACGGCCTCGAAACCACTTCCATCACGTAGCCGCACTTTTCTCTATTGCTTCCCTTCCGTCGTAAACTCTCCATCTGTGCCCACCGAGCTCGAGCACTTGACGTTTCACAACGGCCCGATCGATCTCCACGCCGTCGCCGCTGGTCCTCCCAACGGCCCCGTCGCCATCCTCCTTCACGGCTTTCCAGAATTCTGGTATTCCTGGCACAAACAAATCGAGCCCCTCGCCTCCGCCGGTTTCCGCGTCGTCGTCCCCGACCAGCGCGGCTACAACACCAGCAGCAAACCCCGCGGCGCCGCCAACTACTCGCTCTCACATCTCACTTCCGACGTCCTCGCCATTGCCGGCCAACTCGACGCCGAAAAATTCTTCCTCGCCGGCCACGATTGGGGCGCCGCCGTCGCCTGGAGCACCGCCCTCCTCCATCCGCAACGCGTCGCCAAACTCGCCATCCTCAATGTTCCGCATCCCAGTGTCATGCTCCGCTATCTCAAATCCAATCTCCGCCAAATTCGCCGCAGTTGGTACATGTTCTTCTTCCAACTTCCCTGGCTCCCAGAACTCGCATTCTCCGCCTTCGATTTCCGCCTCGGCAAAAACTCGCTCCTAAACTCCAGCCGCCCCAACACTTTTTCCTCCAACGATCTCGCCTTTTACCGCGCCGCGTGGTCGCAACCCGGCGCGCTCACCGCCATGATCAACTGGTACCGCGCCGCCGCCCGTCATCGCGCCAAATTCCCCGACTCCACCGTTCACGTTCCCACGCGCATCCTTTGGGGCGAGTGCGACGCCTTCCTCCTCGCCGAAATGGCCCACGACAGCCTCCGCTATTGCGACTCCGCCGAACTCTACACTTTCGCCAACGCCTCACACTGGCTCCAGCACGAAGAGCCCGCCCGCGTTTCCGAACTCCTCATCGATTTCTTCCGCGGCCGGCCAACGTAGCACAAAGGCTACTGCAGGGGCGGGGCTTGCCCCACCCTCTTTTTTTGCCCAAGGGCGAACTCGATCATTCACGCCTAAATTTCGCCCGACCATCATCCAACCAAACAAATCGTCTAGCCCTCAAAAGTGATACGATTTTCGCCCATGAGCCCAATCATCAAAAAGTTTCCGGTCGTTTTCATTGTTCTAGCCGCGCTCCTCCTTCTCTTGCTACCTGAGCGCCCGCTCACAACCATCGCCTCAGCAACCGCGCCGCAATCCTCCACCGCGCAAGACCCCGCCCTAGCCGCACGCATCGCCCGCATCGAAAACGGCCTCCTCCCCGCCGTCATCATCAAAGGCCAGCCTCCCGCGCCCATGACCATCGCCGCCCGCATGGAGCACTACAAAGTTCCCGGCGTTAGCGTAGCCTTTTTCGATCACGGTCAAATTATCTGGACCAAAGCCTACGGCCTAGCCGATGTCGCCGCGAAAAAACCCGTCACGCCCGATACTCTTTTCCAAGCCGCCTCCATCAGCAAACCTGTCACCGCCCTAGCCACCCTTCATCTCGTGCAAGAAGGCAAGCTCAACCTCGATGAAGACGTCAACGTCAAACTCAAATCCTGGAAAGTCCCCGAAAACGCCTTCACCGAAAAAGAAAAAGTCACCATCCGCCGCATCCTCACCCACAGCGCCGGCCTCACCGT
>JBARBE010000377.1:0-1556 GCA_049792735.1 Candidatus Acidiferrum sp.
TACGACGACAAAAACCTCATCGAAGAGGTGAATTCCGCAGGCTCTGTTGTGGCGCGGTACACACAGGGTGAGAACATCGACGAGCCGTTGGCGATGTTGCGCAGCAGCGCGACGAGCTATTACGAGCAGGATGACCTCAGCTCTGTCACTTCGCTCAGCAATGGTGCAGGCTCCCTGGCACAGACCTATACGTTCGATTCGTTTGGAAATCAAACTGCATCCTCAGGCTCGGTGACAAACCCATTCCGTTTCGCGGGACGCGAGTTCGACACGGAATCGAGTCTCTACTTTATGCGAGCGCGGTATTTCGATCCGGCTACCGGCAGATTCATCAGTGAGGACCCGTACGACGCGGGGTCTCTATACGACGACCTAAATCGTTACGTCTATACCGAGAACAATCCTACCAATTGGACCGATCCCTTGGGGTTGTACACGTTGAAAAAAGGAGGAAAGCATCCGCCTCTTCCGCCTTCGCCGGAGATCGACAAGCTTTTGAACTGCATTGAGTCGAAGACGGGGCTCAATCTGACCGTTACTTCAACCTCTGAGGATATTCCCCAACATCCTCCGGGCACTCCGCACAGGAGAGGTGTCGCTGTCGATCTGAAATACGATCCGGGCAATGCCGACAAAGTTCTGTGTGCGGCTGCGGGTTGTGGCGCTGGTTTTGGGCTGGATGAGGCAAAGCATCCGTCGGCACAGTCCACCGGCAATCACATTCATCTTCAAATCCCGGCTGGTAAGAAGGGCGGGCACGGCGACCTTCCGAAGAACACATGCAGCGGAAGCGGCTGCAAACCATGAATCACACTCGAGCAAATTCGATGAACGCGTTACGAATGATTTTTTCGGTCGCGTTCTTGCTTACGGCGGCTCTGGCCTTCGGCCAGCAGGGATCGTCTTCGCCAGCGCCCGCTAAACCCAGTGAAGGGCGTGCGCTTTGCAGGCCGGGATCTCTGCCCCCGGATATACAGAGTCGCCTCAAAGAAGACTACGGCTCATGGAAGATTCAGGAACCCACAGACCTCAGCCCGCGTGCCCACGAACGATGGGAATCTGAGAAGCCACTCGCGTGCCCAGGTATCGCCGTGGGGCAATTCGAGAACGCCAAAACGCCCTCTTATGCTGTTCTGCTGGTCCCCCAAGGTCACACAGACGCAGGCTACAAATTCCTCGTCTTTAGTCCTAAAACCGGGCAGCCGTCTTACGAGATGAGGGCCGCCGATTCGGGAGATAGCGGAGCGGCTAACTTTTTCATCCACAAGGTGCGGATCAGCAAGTTCTTTGATGAACCGTCGAGAAGGAAATTCCAGGTGCAAATGAGCGAGGGCATCTTGCTCGCGGACGCCGCAGAGAAGGAATACGAGACCGACGTGTATTTCTGGTCGAATGGCAGCTATCAGCACCAGCCGGTGGACTATTAGCCGCTCGCAGCTCGGTTAACCCAGCGCGCCCGGTAGCGCCGAAGGGCAGCGGTGCTTCGCACCGGGATGGGGTATGACACGTCATGTATGAAAGCGCGGCGGGTGTCAAGCTACAAATTCTGTTAGGAG
>JBARBE010000378.1:0-1826 GCA_049792735.1 Candidatus Acidiferrum sp.
ATTACAGGTGGCGCTGCTTTATCCGAAAGAAAAGTGACATGAACGCGCCGAGGCCCTACAGAGGAAACTCTAGCGCCAACGAAACCTGTTGCCAGACCTTTCGGCTCTGGTTCTTGAGCCGGGCCGAAGCGGAAAGGCATGGTTCTAGAAGATGCTTGAGCCTGGTCCTCGCACAAGTGCGGTACAACAAGACAAAAGCATGAAGGACAACCAGAAGTGCATTCTCGGTTCAACGAACGCGTAGCCATACTATTTAAATTGGCAACACGCTGTGGTTCTTCAGAGCCTGCGCGACTATAGAGCGAAATTAATCAATCCCACGAGCTAAGCCGGCATCGAATCGATGTCTGGAGGACTCCATGCTCGAAAAAGATAGGAAGCGGGAAGGTTTCTTGGCTGTAGTGCGAGTCTGCTTGGTCGCCATCGCCATAATGATTTCGTTGGCGGCGATTGGAGTGGCTCAAGATCAACAGCTCGCGGCTCCGCAGAATGCGATAGGCGCTGTGGCAAACCCGCTGGCGAGAGTCGCTGGCGTATCGCAAATCGCGACGCCGGCAAACGCCGCAAATAGTCATGGTCAACTGAGCGATATTCCTGCGGGTGAGCCTGACGGCAACGCCGCTTCCACGCGGGAGAAGGCGGTTCGCTCCAGCGGAATCCGGCGGATCACGCTAGAACAGGTCAAGCAGCATCAATTGGCGGATCCGGCTCTTAGCCCGTATGCACGCCTTGGTCAACTCTCCATCGAAGCCGCGAAACAACATCGGCTTGGCGTGGAAGCCGATTACTTTCCCAAGTTCGGTGCTACGTTTGCGAACTTGCATTACACTGACTTCCTGGGCCAAGTGCTAGCGATTCGCCGCCCAATAGCTGGTATGGTGGCGCAGATCCCACTACCGTTGTTTTCTCAGAATCAAACCATCGCCGCTCTAACGTTCACCCAGCCGATCACTCCGCTCTTCCAGGTTTTTCAAGCGGTTCGTATCGCTCGCGCGGACGAACGCATTGCCATGGCAAAGGCCGGAGTTGCCGTTGCGAAGAACGCGACTGACATCGAGGTAGAGGAAAAGTATTTCAGGCTTCTGATCGCCCAGCGCCAATTGATATCCGGCGGATTGGACCTGAACAATACCGAGAAGCGCCCGTTATATGCGACGGCTTCTCTTGAATCGATCCATGTGTCGGATCAGTTAGACCCAGCATTGGTGGAAGCCAAGAAGACAGTCCTGGCCGCGGCTACCGAAGTAAAGGAACTGACGGCGTGGGTGAACCATTTGATGGGTTGGCCGGAAGACACCGAACTGGATTTGGTCTTGCCCGATCCCTTAGTAGAAACCATGTCACTCGAAGAAGTCTCTGATAAAGCGGTTGCCGGAAATCCCGACGTGATTGAGGCTGAGCAGACCGTAGTCAAGGCGCGGGCCGCCACCGTTCTCTCAAAGCTGGAGTACGTCCCCACGGTGGCTGCAGTAAGCGGTTACCTTTTTCAGAACGTGATCCCACTGGTGCCGAGTAATTTGGGTCTGGTGGCGTGATGGCTTCCTACAACCTCTTTGATGTCGGCAAGCGAGAGCGGGCCGTGAAGGAGGCCCGCGCGAGATTTGGGATGGCCGAAATCGCTGTGCAATTGACCAAAGCCAAGATCGGAGCCGAAGCGAAGAAGACGTATTTTGAACTGGAACGCTCGCGCCAGCTTAGCCAACTTGCGCAAAAAATGGGGGCGTCCGTGGCTCCTCTGATGAATGTGAGCGCCGCACCGGAAAACAAGGAGATGAAAGCTGCTCGCGCCAAAGTGGAAATGGAGATTCTCGAGGCCGATCTCGCAC
>JBARBE010000379.1:0-31497 GCA_049792735.1 Candidatus Acidiferrum sp.
GATTGCGACATATTGACGTCGTCATTCGGATGAATGGGCTTCTTGCTGCCCATCACGCCGCCAGCGATTTCAATCGCGCGGTTCGAGATCACCTCATTCACGTTCATGTTGGTCTGCGTGCCGCTGCCGGTTTGCCAAATGCGCAAAGGGAAGTGCTCGTCGAGCTTCCCCGAAATGACTTCGTCGGCGGCCTGGACGATAAGTGCGGTTTTGTCGGCCGGGAGCTTGCCGAGGTCCTGATTGACGAGCGCGGCAGCTTTTTTGAGGAAGCCAAAGGAGCGGATCAGCTCGGGCGGCATGGTGTCCTTGCCAATAGCAAAGTGAATCAGCGACCGCGCCGTCTGCGCGCCGTAGTAGCGGTCCGCGGGCACGTCGATCTTGCCCATACTGTCGGACTCGGTGCGCGTCGGGAGGCTGGCGTCAGTTTCGATCAGTTCGGACATGTTGGCTCCTGGGTTTGGAAGGGTAAATCTTACCTTGAAACTGCGGGGAGGGCGCGAGTAGTGGATGGCGAGTAGTGAATCGTGAAAGGGAGGAAGCGAGTGGCCTCGGCTTTCGACAAGGGGCTGGGTTGTCGGCGGGGCGGAATGCGGATTTCAACACAGAGGGCACCGAAGCCACAGAGCTAGAGCGGGAAAAGGAGCCGGGCAAAGGGCAGATGCCACGAGAGAGAGAATTGGTTAACGATAATGGTCCCCTCCCCCCATGTTTTTTGTAAACACTGATTCTAAAGGAGTTCAAAGTGATTAGAATCAACACTTGCAAAAATGATGATTCTGAAGGGCTTACATTGGATTTTATGAGACACAATGATTTTGGTCGGGAAGTGGCTGGCGGGTGAGAAGAACTGGCAAAGCGCAGAGGATCAGCCAAAACCACGTCAAATTATAGCACGCTGGTATAATTTGTCAATCAATAAATGTTAAGTCCTTTGTTGAGAGCCAGCTAGGAGATGGCAATCCGAATGGGCAGCGGCCGGAACGCCTAGTGGCCTAGTCTCTCGGTAAAGAATTTAGCCATGAGGTTGAGAGCTTCCGTCGTCTCGGGGAGCTCGAAGTGGTACCAGAAGGCGTGCGGAAGCGCCTCAAAGACAACGAGTTGAGCGTTGACTCCGGCGCGAAGGAGGGCGCGATGGAAAAGAGCGGTGTCGCTGAGGAGCAGATCGCGCGTACTGGAGACGAGCAGAGTAGGAGGCATGCCTTTGAGGTCAGCGTAGATGGGAGAAAGGACGGGATCTTTGCGGTCGGTGCTGCCGGCGTATTCCTGGCCGATGGGCTGATTCGGATCTTGCGGCTGGAGAGAGCCAGGGAAACCGTTAAGGGCGAAGAGCTCCATGGAGTCCGTCGGGCGAGAGTAATCGGCTAAAGTGGAAAAGAGACCGAGGGCGGCGGGGAGGGGCAGATCGAGCTGTTTGAGGCGGACGGCGACTTCTCCGGTGAGGATGGCGCCGGCGGACGTGCCGAAGATGCCGATGTTGCGCGGCTTGTGGGTTTTGAGGAGCTCTTTGTAGACGGCGACGACATCATCAACGGCGGCGGGGAAGGGATGCTCGGGTGCGAGGCGATAGTACACAGAGACGACTTTGATTTTGGCGAGATTCGCGATAGGGTCGCCCTCGATGAGCGAGCCGGAATCAGAATTGAAGCCGCCGCCATGAAGGTTGATGAGAACGAGATCACGATTTGCCGCGGGAGTTTCGAGCGGGGTGATGATATCGGTAGGGACGCCGGCTGTGGTAGTTGATTCAATGTTCACGGGAAAGAGGCGCCTGGCTTCGGCGGATTGGCGGACGCGCCATTCGTCGGTGCGCTTGCGGCGTGTGGAGAGATCTTCGGGGCCGGGAGTGGAATGCGCGAGCGAGGCGAGCCATTTTTGTGCTTCAGGGCCGATGGTCGAGGGCATGGGGACTTCGCGCGTGATGTGCGCGGTGCCGTCGGGATCGAAGGTGGCGGAATCCGCGGGCGGAGGGGCGACGGGAGCGGGCTTGGCGCAAGCGATCAAGTACGCGCTCACAAGCGCGAGCGAAAGCGGGACGAGAAACTTATTGGCCATGGACGTGACCTCCCGATGAGGAATGCGGCCGAAGGGTAAGACAGCCGCGCTAAGCGGGGAGCATCGTACACGCGATAGGAAAGCATGGGAAACTATTTTGCGATGAGGAAAAAAGTGCGGCCGACTCGGCAGACCACTTGTCTAGGAGTTGGAGAGTTGGCAACAATCGAGATGGAGCGCCATGCGAAAGAGGGCCGAGGGCGTAGCGTTGTGTATAATTAGGGTCTTGGGGAATTCGCGGAATTCATGCCAGAAGAGACAAAAACGGTAAGAGCTAGCGCGGAGGTGTCGCATGAGCGGCGGCGGCGGTTCCGGCGGACGCGTGCGCGCGAGCTGAAGATGATCGCGAAGGCGCTGGCGTCGACGAAGCATCCGATTTTGGTGCACATCATACCGATGCGGCGCTGCAATCTGGACTGCGGCTACTGCAACGAGTACGACAGTGTGTCGAAGCCGGTGCCGCTTGAGGAGATGAAGAAGCGGCTGGATATTTTGGCGGACATGGGGACGTCGATCATCACCATCAGCGGAGGCGAGCCGCTGATGCATCCAGAGCTGGAAGACGTGATCCGCCACATCCGGAAGCGCGGGATGATCGCGGGAATGATCACCAACGGGTTTTTGCTCAGCAAAGAACGGATCGGCACGTTGAATGAGGCGGGGCTCGAGCATTTGCAGATCAGCATCGATAACCTTGTGCCGGACGAAGTGTCGAAAAAAAGTTTGAAGACGCTGGACACGCGGCTGGAATGGCTGGCGGAATACGCCGTATTTCAGGTGAATATCAATTCGGTGCTGGGAAGCGGAGTGAAGGATCCCGAAGATGCGCTGAAAATTGCGCATCGAGCTGTCGAGCTGGGATTCACAAGCACGGTGGGAATCATTCACGACCATAACGGCCAGCTAAAGCCGCTGGGGCCTCGCGAACAGGAAATTTTTGAAGAAATTATGACGCTGGGGAAGCGGTCGTTTTCGAGATTCAATGATTTCCAGCACAGCGTGGCGCGCGGTAAAGAGCACGAATGGCGGTGCCGGTCCGGGTCGCGGTATTTATATATCTGTGAAGATGGACTGGTGCACTGGTGTTCACAGCAGCGTGGCTATCCGGGCATTCCGCTGACGCAGTACACGGATGAGATGCGGCACCGCGAATACTACACGACGAAACATTGTGCGGCGAGGTGCACGGTGTCCTGTGTGCAACAAGTGGGGATGTTGGATAATTGGCGCGGGCCGCAGACTTTGAAGCCGAAGCCCATGGCGCCTGCTGCACCCACGGCGCAGGCCGAGCTTGTGCAAATCGGCAGCGCACGAAACGACGCTTAATCGGGAATTAATTTTCCGCCCGTCGCGCACTCTCTAGTTTCTCTCCGCGCACATTGGCGATTGGACTCATTGACGATGAGACGAGGCTTGCGAAGAATGAGAGCATGCCAGCCGCAGCGATTGAAATTGAAAATCTGACCACGGACTACCCGTTCGGGTTCCTGCATCTCAAGAAAAAAAGGTCGCTCGAAGGCTTGACGATGCAGGTCGAGAACGGCGAGGTGTTTGGATTTCTCGGGCCGAATGGTGCGGGGAAGTCGACGACCATCAAGCTGCTCATGAGCCTGATTTTCCCGGACGCGGGCTCAGCGCGGATCCTGGGCAAGCCAATCTCCGACATCGAAATGCATCGCAACATCGGCTACCTGCCGGAGCAGCCGTATTTCTACGACTATTTGACGGCGGCGGAGGTCTTGGATTATTTCGCGCGATTCCACAATTTGACGGCAGCGGACCGGAAAGAGCGCGTGGCTCGCATGCTCAAGAAAGTTGGATTGGAGACGGCAGGGAAGATTCAACTGCGCAAATATTCGAAAGGGATGCTGCAGCGCGTAGGATTGGCGCAGGCGATTCTGCACGATCCGCAGTTGGTGATTCTGGATGAGCCGATGTCCGGGCTCGATCCAATCGGCCGGAGAGAAGTGCGTGACATCATTCTGGAACTGAAGCGCGACGGAAAAACGGTGATGTTCTCGACGCATATTTTGTCAGACGCGGAAATGCTGTGCGACCGCGTGGGGGTAATTGTCGGTGGAAAGCTGCGCGGCGTGGGCACGCCCGGCGAAATTGTGGGGATGAAGGCGCAGGGCATGGAGATTTTGTTCGAGTTGCCTGGAGGTGTCTCGAATGCGGGGGCGATTGTCGCGAAGACGACGAAGACCGGCGACCGATACCGGATGCATGTTTCCGAAGAAGAATTGTATAGCGCGCTCGAGCAGCTTCACACGGCAGGCGCAAAAGTCTTGTCTGTGGCGCAAGTGAAGCCCTCTCTTGAAGAATATTTCATGCATCTGGTCGAAGCGGATCGAGCGCAGGGGACAGCGGTCGAGGTGAGCGGGAAATGAGGCGCGCCGCCGCGGTGGCACTGAACACATTTCGCGAAGCGGTGCGCGACCGCGTGCTGTACAACCTTGTTTTTTTTGCGCTGCTGATGATGGCGGCGGCGATTTTCGTTGGGCAAATCTCGATCGGGATCGAAGAAGAAGTCATCAAGAGCCTGGGCTTGAGCGCGATTTCCGTGATCGGGTTGTTGATCGCGGTGTTCATCGGCGTGGGGCTTGTTTACAAGGAGATGGACAAGCGCACGCTCTATGCGCTGCTGGCCAAGCCGGTGCGGCGGTGGGAATTTCTTCTTGGAAAATTCGGCGGACTAGTGCTGACGCTGGCGGTCAACACGCTGGCAATGACGGCCGGGCTATTCGCCGCCCTGCTTTACGTGAAACATCATTTGGAGCGGACGGACGCGGTACTTCTGGTTGCCGTTTATTTTATTTTGCTCAAGCTGATGCTGGTAGTGGCGCTGGCGCTGCTGTTTTCCTGCTACTCGACGCCGCTGCTGGCGATTCTCTACACGTCCGCGTTTTATGTAGCGGGGTTATTCGTTATGGATATGCGAACTTTTCACTTTGCCGGCGAAAGCCCGGCGACAGTGGCATTCCTGGGAGGGCTTTCCTATCTGCTTCCCAATTTTGAAAACCTCGATGTGATGGCCGCGGCGGCCCATGGAACGGAAATTCCGCGCATCTTAATTCTGCAGAATACCGCTTACACCGCGTTGTACTGCGGCATCGTCTTGCTTGCGGCAACAGCCGTTTTTTCGCGGCGGAATTTGAAATGAGCGTCACGGCTTCGAAAAATTGGCTGCTGCTCGTGCTATTGCCGCTGGGATTCGCGGGAGTCTGGAAGCTTCAGCAGGGCATCGACGTCCAGCGGGCGGAGTTGCACCAGGAGCGTGACGATCTGGTGCTGCGCTCGGGCAAACTGGTGAAGGCGATGAGCCTCGAATACGCGCCGTTGGTCGCGGACATCTACTGGACACGCGCGGTGCAATATTATGGGGACAAACGGGCGCGGCACGATCCCAACTTCGAGCTGCTGTGGCCGCTACTGGACGTCACGACGACGCTCGATCCAAATCTGGTCGTAGCTTACCGGTTCGGTTCCACGTTTCTGAGCGAGCCTTCGCCGCGCGGGGCTGGACAGCCGCAGCGCGGGATTGCACTGCTGGAGCGAGGGATCAAGGCCAATCCGGATTACTGGCGGCTCTATGAAGACCTGGGCTTCGTCTATTACTTCGAGCTGAAAGATTACCCGAAGGCTTCGGCGGCGTTTGCCGAAGGAAGCAAGAATCCGAAGGCGCTGGTTTGGATGAAAGTGATGGCGGCCAAGATTGCAGCCGAAGGCGAATCGCTTTCGACCTCGGTTTTCTTGTGGAATGAAGTTTACCAGTCGACGACGGATCCCGACGTGAAGAAGAACGCGCTGACGCATTTGCAGCTCCTAAAGGTCGAACAGGATTGCAGACAGCTCGATGCGCTTGCGGATGAATATGAGAAGCGCACCGGCCAGCGTCCCTCGCGCACGGGGCAACTAGTAGACGCGGGACTGCTGAGACGCGTGCCGCTGGATCCGGCGGGTTATGCTTACGTTTTCGGGCCGGACGGCAAGGCGGCGCTTAGCGTCGATAGTCCTTTGCTCGAACAACAGCTTCTTCACCGAGTAACGAAATAGAATTCTTGCCCGACCCCGTTTATTCCTGCGCTTTGGTGGCTTGTTCGGTGGTGCAGAGGAGCGTCATTTGGGGATCGATGACGAGCTTGTGCGGAGGAAGTTTCGCGGCAAAGTGGAAGGAAGTTTCGGGGCCGGCGGCGACGACGTCGCCGAGAAAAACTAGATGTCCGGGGCCGTCATTGGCGTAGAGGGGCACCCTGGTAATGAAATAATGCGGGACGTCGTTTTGAAATAGCTTGCCGCGCACAATCAGGCCTTTTTCCGTGTGATGAATGGAAAATTCGACGCTGTAGCGGGGAATTCCCGTGCCGCGCACCCACTGCTCGAAGAACCAGTCCATGGAGCGCCCGCCTTCAAGATCCATCGAAGGAGTCATGATGGCCTCGACTTCTTTTTGCAGATCTTCAGTGGAAAAAGCGCGGTAGGCGTATTTCGTGGAGATGGTGCGAAGCAAAGCCACGAAACGCGCGTCCGGGTCCTTGGCGCCGGGCTGGCGGAGCATTTCGCGCAACATGTGCATCACCCAGGAGCCTTTGCTATAAATCACGTCTTCGAAACCGTTCGGCGAGCGTGAGGAATTGAGGCGGTTGCCGAGAGTAAGCGCGCCAATATCGCCGCCGGGCGTGTCCGAGCCGGGGACTTTGTCCTCGAGCTGTTTTCGATAACGTTCTAGCCAGACGCGGAGCGCATGCTCGGACGGTTTTCTATTGTCGGCGAAAAGCAGCGCAAGATAATTCGCGATGGCTTCATCGATCCACTGATCGCGATAATTGGACCAGCCAACGACGTTGCCCCACCACTGGTGAGCGACTTCATGATAGGGAACGATATCGGTGAACGCTTGCTGCCCGGAGGAGGATAGCCCTGCGCGATTCTGTGCCTCCGGGGACAAGAACGAAAACGTTGAAAGATAGAGCAGGCCGGGCCAGCCCTGGCCGAAGCCGCCGGGAATTTGCGAGACGCTTAAAGTATGGAAGGGGAAGGGGCCGCTAAACGATTCGTAGAAGTGGATGGAAGAATCGATGTCCTTGGCGAGATGCTTCAGCGCGTCCGCGGGACTGGGATTTGGAGGCTGAAGCGCCGCCCGGCTAGCGCCCCGCGGCAAGCCGAAGGGGACATCGACCGCGGGAAGCGAATCGGGATTTAGAGCATCGAGCCGATTACTTAAGGCTTGTTCGAGCTGGCGGTTGGCGTAGACGTCGATGGTGCGCGCATCGTCGCTGAGAGAAGTCGAAACATACTCACCCAGGTTGAATCCCGCGATGGACAGCGGCTTGACACTTCGCCAATGGCCGACGCGAAAATCTCCGGAAGTTTGCTCATCGATTTTGGCGCCGGTGGCGACGAGCTTCAGATGGCGCGGCCAGCGCATAGTGAGGTCGTAGGCAGCAAAATCGGCTTGATCGCCGAGGTGGGGATACCAGCTCTCGCGGGCGCCGACGAAGAGAACGCCGTTGCCAGCGTCGCGAATGACGTTGCCGCGATAATGCAAACGAACCGTGTACTCCTCGCCTTTCTGGAAGGGCTCCGGCAATACGACATGAAGGTAGTCGTTGCCTCGGGCGCTCAACTGCTGGAGGTTCATCCCCTCGTTTTGAAAGTAAGCTAACGGCTTGTTTTGCGAATCGGTCACGGAATCGACACGGAGAGCGCGGGAGAGTTGAAAGGTCAAAATGCGTTCGCCGGAAGATTCGGCGCGAAAGTGAATGGCAGCGGTGGCTTCGAGGGAGTTGTCCGGCGTGATGGTCGTGTCAATCGTATAGTCGAGGGCGTGAAAATCGAGCTTTGGTGGAACGATGCCGGGCACGCTATAGGAAGCCCAAACATCGTAATAGGAAGCATCGCCCGACTTCCGGCGCTGGCCGAGCAGGACCTGTTCTGGCCGTTGCGGGTCGAAAAGAAGATCGAAGGGACCGCTTTCCGCGCCTTCGAGCGCCGCATAGAAATAGGGCTTCGGATTTTGCGAGAGACGGTCCTCGAGGATGCGCAGGGACTGAGAAGGATTGAACTGCGCGAGAAATCCCTCCGCGAGAGAGGCAAAGGCAGAGTCCAACTGCGGCGGAAGATTGGCGGATTGGAATTGATGGAGGAGATCCTGCGCGGCGCCGTCAGTGAAGCGCACGTAACCGCTGAGGAATTCCTGGTCGAGAACGGGAGTGCCCAGAAAACGAGCCATCTGCTGCTTTTCGACCAGTTCGCGCGGGAAAGCCAGGATATGCCCGCGGCCGGTGAAGACGAAACCGGTGATCTGGCCGTCGCTGGGGGCGAAAAAGGCAAGTTTGCCTTCTTCGAAATAAAGCTCGACGCCGCCGCGGCGGAGTTCGATGCGATTGGCGGGAACGATCTGGTAGGTGGCGGCAGGATCGAGGCGGAGGGCGTTGAGGGCGTCGTAGAGTTGATGCGGCGATTGATCGGCCCCCGAACAGACTGCCGGTGCAATCAGGCAGGACAAAACCGCAAGTGCCACCCCGGACCGCATACAGGAAGTGTAGTCACATTCGGCATCGCGGAACAAGGCCAAGGAGGGGCCGCGGAGGAAGAAGATTAAAATGGGGGGATGCGGCAAACCTCTCGAGCGCGGCGGATTTTATTCGTAGCGGCAGCTTTACTTTTGGCCGGCGCCGCAGCGCACGCGGACACGATTGTTCTCAAGAATGGACGGCGAATTTCGGCACTGAGCGTGAGAGTCGAGGGCGACAAGGTCACGTATGAGACGTCCGCCGGTGAGCTGAGCCTGCCAAAATCGATCGTCGACCACATCGAAAAGGGCGGCGACGCTCCGATGGGGGATGCTCAGGCGGGCGCGGCGGCGAATCTGGCCATCACGCCGCCCGCCGTGGAAGCGAAAAGCGGAGGCTCGGAAATTGAGAGCGCAGCGGTGCACGACGGCGCGATCGATCGAGATTACATCGCAAAGCTCGAAGGCGCGGCGCGCGCTGGAGGACAGCGCGCCAGCATGAGCGCGGCTCTTGCGCATCATGTGGCGGCGCAATTCGAGCTATCGCACGGCGACATGGAACACGCGCTGGAAGATGAACGCACGGCGCTGACGTACGCTCCGGAAGAGCCGGCGCTGCTGATGAACGTGGCGTACATCCATCTGCGGCGGAGCGAGTATAAAGAGTCGCTGGACTATCTGGAAAAGGCGCGGAGCGTTGCGCCGGATAATGCCGACGTGGCAAAGCTGGCGGGCTGGGCGTATTACGGCATGAACAAAATGGATCAAGCCGTGGCGGAATGGAAACGCGCGTTGGCTTTGGGGCCTGATCCGGAAGTGCAGGCGGCTCTCGAGAAGGCGCAGCGCGACAAGCAGGAAGAAGCGAGCTACAAAGAAAACGAAAGCGCGCATTTCACGTTGCGCTATAGCGGTGCGGCGGAACCAGAGCTGGCGCGAGAAGTGTTGCGGACGCTGGAGGCGCATTTTTCGGAGATTGAGTCCGAGCTGGACTTCACGCCGCCGGATTCGATCGGCGTGGTGCTCTATACGCAAGAGGCTTTCGCGGACATTACCCGTGCGCCGGGCTGGGTTGGGGCGCTGAACGACGGAAGAATTCGTGTGCCGGTGCAAGGATTGAGCGGAGTGACACCGGAACTCTCGCGCGTGCTGAAGCATGAGTTGACGCACAGCTTCGTGGGGCAGAAGACGCGCGGGCGCGCGCCGACGTGGATACAGGAAGGATTGGCGCAGTGGATGGAAGGGAATCGCAGCGGCGACAGTGCAGGCGTTTTGGCGCAAGTTTATCGGGATGGGCACGCGCCTTCGCTGGGAAGTCTCGAAGGGTCGTGGATGGGATTATCGAGCGATGCGGCGAGCTATGCATATGCTTGGGCGCTGGCGAACGTTGAATATATCGTGCGGACTGACGGGATGGGAGACATCGAACGGATTCTCGATCTCATCGGCAGCGGGACCTCAACGGAGGAGGCCCTACGGCAAGTACTGCACAGCGATTACAACGACTTGATGCAATCGACCGCGGACTATTTGCGAAAAAACTAAGGACAGTAGTCGAAGCTAGTCTTGCATTTTCCTCAAAAATTCAGAAGCAACGCGGCGAGCAGAGCGGCGCGGGCGGGCATGGTGTGGATGAGGATGTGCTCGTCCTTGGAGTGCGCGCCATGGCCTACGGCGCCTAGGCCGTCGAGGGTTGGAGTGCCGACTGCGGCGGTGAGATTGCCGTCGGAGCCGCCACCGGCAGTGGCTTCTCCGAGCGTCAAACCCATTTGCGTGGCCAAGGCTTTGGCTTTGGTGAAAAGCGCGGCGCTGGATTTGTGTTCGAGCGGGGCGCGATTGAAACCTCCGCGAATTTCGAGCTTCGCGCCAGGAAGAATTGGACGGAGAGCGTGCAAGCGGCGCTCGATACGGCGCATGTCCGCGATGCGGAGTGCGCGAAGATCGAGGACGGCTTTGGCACGTTCGGCGATGACATTTACGCGTGTGCCGCCTTCGATGATGTCCGCGTTCACAGTGACGCCGCTACGCGGATCGTTCCATTCCTGGATTCGAGCAAGTTGGCGCGACAGTTCGTGAATCGCGTTGATGCCTTCCTGGGGCGCGAGGCCGGCGTGAGAGGCGCGGCCGTGGACGATGAGTTCGGCTTCGCCGACGCCCTTGCGGGCCGTCTTTAGCAATCCACGCGGGCCGAGGGAAGGCTCAAGGACAAAGACTGCATCGCTGCGGCGGGCTTCGGTTTCGATGAGTTTGCGCGAGGCGTCGCTGCCGATTTCTTCGTCGGAAGTCCAAAGGAAGACCAATCGGCAGGTCAGCGGTGCCTTCATTTTTTGGAGTGTTTCAAGCGCGAAGAGAGCTTGAACGATGCCGGCTTTCATATCGAAAATGCCGGGGCCGTAGGCTTTGCCGGCGGAAACACGGAAGGGCATTTTTGCCAGAGTGCCCGAGGCGTAGACAGTATCGTAGTGGCCGAGCACGAGGAGTTGGCCTGTGGGCGGGGATTTTTGCGGCCACCACGTGATGCGCAGCTGGTCGCCGTGCCGCTTTTGCGAGATGCGTTCGATGCGGGCGCCGCGGTTGCGCCATTCGGCGGCGAGGAGGCTACAGCAACGGTCTGCGGGCGCTTTTTCGAGACTGGGAGACTCTGCCAGGACGAGCTGCTGTAGCGCCGAGAGCATTTGGGGCAAGCGCAGTTTCAGGATGCGCAGGAATTCCTTGGGGTAGTTGGTGTCCGGCATGGCCGGGACATGCTAGCAATGAAGAGCAGAAGGAGCAAACGGCGGCGCGGCGCGGTGAGTTCCGGAAGCTGGACCCCTCCCCATTTCTTGTAAACGCTGTTTCTAAAGGGCTTACAGTTTCGGTAAGTTGTTTAGAATCAGTGTTTACGGGCAGTTTTGCAAGTGTTGCATCTAAAGGGTTTAGGCCGGCTCTTGCGTTGTGCAGAATATTGCTCCGGAGTCCCTAACGAGTCCATGGCCTGCCGAACCAAGCCTAGTTCTTGGGAGCGGCTTGATGCCAACTTTACAGAACGAAGAAGGGAGAACCAGGAGGCTCCGCCAGCAAAGAAAAACGCCAGCAAGAAGAATGCTGGCGGCCGCTGCAACGAGTCGTAATTTTACCTGAGCTAAATATACCATCGCCGCCAAATCTGGTCAAGGAAAAAACGGGCAGTGCTGCCAATCTGAACAGTGGCAGCGGCATGACTGACGAATCTAGAATGCGGTGGCCTGGCTCCCAAGTTTTCGGTCGGGGCAATGGCACAGTTGCGAAAGCGGCAGCAGGGCTGCCGCACTCCACAAAGGACGGCGAAAACGTGGATATGGGATATGGATGGGAGGGAAGTGCACATATCGCGTAAGGCTTGGGTTCGCATATAATGGAAAGTTTGTTGGCAATCCGTGAGGCGCCGCAGAAGGAGCAGGCGGCGCGATGGGGAGCAGGGATGATACTCGATGTAGTGGAGATCCAGAAGATATTGCCGCACCGCTATCCGTTCCTGATGGTGGACGCGATCCTGGAAATGGAGCGGCTGAAGTACATCGTCGGCGTCAAAAACGTATCTATAAATGAATCTCATTTTCAGGGGCATTTCCCCGGCAAGCCCATCATGCCGGGAGTGCTGATTATTGAAGCGATGGCGCAAACGGGCGGGTTGCTGCTGTTGCTGGAGATTCCAGATCGCGACAACAAACTGCTGTATTTCGTGGCGGTGGACGGCGCGCGATTCCGGCGGCCGGTGGTGCCCGGCGACCAGCTGCGGCTAGAAGTTAAAGTGATTTCGTGGCGCGGCGATTTCTGCAAGCTCGAAGGCAAGGCCACGGTGAACGGGCAGTTGGCCGCCGAAGCGACGCTGATGTGCAAGATGGTGGATCGCGACATGGGCGAAAAGGGCGCGAAGGCAGAAGAACCCGCGAAATGAGCAAGCTGGAGATTCATCCGCAAGCTGTCGTGGCTGCAAGCGCGAAGCTGGGCCCCGGCGTAAGAATCGGAGCTTACGCGATTGTCGGCGACGAGGCGGAACTTGGCGAGGGGTGCGATGTTCACCCCCATGCTTTCGTCGGCGGGCCTGCGAAGTACGGACGCAATAATGTGTTTTACTCGTTTTGCGCGGTCGGCGGGGATCCGCAGGATTATACATTTCGCGGCGAGCGGACCGAGTTGGTGGTTGGCGATGGGAATATATTTCGCGAGTACGTGACTGTCAGCCGCGGCACGGTAAAGGGCGGGGGCGTCACGCGAATCGGGAATGAAAATTTCTTTTTGGCGTACTCGCACGTGGGACATGACGACCAGATCGGCAATCAGACGCTATTTGTGAATGGCGCGACGTTGGCGGGGCATGTCGCAGTAGAGGACTTCGCGACGATTGGATCGTTTTCTGTGGTGCACCAGTTCTGCCGTGTGGGGCGGTACGCGTATGTGGGAGCATGCACGGTGATTGTGCAGGACGTGCCGCCGTTCTCACGGGTGGTTACAGAACGCGAGACCAAGAGTTACGGCGTGAACACTATTGGGCTTGAGCGCAAGGGCTTTTCGAAGGAGCGGTTGCAAACCTTGAGCAAAGCCTTTCGGTTGATGAGCCGGTCGAAAATGAACACCACGCAGGCTCTTGCGGAAATGCGCGCGAAATTAGGCAGCTCGGAAGACGTCCAGGAGCTTATCCGGTTCATCGAAAGCGCCGAACGCGGAATCGTGAAGTAAGCATCGCCACCTACCTTTTATTCCATGCCAGACACCAACACGAATACGAAAGGATGGGGACTCATCGCCGGAAACGGGCGTTTTCCGTTTTTGGTGCTGGAAGGAGCGCGCAGCCAGGGAATCGAGATGGCAGTGATTGCGCTGAAAGAAGAAGCTTCGCCGGAATTGGAAAGCAACACTAAACGGCTGCACTGGGTGAGCCTCGGCGAACTGAGCAAAGCTATTGACCTGATGCACAAAGAGGGCGTGACGCAGGCGGTGATGGCCGGACAAGTGAAGCACAATAAGATTTTCAGCGCGATCCGGCCTGATTGGAAGCTGGCGAAGCTGCTCTTCTCTCTGCCGAAGAAAAACACAGACGCGTTGATCGGCGGCGTCGCGCGAGTGCTGCAGGAGGAAGGAATCCAATTGGTGGACTCGACGCTGTTTCTGAAGCCACTGCTGCCGGAGCCTGGAGTGCTCACGCGCCGCGCGCCGAACGAACAAGAGAGCGCCGACATAGCCTACGGACACAGCGTTGCGCGGCAGATCGCCGGGATGGACATAGGACAAACTGTCGTGGTCTGCGACCAAGCTTGCGTCGCGGTGGAAGCCATGGAAGGCACGGATGAGACGATCGCGCGGGCAGCGCGATTTGCGGAGGGAAAGCCCTTAGTGGTGGTGAAGGTTAGCAAACCGGGACAAGACATGCGCTTCGATGTACCCGTGGTTGGTTTGCCGACCATCGAACAGATGAAGAGCTCCCGGGCGACAGCTCTGGCTGTGGATGCGGGACGCACCCTGCTGTTTGACCGACAAAAACTGATTGAGTTGGCCGATGCGGCGGATATCGCCGTCCAGGCGTTTGAGCCGCCCATGGTTGCGGAACCGAAGAGCCCGTCCGGGGGAATAAATAAAGAATGAGCGGGGCGAAGGGAGAATCGAGAAAAGTTCGCACCGCCATCGTCGGAACGGGGGAGTTCGGGCGCAACCATGCGCGTGTGTATCGAGAACTGGAGGGCGCAGAACTGGTTGGTGTCTACGATCGAGATGCAGCGCGAGCGGAAGCCGTCGCTGCGGAGTTTCAAACCAAAGCCCTGCGTAGCCTAGACGAAGTTTGCGAGCTTGCGGAAGCTGCCAGCGTAGCTGTACCGACGGTCGCGCACGCCGAAGTCGGTTACCGGCTGCTGGAAAGCGGGCTGGACGTTCTGGTCGAAAAGCCGATGGCCGTGAATCTCGCGGAGGCGGATGCGCTTCTTGAAGCGGCACGGCGGCATAAACGGATCTTACAGGTGGGCCACGTCGAGCGATTCAACCCCGCCGTTGTCGCGGTTGAGCCAATCCTGAACCGGCCGCTTTTTTTTGAAGTGCACCGCTTGGGAGTGTTTACTCCGCGCAGTTTGGACGTGGAAGTGATTTACGACGTGATGATCCATGACCTGGACATCCTGTTGGCTTTGGTAAAGGAGCCGGTAACGGAGTTGAAAGCAGTGGGCATTCCCGTGCTGACGGATAAAGTGGATATCGCGCACGTGCGCCTGGAATTCGAGGGCGGCGCGGTGGCCAATGTGACGGCCAGCCGGGTCTCGACGGAACGCGTGCGTAAGATGAGATTTTTCCAACAACACGAATATATTTCGCTGGATTATGCGCGGCGCGACGCGCTTCGCGTCGGCGTGAAGCGGCCCGGGCCGCAGCCCGAGTTTTCATTCGAGAAATTGCCGGCGCCGAACGTGGAACCTCTGCACGCCGAGCTTGAGGCTTTCCTTGAAGCAGTGCGCACGCGCCGCGAACCGCGGACCAATGGAGTAGCCGGCCGCGCCGCCCTGGAACTGGCGAGCCGGGTGATGGCAAGCATCCAGGAACACGGGGAACGCGTCCAAGTAGCAGCATTCGCCTCGAGAGAGAAAGCAGGAAAATGATCCCCCGGACATTGGTCCCGCTCGGCTCCCGTCTGCCCGACGCGGATGCTACCGCGACGCAGCGCCGCCGCCCGACGACGCTCGACGAACGCACGCTCATTCCGTCAATGCTGCCCATCGTCCAGTTGGACGGGAAATCAAGCATTCCCAAGTCGCTTCCGCTCGAGTCCATTGCCGCGCGTGTTGTTGTGCCTCGCGACATAAATCAAGAAGCCTATCAAGTCGTCGAGGACACCTCGAGGCCGGTCCAGCCGACCGACATGGACGAGCGCATCGCCATCCCGAAGGGAGCTTCGCCGCCAGAAAAAATTGAAGGGCCATTGGTCCCTCCAGCCGATCTCGTCGACCTCGACGTTTTCATGACCGGCGAAGTGAATCTTCTGACCAAGCCGCAAACAGAAGAAAAAACCAAGTGGGACCTTATTACACGCGTTTCATCGGTGGCGTTCCACATCATCCTGATTGCCGCCATTCTGTTGCAGGCAAAGTTATTTCCCCCGCACGCCCCGACGCAACAGCAAATCGATCTCGCGAACAAACTCCTGACGTGGATTCCGCCGGAAAGCTCCTATAGTCCCAAGCCGAGGCCCGCGCCACCCGCGGTTCAGCCTCCGGTAGTGCATGTCGACCCGCGCATTCTACGCAACGTCGCTCCTCCCATCCCGCAGCCCGCGCCACGCCCCGAACCCGTGCAGCCGAAGACAGAGTTGCCGGATGCGCCGACACCTAAAACGCGAGAGGCGCCGCCGGAAGTTCAGCCGCAAACGTCCACACCGAAGCCGGATGCTCCGAAAGCGCCGCTGAAACTCGAAGTACCAGACACGCCGACGCCGCAACACCAGCTCATGTTGCCGAAAAGTTCCTCGATTCAGGACGCTATCCATGACGCCGAGCGGGCGCCGGCTGAGGGTGGGCGAAGGGGCGCGGTCGTCGGTCCAGGGCCGCGTTCGAGCCCTCCCGGCGGAGGCCCGGGACGAGGTCAAGGATCTTTCGGAAATGGCTATGAGATTTTGACGCCCACGGAAGGCGTCGATTTCAGCGATTACATGCATCGCATGCTGGAAAACGTGCGGCGGAACTGGTATGCGGTGATGCCGCAATCGGCGTTGCTGGGAGATCGTGGCCGCGTCTTGCTTCGATTTAAAATCATGGCGAACGGCGCCGTTCCGATCAGCGACCCGCTCAACGAGATGAGCTCCGGAAAAGAGCCGTTGGACCGCGCCGCTATTTCGGCCATCCGTTCTTCCAATCCGTTTGAGCCTTTGCCGTCGGCTTTTCACGGGCCGTACATCGAGATTCGCATCATGTTTTTGTACAATTTGCCGATCGAAGACGCGTATAAGTGAAACTCGTCCGCCAACAGGTTCTCGGAAGTCTCCTGCTCGCGTTGCTTGTGCTTCTTGTGCTGCTTTTCCGCGCTTGGCATATCCTGTTTCGATGAATCCCGGCACAACTGAACTGCCGCTGATTGCCCTGGTGGGGCCGACGGCGTCGGGAAAGTCCGCGCTCGGCGTGTGGCTTGCCGAGCAGTTCGGCGGGGAAGTGCTGGCCTGCGATTCCACGCAGCTTTATCGCGGATTCGACATCGGCACCGCCAAGCCAGGGCTATCCGAGCGTCGCGGCGTTCCCCATCATCTCATTGATGTTTTGTCACCTTCGGAAGAAGCGACCGCCGGCGGGTACCGCGAAATGGCGTTGACGGTGCTTCAAGACTTGCGGAGCCGCGAGCGGCTGCCGATTTTCACTGTCGGCACAGGATTGTATTTGCGCGCGCTGCTCGAAGGACTGGCGGACGTGCCGCAGCGCTCTGAACAATTGCGCGAAAGGCTGCGCGCGAGCGCCGAAGAGCATGGGCCGGGCTATTTGCACCGCTTGCTCAAACGGCTCGACCCAGAGACGGCGCGGAAAATCGCATCGGCGGACGTGCAGAAAATAATCCGCGCCGTCGAAGTATGTGTGCTGGCGCGGCGGCCGATTTCTGAAGTGCATCGCACGGGGCGTACGCCGCTTACGGGCTGGCGAGCGCTGAAGATCGGATTGATGCCGCCGCGCGAGGCGCTTTACCAGCGCATTCACGCACGCACGGAAGCGATGTTGGCGCAGGGCTGGATGGAAGAAGTGCGGGGTCTGATGGCGAGTGGATTGCCGGAAAACGCCAAGCCGTTCGATTTCATCGGCTATCGCGAGTTGCGCCAAGTTCTGCGCGGCGAGCAAAAGCTCGAAGCAGCGTGCGCAGCGATTCAGCAATCTACGCGCCGTTATGCAAAACGCCAGTTGACATGGTTCCGCAAAGCCCCCGCCGTTCACTGGCTCGAAGGATTTGGCGATGAGACACGCGCGCAAAACGAGGCGCGCGTTTGGCTCTCTCAGCAGGGATTGGCCGAGTCGCCGAAGGGACGCTGAGCGCGTATAATACACGCAGGTGAAGAAAGACCCTCTCCTTCATGGCTCCCTCCGCAAAATGATTCCAGGACTGACTTCGTGACGAAAACTTCTCAATCCATTTCTACCTCTACCGCGGATCGCGCGCTGCTTGTCGGTTTGGGCTGGAAGCGCGCGCCGCGCTTCCCAGGCATGCCCGCAGGCGAGCAGGGGCGTGAATCGCTCCTGGAACTTGTCGAGCTAGCACGCAGCGCCGGTGCGGAAATCGCGGGTACGGTTTTTCAGGTGCGCGAATCGGCGGATCCGGCAACGCTCGTGGGCCGTGGCAAGCTCGACGAGATTCGCGCAGAAGCCACCGCGCACAAAGCGCCGCTCATTATTTTCGACAGCAACCTCTCTCCGATGCAGCAGCGCAACATCGAAGCGGCCACGGAGCGCCGCGTGATCGACCGCACGCAGCTGATTCTGGATATATTCGCGAAGCACGCGCGCAGCCGCGAAGGCCAGTTGCAGGTCGAGCTCGCGCAACTGAACTACATGCTTCCCCGGCTGACGGGCAAGGGCGCTTCGATGTCTCGTCTCGGCGGCAAGAGCGGCGGCGGAGGCTCAGGCGGAGCGGGCGGCGGAGCGGGCCGCATCGGCGTTCGCGGACCTGGCGAAAAGAAATTGGAAACGGACCGCCGGCGGATTCGCGACCGCGTCGGAAAAATTCAGAACAGCATCGAGGACATTCGCAAACAGCGCGCCCTGCGGCGGGAAGCCCGCAACGCCGTGCCGCTTGGGACGATTGCACTCGTTGGGTACACCAACGCAGGCAAATCGACTTTGTTCAATGCGCTCAGCCGCGCCGAAGTGCTCGTCTCTTCGCGCATGTTCGCCACTCTCGATCCGACCATTCGCGCGATCCGCTTGCCCTCCAATCGCCGCGTACTGGTATCAGACACCGTGGGATTTATCCGCGATCTGCCAAAGGGCCTGCTGACGGCGTTCCGAGCCACCCTCGAAGAAGTCCAGGAAGCCGCGCTGATTTTGCAGGTGAGCGACGTCTCTAATCCTCATCACGCCGAGCTGGATGATGAAGTGGACAAGATTTTGAAAGATCTCGGCGTAGCGGACCGCCCGCGGCTTTGCGTTTTGAATAAAGTGGACCTTCTCACCCAGGAGCAAAAAGCTCAGCTCACACGTCCGAATGCGGCAGGCACGGGCACAAACAACGGACCTGTGTTAGTCTCGGGCCTCACGGGAGAGGGTATCGACGATTTGCTTAAGCGCATGGACGCGGCGCTCCCAGTTGATCCTGTGGTGACACTTTCGCTGCGGCTGCCGCTTGCGGAAGGCCGTACGCTGGCGCTCATTCATGCGCTCGGCCGAGTGCTGCATTCCGAAGTCGAGGATTCGCACATGCTGCTGGACGCCGAAGTTCCCGTGTCGATTGCGCGCAAACTTAAGCTAAGCGCTTTTGCAAAGGACGGAACTTATAACCGGGCCCGTGCGTAGTAGAAAGTGAGGGGGTTGCTATGGCTGCTTTCTTCTTGTGGTGCATTCTGCTCTTCTTCTGCTGGCCTCTCGCGCTGCTCGCCTTGATCGCTTATCCCTTTGTTTGGCTCATCTTGCTGCCGTTTCGTATCCTTGGCATCGCCGTGGAAGGTGTTCTGTCATTCTTGCGAGCCATCTTTTTCCTTCCCGCGCGCGTTTTGCGGGGACCTCGAGCGATCTGAAGAACCACTCACTGTTTCCGCCAAAGTAACCCCAAAACCGCGGGCGGAAATTCGCGTGTTTTGGCTGATAACTACCTCTTTCTTGAGCGGTTTGCGAGGTTTCCACAAACGGCTACGCTGTGGAAACCTTGTGGAAAGAGTTTTGTGCAGAAATGCTTGTGCGCAAAATTGATTTGGCTTTTCTGCTGGGCTTTGTGCACGCTTAGGTTTTAAGTTATTGATTATAATAGTGTTATTCGAGGTCGGAGGATGCTGCCCAGTTTTTCCCTTGCGTTGCCTTTGCACTCGCGGCTTTTCGACATTTGCACAGGTTTGCAGCAAGGGGTTGACGGAACGGTTATGCATTCTGCTCCGCGCAACTCATTTTGGTTGTTGACGTTAGAGTATCCGCCGTGGCGCTCATCCTTTCATCTGCGGGCGTTGACGCCTGCCGACCAGGGGTCTATAGTCAGGCGAGCGGTGGCTGAAGCCTGAGGGGCGGCCCGTGCGCCGCCATGTCGCCATGAATCTCCCCAACTCATTGACGCTGCTGCGCATCTTTTTTGTCCCCCTGTTGATTGCGGTTTTGCTCACGAAGAGTCCCAACGTTGACTTTCGTGGTTTCCCGATGCATTTCGAATTTTGGGGAGTGCTGATCCTGCTCCTGGCGGCGGCAACCGATTGGGCGGACGGCTTTTTCGCGCGACGCCGGCTGCAGGTAACGACCCTGGGGATTCTCTTGGATCCGATTGCGGACAAATTGCTGATCTCCGCCGCATTTATTTCTCTCGTTGACATGCACTTGGTGCCCGCGTGGATGGTCGTCATCATCATCGGGCGCGAATTTACCGTGCTGGGCCTGCGGAATATCGCCTCTGCAGAGGGCTTCACGATTGCCGCTTCTCTGTTGGGCAAAACGAAAATGGTGCTGCAGGTCTGCGCTGTGGCTGTTTTGATTGTGGGCGCTCGCCATCCTTCGCTGAAGCCGCTTGCGCTTCTGCTATTGTGGCTCGTGGTGATCAGCGCTTTAGTTTCGGCAGCACAGTATTTCATGCGTTTTTGGGGCCAGGTCGATGACCGCATCAAACAGCGGCACAAGCTGCGCATGATGGAAAGCCACAAAAAGTCCGAGGATGCTGTTCCTTTCTGAAGCCGATCGCCGGTCCTTGCTCGAATTGGCGCGCCGGGCAGTTACCGAGGCCGTTTTGCTCCAGAATCCCGCCGGAAGTATTGTCCAAACAGGGATGCTCGCTGAAAAACGCGGAGTCTTCGTCACTCTGCATGCGCGCGGGAGATTGCGCGGCTGCATTGGCGTTGTTGAAGCATTTGAACCCCTTGGGGAGGCCGTCGCGCGGTGCGCCGCCAGCGCGGCGCTTCACGATCCGCGCTTTTCGCCCGTGCGCATGGACGAAATTCCCAGCCTTCACATCGAGCTATCGCTTCTCTCGCCGCCGGAGCCGGTTCTTCCCGAGAGCATAGAGATTGGCAAACATGGATTGCTGATTATCCGAGGCGCTAAGCGCGGGCTACTGCTCCCCCAGGTTGCTGTTGAGCATAAGCTTGGCCGCGAAGAGTTTCTCGATGAGACCTGCCGCAAAGCGGGGTTGCCCGCCACAGCATGGCAGGAGCCGGAAACACAGATCCTCGGATTTCTCTGTGAAGTGTTCTCAGAGGGTGACGAAGTCGGCCAGAAATCTCCGCCCAATTCTTGAACTCACCGGAATATTTGTCACATGAGATTCTGCTCGGTGCCAAAGAAA
The DNA here is from genome assembly GCA_049792735.1 of Candidatus Acidiferrum sp. Lineage (GTDB taxonomy): Bacteria > Acidobacteriota > Terriglobia > Acidiferrales > UBA7541 > Acidiferrum. The sequence goes on from JBARBE010000379.1 coordinate 21,002, forward strand.
TGGCCCGCGCGAGTGGAATCCCGCAGCGGGCCAGAGGTTTCTGCTTCGCTAAGCAGTGAGCTATTCGAGTTCGACGTAATCGCCGGTGTACATGTCGATGCTGCTGAAAGTAATCAGGACGGTCGAAGCATTGCGGCTCACGTTGAGCACGACACCTTCGCCCAGCACTTCGCGAGGCAGATCGTTCCAACGATACCGCTCGGGCGAACTGCCGAAGCCGTAAATGCGGTCTTGATAGTCTTTCGTCTGAGGAGCCAACTCTGCCAGCGTGCCTTGATACCGAAATACGCGAAAATAGTCGCCTACCTTCACTCCTTTTTCGGTCCCAAGATTCACGTAGACAGTGCTGCCTTGCCCGGCGGATTGCTGATAATCCTTCGACTCTACGATCATCGCGACAGGCTTCCCGCTTATCGGTGCGAAATGGTCGAAGTTAGCGGAGCTCTTAAGAGCGGGCTCAGGCCTCTCTTGGAATGGAAGCACGATGTCGCCACGCTGCATGTAGTCGCAAGAGACAGTCACTTCCGCAGTGGCAATTTTCGGCCCCACATTGACAACCTGAAGCTGACCCGCGTCAAGATAGTGTGTACCCATCGCTTTCAGTAGCTTGCTCTGCCATTTGAACCAATTGACGTTCGCGAGGTCGCTTTCCGCCCGCACCACGCTATAGCGGTCGCCGACGCGAACACCCTTGTCCAGGCCGCGATTGATGTATACATAGTCTCCGCGCGCGAAAGTTAGTTTCGCGTCTGACTGCTCGCCGGAGACCAGCCTGGTTGCGTCGGGAACCTTTTGGTCGCTCATAAAGCCCGAACAATAGGCGGTGGAAAAACCAACCTGCGTCGGACCGGGGGCCGTCTGCGCCGAGCAAAACCCGGCGCCGAAAAACATAAAAATGCTCAAGCAAGCTAATTTAGCGCGCATTCCAAGACTCCTTCAATACACGCCCTATGGGCCGTGCGGGGACGTTTCCTTGCGAAATTAACAGGGCCGCCCCCACGCGTCAACAAATTGGCTGCAGTTGCTTTACACTTTTGATACGGCCATGCTAGAGGCCGTACTTTCCATAATATGGCTAAGTCTGCGCAAGGAAAGAGCTTGTTCGGCAAGGGCCTCACGCGCATTTGCGCTGTCGCCGCGGCCTCTACGGCAAGGCAAATGGCCGTGCTGGTCCGCCAGGGGCTTCGCGAAACCCCCACAATCGAGCTGCGTTTGGACTGGCTGCGCAGCGACTCGGAGCGCGCGCGCTTCCTTCTTTGGCTGAAAAGGCACAAGCCGCGTGGCGCGACCTTTCTTGCCACCTGCCGGCGTCGCGCAGGCGGCGGCAAGCTAGCGGGAGGCGTTCAGGCCGAACTTCGCTGGCTTGCGCGAGCCCGCGAGGCGGGCTGCACCTGGTGCGACCTCGAAGTCGAGACTTTGCCCGAGCTGCGTGGAAGGGCGATGAGCGGCCTCGGTCTACCGGTGCATATCTTATTGTCTCTGCACGACTTCCAGCGAGTTCCTTCGCGGCTGGAGTCCATCCATGCCGACCGGCGCCTGGAAGCCGACGCCCTAAAAATTGCCGCGCAGGCTCGAACTTTTGCGGATAGCCTTCGTTTGCTGAATTTAACCAGGCGGTTAAATAAGCTGGTAGCTGTGCCCATGGGGGAAGTCGGTCTCCCGGCGCGAGTCCTCGCCTTGCGAGAGGGAAGCTCGCTGGCCTACGCCCCCATCGGGGAAGCGACCGCTCCTGGGCAAGTCTCCTTGCATGACTTGAAACATCTCTTCCGCGCGCACGAGTTGACCCGCCGCACTCGCGTTTATGGCGTTATCGGCGACCGCGTTGGCCACTCCCTTTCGCCTCTTCTTCATAACACCGGCTTCATCGCGAGCAAAATCGATGCCGTCTATTTGCCCTTCTTGGTGAACGATCTTCGCGACTTTTTGAAAGCTGTGCCGGAATTTGACGTCCGTGGTTTCAGCGTGACGATTCCGCACAAAGAATCCATGATGCGGCACTTGAAGGAATGCGACCCGCTCGCCGCAGAAATTGGCGCCGTCAATACCGTCGTGGTCCGGCGCGACGGCTCGCTATTCGGCTGCAATACAGACTACGTCGGAATTTTGCGCGCGCTCGAAAAGAAGCTTGGCCTCGCTGGCAGCCGCGTGTTGATTTTCGGCGCGGGCGGCGCCGCCAAAGCCGCGGCCTTTGCCCTCGCGAAAGCGGGCGCGCATGTAGTGATCTGCGCCCGGCGAGAAAAGGCCGGTCGCGAATTGGCGAAGGCCGTCGCCGGCGAAGCCGTTCCGCGCCGCGCGTTGAAAAGCGAATTCTTTGACGCGATAGTGAATTCCACTCCGGTGGGCATGTTTCCCCATGATCGAATTTCGCCGCTGTCCTCGCGCGAGTTGAACTGCCGGCTCGTGATGGACCTCATCAACCGCCCGCAAATGACGCAGCTCTTGAAATTAGCCGCCCGCAAGGGCATCGCCACGGTTTCCGGCGTCGAAATGTTCGTTCCTCAGGGCGTCGCTCAATGGGAGCTCTGGATCGGCCAGCGCGCGCCGGAATCGGCCATGCGGAAAGCTGTTCTGCGAGCCTTACGCGCGGAAGAAAACTCCCGCCAGCACAGTTAATCCAGAAATGCGATAATGCCGTCCTCGGAAAATAAACTGTAGCCGCGAATTGAGCCCATGATCCAGCCCAGCTTCCGCGAATTCCAGCGCCTCGCCAAACAGGGTAACCTCATCCCGGTCTACGACGTTTTTCCCGCCGACTTGCTCACACCGGTAAGCGCGTATCTGCGCATTGCGCAGGGCGCTCGTTATTCCTTCTTGCTCGAAAGCGTCGAAGGCGGCGAAAAAATCGCGCGCTACACGTTTGCCGGCGCGAATCCCGAAGAAGTTTTTCGTTATGCGGGCGGCGCATGCGTGCTCGAAAGCCCCAATCGCATATTGTGGGAAGAGCGCGACCCCGTCACGTTTCTTCGCGCTCGTATGGATCGCTTCCGCCCCGTGCGCTTGCCGGGTCTGCCTCCGCTTGTTGCGGGAGCGATCGGCTATTTTTCTTACGACATGGTTCGTCTGATCGAACGACTGCCGAAGCGCCTCCGCGACGACATCGGTCTCTACGACGCGCAGCTGATGTTCTATCACGGCATCATCGCGTTCGATCACCTCCAGCACCGGCTCTGGATTGTCCGCAACGTTCACACCGATGGCGAAGGCGCCCTCCGTTCAAAATATAACGCTGCCGTTCGCGAGATTCGCAAAACGCGCGAATTGCTAGAACAACCCGCTCCCAACGAGCAACAAAAAAAAGAAAGCAAGGAGCGCACCGCGCCGCTCCGCGTAACTTCCAATTTTCGCCGCGAGGAATTCCTTGCGGCGGTTCGTAAGGCGAAAAACTACATTCGCGCCGGCGACATTTTTCAGGTGGTGGTCAGCCAGCGATTCTCCGCCAAGACGCAGGCCGAGCCATTCCAGGTCTATCGCGAACTGCGCGCGCTCAACCCCTCTCCCTATCTTTTCTATTTGCAGATGAACGACGTTACCGTCGTTGGCAGCTCGCCGGAAATGCTCGTCAAAGTCCAGGGCCGCGATGTTTTCTACCGTCCGATTGCCGGGACACGCTGGCGCGGCAAGGATGAAGCGGAAGATCAGCGCCTTGAGAAGGAAATGCTCGCCAGCGAAAAAGAGCGCGCCGAGCACATTATGCTCGTCGATCTGGGACGCAACGATCTGGGCCGGGTCTGCGAATACGGCACCGTGAAGCCCGAGAAGCTGATGACCGTCGAGCGCTACTCGCACGTCATGCATCTCGTATCGAGCCTCCGGGGGCGCCTGCGCGAGGACGTGGATTGCTTCGACGCGCTGATGGCGTGTTTTCCCGCGGGAACCGTCTCCGGCGCTCCGAAGGTTCGCGCCATGGAAATTATCGAGGAGCTCGAGCGCACCCGCCGCGGGATCTATTCCGGCGGCGTCCTATACTTGGATTTCGCGGGCAATCTCGACTCATGCATCGCGCTGCGCACCATGGTCATCAAAAATGGTGTGGCCCATGTGCAAGCCGGCAGCGGCATCGTCGCAGATTCCGCACCCGAGGCCGAATACCAGGAGTCGGTGAACAAGTCGAAAGCCTTGCTTACGGCTCTCGAAGCTGCGCATCGAAGAGGGACCGAGCGGAAACCGAAAGCAGTCCCGCGAAGGCGTGCAATAAAGTGATCCTGCTCCTCGACAACTACGACTCGTTCACCTACAACCTCGCCCAGTATCTCGGCGAGCTGGGTTGCCAGATAGAAGTCCATCGCAACGACAAAATTTCCGTCGAGGAAATCGCCAGGCGCAAGCCCGAGAAGATTGTCATTTCGCCTGGCCCTTGTACGCCGCAGGAAGCCGGCATTTCGGTCGAGCTAATCGAAAAACTTGCCGGCAAATTCCCGATTCTGGGCGTCTGCCTGGGCCACCAAGCCATCGGCGCCGCCTTCGGCGGGAAAATTGTCCGCGCACCAAAACTCTTTCACGGCAAAACCAGCGAAATCCATCACGACAACAAGGGCGTCTTCCGCAAACTTCCCGAGCCGTTCACGGCCACGCGCTATCATTCGCTCATCGTCGAGCGAAAGTCACTTCCGCGCGAGCTTGCCATCACTGCCGAAACCGACGATGGCATAATCATGGGCCTTCGCCACCGCCGGTACAAAATCGAAGGCGTCCAGTTCCACCCCGAATCCGTGCTCACAACTTCCGGCAAGCAGCTGCTTCAGAACTTTCTCTCTCTGTGAACTCTGCGTTGTCTGTGGTCTCTGTGTAAAATCTCTTTCGTTCCGTCACCAATTCAAATCCGCCAATATCGCCGCATATATTTCCATTCCGCGCCACAAATTCCCCAGCCGCAAATTTTCATCCGAGCTGTGCTGGTGATTGTCGTAATTTACGATCGGCACGCCGATCCACGGCAATCCTAAATCCTCAAAAATGTACATCGGCACGCTCCCGCCCAGCGTTGGTGCAATCACCGTGTCGCCGCCAGTCGCATCCTGCACTACTTTGATCAGCGCCTTCGAGACCGGCAAATCCATCGCCGTGCGCGAAGCGCGATATCCGCCCTCGTCAATCACTTTCGCGATCAACGCATGTGCACGCCGCTCCTCCATCGTCGGCTCGTGGTCAATCACGTAATATCCCTGTTTCTTTATGAACCCGACGATCTGCTCGTATTTCTTCTGCGGATCTTCGCCCTTCACGAGCCTCGCCTCGAGCGATGCCTCGGCTTTGTCCGGCACGACGTTCTGCGCGTGCGCACCGACGTACGCGCTCAGCAGCCCGCGGATATTTAGCGAAGGCTCCTGGAGCAACTCAACCAACTTCTTGCCGCCGCCCTCTGGTTTCGCGATGCCCAGCTCCTGCTCGAGGTCCGCATCATTTGCCGGCATCGCGGCGAGCGCTTTTTTTTCGAGATCGCTCAGCGGCACAACATCATCGTAATAGCCCTCGATCAGCACGCGTCCATTCGCATCTTTCATAGAGGCCAGCAAACGCGAAAGCTCCATCGCCGGATTGGGCGCCCAATTTCCGTAGTGTCCGCTGTGGAGCGAGCGCACCGCTCCATATACGGTGACGTCCAGCCCGATGTCGCCGCGGTTCCCAAAGAAAACAAGCGGACGCCCCGATTGATGCACTGGTCCGTCGGCCGTGATCAACAGGTCCGCGCCCAGCAGATTTTTGTGCAGCTCCAAAGCCTGCGCCAGATGTGTCGAGCCCGCCTCTTCTTCGCCTTCAAATATCACCTTCAAATTCACGTTCAGCGGAATTTCTTTCGCGCGCAGCGCGTCCAGCGCGGCTAGCAGCGCCACGATCGGCGATTTGTCGTCGGAAGCCGATCGCGCATAAATCCGCCAGTTGTCTTGGTAGGCCGCCGGCTGATTCGCGCTGTTCTCCGGAAACGGAATGCGTTTCCCCCCCGCTTCAATCGAATCGGTCCGCAAGACAGGAGTGAACGGCGTGCCGTCCGTCCATGCGGCGGGATCGACGGGCTGGCCATCGTAGTGCGCGTAGAAAATCACCGTGTGCGTGGCCGTAGGGCTGAGGAGTTTTCCAAAAACCACCGAACCACGTCCCTCGATGGTCAGAAGATGCGTTTCAATTCCCCGCGCTTCCAGCATCTCGACGAGATGCGCCGCATTTTTCTGGATGTTTGGCGTGTCGCTCGCCACATTTGGGATCGAAAGAAACTCCGTCAGCTCCCGCACGATGCGGTCTTCATTGTCCATCCGGTAGTCGCGCACTTCTTGTACCACCTGCGCTGGCGCAATGGCCACAGGCTTCTGCCCCATCGCCGGACTTATCAGCACGGCAGCAAACACGATGAACGTAAGAATTCTCAAGAATTTTCTCCTCTAGCTTTTCTTAAATAATTGCTCAATTGCCGTCCATCCTCTCGCGTTCCCGCTTCGCACGCAATCGCACGCATTTTCCCACTTTACCTGTCCCAACGGACAGCCGTCCTTCCGGACAGGCCGCCCTTCGTTCTGTGCGGAATCCGGTAACAGCGTATTCGGCAAAGTACCAGTGCGCCCGGCGTCTCTATCGCGAAAACTTAAGATTGGTTTCCCTCGGAGGTTTCGCATAAGTATGAGCCGTCGCATCTTGTCTGCTATCTTCTCGTGTTTGATGTCCGCCGCCGTACTGCACGCGCAAACCGTCCCGGCTGGCGTCGTCCTGCAATCCACCAGCGCGCGTTTGAATACCACCGATGCAAGCGCCGGCACCACACTCTACGACGGCGACCGTCTTGAGACTCAGGAGAAGGGCGCGCTCAGCGTGCGCTCCGGCCAGGTGCAACTTGCCTTGTTGGAAGACAGCCTGTTGTGGATGAACCATGAGAATTCGATTCTCACCCCCACGCTCCAGCGCGGCACTGTCACGTTTCGCGCGGAAACCGGTGAAGGAGTTGAGATTCGAGCGGACGACGTACGCGTGCGGCCGCACGCTCCCGTGCTCACCATTGGCGAAGTAACGATAGAAAAATGCGATGTGCTGGTAACCGCGCGGACGCAATCTCTGGAAGTCACCGCAGGCAAGGAAAACAAAATCCTCGAAGAAGGAAAATCTTACCGCGTTGCGCGCCTTGGCGCTTGTGGCGCTGCTCCGTTTCAGCCGCCCGCGTTTCCCGCCCAGAGCCGGTTCGTAATTGTCGCCGCCGCGATCATCGGCGGAATCGTCATTCCTCCCATTGTAAAATCCCTCGAGAGCCCCGACCATCCTTAAGGCGTCTCAGCGAAGCAGCTCTCAATCCACGCATTCGCGCTCACCCTGCTGGGTATAATCAACGAGCAAGGCCAGTTTCCTTTCGGCTGCTCCCGAATCGACGGCCGCGGCAGCCAGTCGCGCTCCCTCAACGAAGCTCGACGCGATGTCCGCGGCTACCAATGCCGCAGCTGCGTTGGCGATCACGATATCGCGAGGCGGGCCGGCCTGGCCTCTGAAAATCTTGCGAATAGTTGAGGCGTTTTCTTGTGCCCTTCCGCCACGGACCGCCTCGATCGGTGCCCGCGAAACTCCAAAATCTTCCGGCATTAGCGTGACACGCTCTACGCCACCGTTCCTCACTTCGGCAACGAGCGTTTCCCCTGCGAGCGAAATCTCATCCAGCCCTCCCGCTCCATGTACCACGAACGCGTGCTCCACACCAAGTTCCGCGAGCGTTTCAGCCACCAAATTGATGAGTTCCTCGGATGGAACGCCGAGCACCTGAGCTCGCGCACCGGCGGGATTCGTTAGTGGGCCGAGCAGATTGAAAACTGTGCGCACCCCGACCTGTTTCCGCGCCGGAGCCGCATGCCGCGCCGCTGCATGTGCCGCTCTCGCAAAGAAAAATCCAATCCCAATTTCGCGAATCGCCCTGCCGAAATGTTCGACCGGCAAATCGATCCGCACACCTAGCGCTTCCATCACGTCCGCTGAGCCGCTTCCCGAATGCGACGCGCGGTTGCCATGCTTCGCCACTCGCGCCCCCGCGGCCGCCGCGACAATGGCAGCCGCCGTGGAAATATTAAAAGTCGCAAATCCCTTACCGCCGGTTCCGCAGGTGTCCACAAGATGATCGGGGGGCGCCTCACCGTTCGCGAACACCCGCGCCGCATGACGCCGCATGACGCTTGCGAATCCCGCGAGCTCCCGCACCCGCACTGGCCGCGCATTCATCGCCGTGAGCAACCGCACGATATCCGGCGTCTCCAGCTGCCCGGCGAGCAGCTCTTCCATCACCGCTTCCGCTTCTCCCCGCGAGAAGACGTGCCCCGCTTCCGCCCGATGAATCAATGATTTCGCCATCTCAAGTCGGCCGCATTGCAACCGCAAATTCGGCCGCAACCTTGCCCCGTTTTAGTCTTTCCGAGTACACTCTTATGTTTGCGACGACCTGAAAATTCTAACACTACGGAACCCCGATGAAGATTCATGAGTATCAGGCGAAGGCCATTCTTGCGCGCTACGGTGTCACCACTCCCCGCGGCGAAGTGGCTTTCTCGAAGGAGGAAGCCCGCGAAGGCGCGGCGCGGCTCAGATCCAGCGTGGTCGTTGTGAAAGCGCAAATTCACGCCGGCGGCCGCGGCAAAGCGGGCGGCGTCAAGCTCGCTCACTCTCCCGATGAGGCTGCGGACATCGCTTCTCACATGCTCGGCGTGAATCTTGTCACCGCGCAAACCGGCCCCGCCGGCCGCACCGTCAAGCGCGTTCTCATCGAAGAAGGTCTCGACATCAAGCGCGAACTCTATCTCAGCATTCTCGTCGACCGCAGCGTGGGCAAAGTCGTCTTCATGGCCAGCGCCTCCGGCGGCATGGATATCGAAGAAGTCGCCAAGACGAACCCGCAAGCTATCATGCGCGAAACCATTCATCCCGCCGCGGGCCTGCAAGCCTATCAGGCGCGCAAAATCGTCTTCGGCCTCGGGCTTTCGGGTGATGTTGCGACGAAAGCCGCGCCGTTTCTTCAAGCCTTGCATCGCGCTTTTGTTGACACCGATTCCTCTATGCTCGAAATCAATCCTGCTGTCGTCACCGGCGACGGCCGCCTCGTCGCGCTCGACGCCAAAATGACTTTCGATGACAACGGCCTCTTTCGCCACAAAGAGCTCCGCGAATTGCGCGACCTCGACGAGGAAGATCCTCTCGAAGTCGAAGCTTCCAAGTACGGCCTGAATTACATCAAGCTCGACGGCACCGTGGCCTGCATGGTCAACGGCGCCGGACTCGCCATGGCCACCATGGACATCATCAAATACGCTGGCGGCTCGCCCGCCAACTTCCTTGATGTCGGCGGCGGCGCCTCCGCGGATCAAGTCAAAAACGCCTTCCGCATTTTGATTGGCGACCCCGGAGTGAAAGCTGTCTTCATCAATATTTTCGGCGGAATTCTACGCTGCGATGTTCTCGCCACCGGCGTCGTCGCCGCCGCCAAGGATTTGCAAGTAAAAGTCCCGGTTGTCGTTCGCATGGAAGGCACCAACGTCGAGCTCGGCCAGCAAATCCTCCGCGATAGCGGCCTCAATTTCACCATCGCCAACGGCATGAAGGACGGCGCGCAAAAGGTCGTACAGCTTGCGAGAGCGTGATGGTGGGACGAAGTGAAGTAAAGGAGGTAGAGGAAGTTAAGGAGGTAAAGGATCGGAATAGGACCCGTCCCGTCAAGACCTACACGGATTTGTTGGTTTACAAGCAGGCTTACCGTTTGACGTTGAGGGTTTCGGCTTTCTCGAAAACGATGCCACGAGAAGAACAGTTTGAGCTAGGACGCCAACTTCGCCGTTCCTCTCGATCTGTAGGGGCCAACATCGTTGAAGGATGGACAAAACGCGTCTCCCCTGCAGAATTTAAGCGCCACTTGGTTATTGCCGCTGGCGAGGTGGCAGAGACAAAATATTGGTTGGAGCTGGCCGCCGATGAAGGCTTTGTCGTCAGGCACACGGCGGAATCTCTGGTTGGAGAATATTCAAAACTGGGATTTATGATTCACAATCTCTGGAAGGAGTGGAGAAAACTGTAGCATTGGGGGTTTTATCCTTTACCTCCTCTACTTCATTTACCTCCTTTACCTCACTCATGAGTGTTCTAGTAGACGAAAAAACAAGGCTGATCGTGCAAGGTTTCACCGGCCGCGAGGGCACTTTTCACGCCCAGCAGATGATTGAATATGGCACCAATGTTGTGGGCGGCGTCACGCCAGGCAAAGGCGGCACAAAGCATCTCGAACGGCCCGTTTTCGACACAGTGCAGGAAGCCGTGAAGGGAACCGGCGCCAACGCTTCCGTGATTTTTGTCCCACCGCCTTACGCCGCCGACGCCATCCTCGAAGCCGCCGACGCAGAAATTCCCCTCATTGTCTGCATCACCGAAGGCATTCCCGTTATTGATATGGTGCGCGCCTCCGCCACCGTGGATTTCACGAAAACGCGCCTCATCGGCCCCAATTGCCCCGGAGTCATTTCCCCAGGCAAATGCAAAATCGGCATCATGCCCGG
>JBARBE010000380.1:0-1871 GCA_049792735.1 Candidatus Acidiferrum sp.
TGGACCGAGCGGTTCGCGGCGCAGCCGGAAATCCTGGCCTACCTCGACTTCGTGGCAGACAGCTTCGGCGTGAAGCAGCGCTTCGTGTTCGGCACCTGGGTGACCAGCGCGCAGTGGCGCGGCGACACGGCTCGCTATCACGTCTCCACCAGCACCGGGCTCGGTGCCAGCGGCCGGTTCCTCGTGATGGCCACCGGCCAGCTCTCGGCGGCCCGCCGGCCCGAATTCCCCGGACTCGAGCGGTTCCGCGGCGAGTGGGTGCAGACGAGTCACTGGCCCGAGCGCGGCGTCGACCTGGACGGCCGGCGGATAGGGATCATCGGAACGGGCTCGTCGGGGGTGCAGGCGATTCCCGTGCTGGCGCAGCACGCCAAGCACCTGCGCGTATTCCAGCGCACCGCGAACTACGTTGTTCCAGCCAGGACGGCGCCGATCGGCGCCGCGGTGCAGCGGGGCATCGCCGGCCAGCTTGGCGACGAGCGCGAGCTTCTCCTCGCCACCCGCGGGGGCACGCGACTCCCGGTCGGCGCGCGGCCGCTGAGCCACTTCTCCCCGGCTGACCAGGTCGCCATCCTCGAGCGTCAGTGGGAGTCTGGCGGTCAGGCGATGAACTCCCTCTTCTCCGACCAGGGCACGAACCAGGAATCGAACGACGTGGTCGCGGAGTTCGTGCGCCGGAAGGTCCGCGAGATCGTCAGGGATCCCGGCCTGGCCGAGAAGCTGTGTCCGTCCAGCTATCCGATCGGGACCCGTCGGCTGTGCCTCGACATCGGCTACTACGAGACGTTCAACCGGGACAACGTCACCCTCATCGATCTGCGCAGCGACCCGATTGCCGAAATCACCGAGACGGGCATCCGGACCCAGACCGCGCACTACGAACTCGATCTCATCGTGTTCGCGCTGGGCTTCCGCGCGTTCACGGGCGCTCTTGACCGAGCGCATATCCGCAACGAGCGCGGAGCGGCTCCCAGCGACGGCTGGGGCCGCGGTCCCCGCACTCTGCTCGGCCTGATGACCACCGGCTTCCCGAACCTGTTCCTGCCCACAGGCCCGGGCAGTCCTTCCGTGCTCGGGAACCTGTTCCTCCAGAACGAGTTCCTGATGGACTGGATCGGCGACTGCATCGGCTACCTCGACGCCCATGGCTTCGCGACGATCGAGCCAAGCCAGGCGGCCCAGGATGCCTGGACGGCCCAGGTGGCCGAGGCCGCCAGCCGGCTGCTGCGGCTGCGGGTTGACAACTACATGGTCCACGTGAACGCGGACGACCAGTCACGGGTGTTCATCCCGTACACCGGCGGTTTCGACCGGTACGTCCGCGCCGCACGAGACACCGCCGCCCGAGGTTACGAGGGCTTTGTGCCGAGCTAGTCCCGCCCCGGGGCCTCACCAACGAGTCCCTCAACAAGCGCGGTCGCGTACCCGCTCGCCACCTGCTGCCCATGCTGGTTGACCACGGTGAGCGTGAGGCGGACGAACTCTCCCGGCTGGTCACTGTCTGGTTCCGCCACGCGCGCCTGCGCCGTCAGGCTGTCGCCTGGCCACACCTGACGCAGGAAGCGCATCCCGAACGTCACGACTTTCCCGTCACCGAGCTCTCGACAGGTTCTCGACGACAGCCGCGCTCTCGCTCCCTGCGATCAGGACGCCCGGGCGCTGAGCCGGCGTCACTCGGCGTCCACCACGTGCTCGGTAGTGACCGACACAACCCGCATTTCCACGACCACCTTGTCGTCTGCGTCCAGGTATTCCTGTCACGGTGAGGTGCCGGCCGGAGGGCACGGTCACCCGGTAGTTCGAGCGGACGGCCATGACATAGCCGGTGCCGCGTTCCCGGATGCTCTTGCGCAGGTCAAGGCCGCCGTAGG
>JBARBE010000381.1:0-5134 GCA_049792735.1 Candidatus Acidiferrum sp.
TCGGCTTCATTGACGACGCCGAGCGCGATGGCTCCCTTGGGGATTACGACGTATCCATCGACAATCACATTCTCTGAAACTTCGAAGTTTACGTCGTCCCCCACTTGAGCGTTTGAGGACGTGAGAGTTTTCTCGAGTTTCATGGTTACGGGCGTGCTATCTCGCAGGATGAGAAAATTGGCCAAGGCAGCGGAGCCCGACGGAGGGTCGGCGGGTTTGAAGGAATCATCGTAAGAAATTCTTTCTCTGTTGGGAGCTTTTGTCGGGGGAAGAGCGAGTTTTTCGCCAGGGGTGGTCTTGATCAGTAAAAGCGAAGCGAGGGGAACGTAACCGGTCTCCCCATTGGCGGTCCGTATGGCGAAATAAGTATCGTAGCGGCCGGTGATCACGACCTCCTGCCCGCACTGCAACGTGGAACGGACCTCGAAAGTCGTCATTGAGCTGTAAAGATAGACGTAGTCGCCGGGACGGGCGCAGGCGACCTGGCCGAGCTGCTGGGCGCTGGAAATGGCCGGCGCGAGAAGAAGCAGCAGAAAAGCGAACTGGATTTTCGATTTCACATTCCTATACAACCGCATGGCATTGCGTGTTGGCAATAGAACGCGCGGAAGTACTGTTCATAAAGAATAACGGGCGAAAGTAGCTTGGGTGGGAAGGCGGGTGGAAATAATCCGCTCGTCTGTTGCTGCGCGCGAGCTTGATTTCGATGCGAGGGATCTTCGGGCGGCCGTGGAAGCCTAGGTATTGCCGGTCTCGACGCGGACGCCTTTCCAGAACGCGATCCGGCCTTTGATTTCGTTAGCGGCCGATTTCGGTTCTGGGTAATACCAGGCGGCGTTCTCGTTTTTTATGCCGTCCACTTCGAGATGAAAATAGTGTGCTGTGCCCTTCCAAGGGCAAATCGATGTGTGCGTGCTGGACTTGAGGAAGTCCTTGGTGACCGACTCAGGGGGAAAATATTGGTTCCCTTCAACGACGACGGTGTCGTTGCTCTCGGCGATGACCTTGCCTCCCCAGACGGCTTTTGCCATATCGTTGGCTCCTCGCGATGGATCGTGACCGATGTGAACCCTGAAATAGAAATCTAAATACTTGGATGCGGAAGACCTGAAAAACGGTTCGACGAAATAAGCCGCGAGAACAGCTTCGCTGAACGGAAAGCGGCGGAATAGGGCGCGGAGCACTGGATGGTGCCTTCTGTTAGAATTTGCGCGCGGGTAGGAGGTGAGAGTTGGCCGAACAGAGCTTGCAGAATCACACGAAATGGCTGCCCCCGTTTCATTTTTTCGTCTTGCCGGTGCTGCTTGTCAACGTTGGATTTGCGCTTTACGCGTGCGGAAAGGCGGGATTCTCAGTTAGCAGCGTGCTGTCGGTGCTCGTCGCAGCAGCAGTCTTGACTGGATTTCTGATGGCACGAATGATGGCGATAAAGGTTCAAGACCGGTTGATCCGGCTTGAAGAGCGGCTGCGCCTCGAAAGACTGCTGGCCGTGGACCTGCAACCGCGCATCGAGGAATTCACAATGGAACAGCTTGTGGCGCTGCGCTTCGCCAGCAACGCGGAGTTGCCGGAGCTTGCGCGGAAAGTGCTGGACGAAAAATTGAACGATCGCAGAGCGATCAAGCGGTTGATCAAGACGTGGCGGCCTGACATTGCGCGGGCTTGATTCATGAGGCGTGTCAGCGCCCAGACGTGCCGATATACGCCAAGAGAAGTGCCGTGAAACGAGGATCTCCGTACTCGTCAACCGGCGGCTACCGCAGCAGCCGCACCTTCAATTTCCGCGATTTCTTCCCTAGAGAGTTTTAGCTCACCGGCACGCATGACGCCTTCCGCTTGTTTGGCGTTGCGGGCGCCGACGATCGCTCCGGTAACGGCGGGATTGCTGAGAACCCAGGCGATAGCGACTTCGCCGGGGTTGCGGCCATGGCCCGCGCCGACTTTGCGCAAGCGCTCCACGAGTTCAAGATTTCTTGAAAGGCGCGGCTCAAGGAATTCTGGATTCTTGCTGCGGAAATCGTCTGCCGGTAACGCGGCGGCTCGCTCGCGAGTCATTGCCCCGGTGAGAAGTCCGGAAGCCATGGGCGCGTACGCAATCACACCAATGCCCTGCTGCTTGCAATACGGCAGGATTTCCTTTTCGACGGAACGGCGAATGAGCGAGTACGGCGGCTGTAGGGAGGTAACCGGCGCGAACTTTTCGGCGCGTTTGATTTGCGTGACGTTAAAATTCGAGACGCCTATCCAGCGAACTTTGCCTTCTTTTTGCAGAGCGAGCATGGTTTGCCAGGCCTCTTCGAGGCCCGGGCCATCGTCGGAAGGCGGCCAGTGCATTTGATAGAGGTCGATGACATCGACTTGCAAGCGCCGAAGGCTATCCTCGCATTCACGGCGAATGGATGCGGCGGTGTGGTTCTGCGTGACGTGGCCTTTGTCGTCCCAGCGGAGAACACATTTTGTGAAAACGTAGGGACGCGGACCGCTCCAGTCATTCAGAGCTTGCGCGACGATTTCTTCCGAGTGGCCGCTGCCGTATACGGCAGCGGTGTCGATCCAGCTCACGCCTAGTTCGAGCGAGCGATGGATCGCTGCGATGGAGTCCGCATCCTCCTGATGCCCCCAGGCAAAATCCCAGCCGCTACCGCCAATGGCCCAGGCGCCGTAACCAACCGGCGTGATTTGCAAATCCGAATTGCCAAGTTTGCGCGTTTCCATGGTTCCTCCTCGCGCCCAAACAGAGCGCGGCATGGCGAGCTTTGTCTTCGCACTGAATTCTACATTTCATGTGATGAAAAACAGAAGCGATTGGTTAGCACAAAGATGGAAGGACTTAGATGAGGAAACATCTGGAAACTAATTGGCGATGAAAGCGGCGTCTAAGGAGACGGTTTCCCCATCTGGGTTTGTGACGGAAACCCCCTGCGCGCCCGAGGTCATGGCGGGAGTCACAACGGTCAGAGTGTTCATATCCTTGAAAGTGACGGAAGCGGTTTTTCCGCCAATTGTGATTGTCGAGCCATTTTGAAAGCCGCTGCCTCGAATTGTGATTTGCGTTCCGCCAGCGGCAGGTCCGTTTGCAGGCGTGAGTGTGCCAACACCGAGGGGAACCTTTGCTAGCGTTACCACCGTGACACCAGCATTTTGCGCGGTGCCATCGGTCGAGGTGATGGCAAACAGTCTTTGTCCATTCTCGTCGATGGCGAAGAAGCTGCCGTGCAATCCATCGACATCCGTCATGAATTGTTGAGGCAGCAGAATGCGAAGGCGCAGGAGGCCGGAGTGCGCGTCGAGAATGTCCACTCCACCTTTCACGCCAGCGTTTCCGGCAGGGCCCGTAAGAAACGGCTGGTAAATAAGGGCGCCGCTCGGATGGAGAGTGACTCCGGGGACTTGGACGTGGCCGGGGATTTGCAGAATCTCTGGATTTGCGGGAACCGAAGCGAGTGAAAGATCGACGCCGCGAATTTCCGTCGTGCCGTTGGCCTGGAGAGCAAACATGGTTCCGTCGGCGGCCGCGCCGATGTCGACCGCGGAGTCATTTGCCGTGAAGGTGGAAAATTGATTGGGAGACGAAGAGTTCCACAACGCGAGCGGCCCTCCCGGTGCGGCGGCAAACGCGACGAAAACCTGATCGCCGGTGCCGTTGGATTGCAAGAGGGGCGCGCCGGTGAGGCTGCTGATTTCCGGCTGGGAGGCGGCTTGGATAACTGGCGGACTGGCTGTCAAGTTCAGTTGCCCGAGACAAGATGTACAGCCTCCCGAGGTGCTCGATTCCGCGCTCAAACCCACAAAAACATTTTGTGTGCTGGTGGCGGCTACGCGCGAGGGGCCAGAATTCGCGAAGCCAGGCACTCCGCCGACTGGAACGCTCGTGCCTGATCCGTTGTCTGGGTCGAGGAGATAAATGTTTTGCGCGCCAAAGTCTGCGGCTACGAGCTGCGTGCCATCCGGGGTCAAAGCAAGGCCGCGAAGTTCAGCAGTCGGGGGAGGGCCTCCAGGTGGCTCGAGGCCGGCCGCGTGAAAAGCCCCGGCGGACAAATCGAAAACGTCCAGGTGGTCGATGTCGCTGAGATAGAGCCATTGGCGAGACTGGTCGTACAAAATAAATTTATCGAAAGAGGGCTTGGCATAAAAAGTCTCGCTCTGCAAATACTGGAAGGCTTTCGAGGCGGTGACCGACCCGGCGGGCGAAGTGATGACAACGTCGGCTTCCCCCGCCGTTCCAGCGGGTGTTTGCAGCGTGATGCATTCCAAAGAAAAAGGATATGTTGCGTCCAGCCCCAAAGACGGCGCAATGGAGGTGACATTTTCAGCTTTTTGGACAGTGGCAGCCTCACCGCCAATCGTGATAGTGACGTTGGTGGGGTCGCTGCCGAATCCATAGCCATAGATTTGAACTGTATCCCCGCCCGCGGGCGTTCCTGCATTGGGCAAGATTTGAACTACTTGCGGGCCGTAGCTGAAGGAATCGGGAGAGAGCGCGAGCCATCCGTCAGGGAAATAGGCAGTTACGTTCACGGGCCTGCTTGCGGCGTTAGGAGGCGCGGTCGCGATGATTTGGTTGGCACTCGCAACGCTCACGGTGCTGGCGATTTGTGAGCCAAAGCTCACCTGGACAGGCGCTGAAAAATTCAGCCCGGAAAGCGTGGCAACAGTTCCACCGGCGTTTGGGCCTTCGGCGGGCTGCGCGTTCGGCGCGGCGGCGAAACTTGGCGCGGTGGATGGGAGCGAGCCGGGACTTGCGGCATCGATAAAACCGAGTCCACGATTCGCGACGCCGAACAGGAGATAAGTGGAGTCCACGTCTTCGATTTCCGTGCGCCGTCCGGCAATCCACAAATCGGGCACCTGGCCAATGGTGCTAAGGGTGTTCCCATTCAGAACTGTGACGACGGGAGGTGCTCCGGCATTTTCGCTTATGTACAAGAACTCGCCGTCGCGAGAGAAGACCATACCGTTCACGGCAGAGGTTTGGTAGGCGCCCAGTACATCTAAGGAGCCGTCCAGAAGCAGAACCTGCGAACTACCATTTGCGACGAAGACAACAGCGAACCTGGAGCCACCGGGATTGGCAGCAACGAGCGGGATTGTGCCGCTGCCGAGCCCCTTCGGCCCGGTGAGAACGCTGCCGCCG
>JBARBE010000382.1:0-2971 GCA_049792735.1 Candidatus Acidiferrum sp.
ATCATGCAAAGCACCTATAACGGGCTGGACTTACCCAAGACGGGCGAGCCGATCGAGTACAAGGACGGGCAATTTACCGTTCCGGACCACCCCATCATTCCTTTTATCGAGGGCGATGGCACGGGGCGCGATATCTGGAAGGCTTCGCGGCGGGTTTTTGACGCGGCGGTGGAACACGCCTACGGAGGGAAACGCAGTGTGGCGTGGTTCGAGGTGTTTGCGGGCGAGAAAGCATTCAATACGTTTAGAGAATGGCTGCCGAATGAAACCGTCGATGCGATTCGCGATTTTCGTGTGGCCATTAAAGGCCCGTTGACGACTCCTGTAGGCGGCGGAATTCGCTCGCTGAACGTGGCCCTGCGGCAGATTCTCGATTTGTACTCTTGCGAGCGGCCCGTGCGCTATTTTGCGGGAGTTCCCTCCCCCGTGAAGCACCCGGAGAAGATGGACATCGTGATTTTCCGCGAAAATACCGAAGATGTTTACATCGGCATCGAGTGGAAATCAGGAACGCCGGAGGTCAAGAAGTTGCTGGAGTTTTTGAATCACGAAATGTTGAAGGATGGGAAGAAACAAATTCGCTGGGATTCCGGCGTGGGAATCAAGCCGATCTCGCCGACAGGCACGAAGCGGCTGGTGCGGCGGGCGATCAAGTATGCGCTGAAGCATGGCAGGAAAAGCGTGACGCTCGTGCACAAAGGAAATATTCAAAAATTCACGGAGGGTGCATTCCGGGATTGGGGCTACGACCTGGCGCGCGAGGAATTCCGCGCGGAGACGGTCACGGAACGCGAGAGCTGGATCTTGGACAATTTGGATAAGAACCCGGGCCTGAGCGTCGAACAGAATGCGGCTATGATCGAACCGGGGCTCGAGCAGGCAACGGAAGCATTTACGAAGGCGATCCGCGACGAAGTCAAACTGACGCTCGATTCCATCGGCGCGACGCACGGCAAAGGGCAATGGAAGAAAAAACTGATGATCAACGATCGCATTGCGGATTCCGTGTTTCAGCAGGTGTTGCTGCGGGCGGATGAATACAGCGTATTAGCTACGCCAAATCTCAACGGGGATTATCTTTCGGATGCGTGCGCAGCGCAGGTGGGCGGACTGGGAATGGCTCCGGGATCCAACATCGGCGATGGCTTCGGCGTGTTCGAGGCGACGCACGGTACTGCGCCGAAATACGCGGATAAAGACGTGATTAATCCCAGCTCCGTGATGCTCTCCGGAGCAATGATGTTTGAATTCTTGGGATGGAAAGAAGCTTCGCAGTTGATTGAGGATGGCATCGCCAGAACGATTCAGCAGAAGCGTGTGACGTATGATCTTGAGCGGCTCATGCCAGGCGCAACGAAGGTTGGCACCGCCGCGTTTGCGACAGCGATTATCGAGAACATGCAAGGGACTGCAGTAGCGAGGTAGAGGAAGTAGAGGAGGTAAAGGAAGTAAAGGAAAAGAAGCCGCTCCTTTGTTGGTGCAAGGTTAAGGTCCATTTGTCGGGCGGTTTTTCATCATTTACCTTCTCTACTTCCTTTACTTCCTAAACCTCATTCCATTTCGGAGAGGATACAAACCAAGCGATGAGCAGAAAAAAGGTGACAGTTGTGGGCGGCGGTTTCGTAGGCTCAACGACGGCGCAGCGAATTGTTGATTTGGAACTTGCCGATGTGGTGTTGACGGATATTTTGGATGGACCTCCGGCGGGCAAGGCGCTGGACATGCTGGAGTCGGGACCGATTACTCGGTCGGATTCACGCGCGACCGGTATTTCCACGGCTACCGGCGATTACAGCGCCACAGCGGGCAGTGACATCGTAGTGATCACGGCAGGTTTTCCGCGCAAACCGGGGATGAGCCGTGATGACCTGTTGAAAGCGAACTACGACGTCGTCAAGGCCGTGGTCGAGCAGATCGTAAAACACTCCCCGAACTGCATCATTATTGTGGTGACAAATCCTCTGGACGCCATGGCGCAGGCCGCGTTCAAGGTGAGCGGCTTCCCGAAAAATCGCGTGCTGGGGATGGCCGGCGTGCTCGATTCTGCGCGCATGAGCGCGTTTGTGGCCACGGAATGCAAAGTCAGCGTGGAAAACGTCCACTCGTTCGTGCTCGGCGGCCATGGCGACGACATGGTGCCGTTGCCGAGGTACTCAACAGTTGCGGGAATTCCCCTCCCCGATTTGCTTCCAAAAGAGCGCATCGACGCAATCGTCGAGCGCACCCGCAAAGGCGGCGCGGAGATCGTCAACCTGCTGAAAACAGGCTCGGCTTACTATGCGCCATCGGCGGCGGCGGTCGAGATGGTGGAAGCCATTCTGAAAGACAAAAAGAAAATCCTGCCCTGCGCGGTCTATTTGGACGGCGAATATGGCATCAAGGGTCTTTTCGTCGGCGTCCCCGCAAAGCTCGGCGCAGGCGGAGTCGAGGAGATTATCCAAATTAAGCTGACGCCGGAGGAAAACGCGGCGCTGCAAAAATCATCGGCGTCGGTACGGGAACTGGTGAACGTTCTGGGATTGTAAGACGGACGCAGCAGAAATCAGGGGCGCGGGAGCTATTCGGCAAGCCGAATATTTAACCTGCGCCCCATTTTGTGCTCTGGCCGATTAGAAACCGAAAAGCTTCTCGGCTCCAACCACCAAACCCAAGGTAAAGAGTGCGATCACGACTTCGCCGATGGCTCCTACCGCGAATGGGCGCAGGCCTTGTTTGCGCATGTCGCGAAAATTTGTCCGCAGACCCACACCAGCGAACGTCAGAAGAAAAGCCCATCGCGAGAGATTGGCGAGCGCGCCCACCTGGTCTTTGTTGAAGAACTGATAGGTGGCTAGCACCGAGATCAGCAGGAATCCCAGAACGAACTTGGGGAATTTCTGCCAGAGGAACGCAGCTTTGTTGCGCACGGTTTTGGCCTGGCCCTGGCTGGCCCAATAGATGGCATAGGCCAGCACGACGAAGCCGATCATGG
>JBARBE010000383.1:0-3127 GCA_049792735.1 Candidatus Acidiferrum sp.
CGGACGATGAGCGCGGGGGGATGTCCGCAATTGACGTAGCGGAGAAGGCCCGTCGAGAGGTGGTAATCGGCGAAGAAAAGCGTGGCAAAGGAACCGTCGGGCGTGTTTTGGGAGAAGAGTTGATTGACGGCGCATAGCAGGCGCTGCGGGTGGTCGAGAGAGATAGAGCATTGGCTGCGGAGATTGGCTTGCAAATTGGCCATGAGGAGCGCGGCGGCGATGCCTTTGCCGGAAACGTCGCCGATGACGAGGCCGAAACGATCGGGGCCGAGGTCGAGGAAGTCGTAATAATCGCCGCCGACGGCGCGCGCGGGAAAGCAGTGGCCGGCATAATCGAGCGCGGGAATCGGCGGGCGGACTTGCGGAAAAAAGCGGCACTGGACTTCGTTGGCGATTTCCAGTTCCTGAGCAGCGCGGCGTTCGAGTTCGAGCTTGGCGGCGGAGGCGCGGCGCTTGGCTTCGAGAGCGTGAGTGACCTCGTCGAAGCTCACCAGCGTGAAGGTGTTGCCATCGACATCGCGGAAGCGGGCGACGACGCTGCCCCAAACCGTGGTTTCGGCACCGAGAATGGGGGAATCCGCTTGAGGTGAACCAGCGCCCTTCTCGAAATCGTATTTCAGCCGCTTGAGACGCGGCGTGGAATGAAAGCGGACGCCGCTTTTGGACCATTCCTGAAACTTGGCAAGGACGTCTTCGGTGATAAGGATGACGTTTGTGGAGCGGCCGATGAGTTTGTATTCAGGAGCGTTGGGCTTGGGAACGACGAGAGCGAGAACCGTGGAGCCGTCGGGAGGCGCGACGGCGACGAGGCGGTCGCCGGATTGCAGCTTGGCGTCGTAGGCAAGATGGAATCCGAGCTGGTCGACGAAGAAGCGGATGCTGCGGTCATGGTTGCGGACGAAAATGTTGACGCACTGGATGCTGAGGTGGGGGGAAGGCTTTGGTGATTGAGCGGCGGCGAACATGCGGAGATTATACGGCGGGTGCATCGGATGAAGAAAAAGATGTGAGGCTACCCGACCCATGATGCAAACTCTCATTATTGCAGTGCGGAGGGGACTTTCGCCGTGGCTGGGCTGAGGATGTTCGCAATAGCGGTCGTCACCGTGTTGACGGTAGCCGCGCTGTTCGGATGGATGATGTTTCGTGCCGGGAACTCAATGGAACAGGCTGCTCGTGATCCGCGATATAGCCGCCGTCTCTTGATTCTTCTAGCTGCCGTCTATTCGGCGCCATGGTGTACGGAGTCACGCAAGTTGTTACCGGCCGCGCACCCGCGCTGGGTCTAGTCGGCCTTATCATTCCAGCCCTATTCGTCTGGCTTTTCTTGCGAGCAGCGAAGCGAACTAAAATCCCTCCAGAGTAGATCCGCGGATGTGGAGAAAGAGAAAAAGGCGAGCCGACGACCGCACCGCTCGGCACGCCTCGCCCCGTGCTACATCCGGAGGACGCATTTGCCCGAGGGAGTGAAGTAGGGGACAATTTTGTTGAACGAGATGCGAGAACAAAAAGGGTGAGGCTGGAATGACGGCTAAGATATTGGACGGAACGAAGATCCGTGATGAGATTTTCGCGGAGCTAAAGGATGAGGTAGCGATTTTGTCGTCGGCGGGGATACGGCCGGGGTTGGCGGCGGTGTTGGTGGGGGAGAATCCCGCTTCGCAGCTTTATGTGAAGAGCAAGATTGCGGCTTGCGAACAGTTGGGGATGGGCAGCGGGCTTTTGACGCCAGACGCGAGCATTAGCACGATGGGGATGCTGGCGATTGTTGAGGATTTGAACCGCGACAACGATACGGACGGGATTTTGATTCAGTTGCCGTTGCCGGCGCAAGTGGATACGAAGCGCGTTTTGGAAGCGGTGGATCCGGCGAAGGACGTGGACGGATTTCATCCCGTGAATTTGGGGAAATTGGTAAGCGGAAGGCCGGGGCTGGTGGCGTGCACACCGGCGGGCTGCATAGAGATTTTGCGCCGCAACGAAATTGCGATTGAGGGGGCGAACGCGGTGGTACTCGGGCGGAGCGACATTGTGGGCAAGCCCATGGCCCTGCTCTTGATGCACGCAAACGCTACCGTGACGATTTGCCATTCGAAGACGAAGAATCTTGCAGACGTGGTGCGCGGCGCCGATATTGTGGTGGCGGCAATGGGCAAGGCAGGATTTGTACAAGCCGATTGGATCAAGCCCGGTGCGGCGGTGATCGATGTGGGCACGAATCGCGTGACGGACGCCGCGGAGGCGGAAAACTTGTTCAGGAACTTCCCTGCCCGTTTGGAGAAATTCCGCGCGAAGGGGAACGCGCTGGTGGGAGATGTGCATCCGGATGCGGTGAATGTGGCCGGGGCGTTGACGCCGGTGCCCGGAGGCGTGGGCCCGATGACGATTACGATGTTGATGAGCAACACGGTGAAGGCGGCGCGGATGCGTCGTGCGAAATCGGCGCCACGAACGATTTCGGCGGGCAGGCCCTCCGGCGCGGGCTCGCGATAAAACACAAAATGAAACGAATGGGACTTACCGGCGGAATTGCGAGCGGCAAGAGCGCCGTTGCGGCGATTTTGCGCGAGCTAGGATTTCATGTGATTGACGCGGATGCGCTCGGGCATACGTTGATTGAGCCGGGTCAGCCGGCTTATGGCGAGATTGTGCGTGAGTTTGGGGCGAGCGTGCTTGGAGAGGACGGGCGGATCGACCGGGCAAAACTTGGGGCCATGGTGTTCGCGGACGCGGAGAAATTGGCGCGGCTGAATGCAATAGTGCACCCGCGGGTGCAGACAGAAATTCACCGGCAATTCGCGGAGTGGGAGAAGGACGGAGTTCGCGACGCGGCGTTTGTCGAGGCGGCTCTGCTGGTCGAGGTGGGGTATCAGAAGAGATTGGATGGATTGGTGGTGGCGTGGTGTCGTCCCGAGCAGCAGGTCGAGCGATTGCTGGCGCGGGGTTTGAACGAGGTCGAGGCGCGGCGGAGGATTGCGGCGCAAATGCCTCCGGAGGAAAAATTAAAATACGCGACGGAGAAGATTGATTGTTCGGGGACGATGCAGGAGACGAAATCGCAGGTTAAAGAACTCGCTGAAAAGTTGAGGCAGGGAGCGGCGGGACACGTCTAAGAATAGAGTAGACA
>JBARBE010000384.1:0-1701 GCA_049792735.1 Candidatus Acidiferrum sp.
ACTTCTTGCCGTTAACCAGCGCGTATCCGTAAGTGATGTCGGTGTCGTCCTTGATCGTTGCCACGTCGCGGAAGTAGACATTCGACACTTCTCGCCGAACACCACCGGCGGTTTGCCGGTGATAACGCATTTTGCTATTGAAAGTTACAGCTTGCGTCCCCGTGATTGAGGAATTGGAGACCACTCAACACGAAAGGACGCAAGCATGGGCACGGATTCGCCCACAACAGTGTTTATACCCGTTCACTGCGCACCCAAGAAAGCCCCTTGTCCGAAGTGCGGCAAGCATGGCCGCCGCAAACGGAAATTGCCATCACGAACGGTTCGCACAGTCATGTATAAGGCCATCGCCTACCTGGAGATCACCTGCGGCGAGTACACCGCCGGCTGCGACTGCTGCAAGACTTTCCGGAACACCCCAGAGGGCGTGCTCCCGAGAGCCCTCTACGACAACAAGGTTCGCGACTTGGTCCTCGATCGCATCCTCAAGGATGGCATGAACGTCGAACAGACCTTGAAGTCGCTCCTCCGTGAGTATTTTCTCGACCTGTCCACAGGATTCGTCTATGACGTGCTCCGCGACCACGTCAAGCAACTCGACATGTCCACTCATCGCCATAAGGTCCTGGAGAATTTCAGCGGCACGCTTTGCGTGGACGAATTGCACCTGGGTCGTTTCACATTGCTGTTGGCCACTGACCCACTGAGCGACCTCCCCGTGGCCTTCGCTTTAGTTGCCGCCAACGACCAAGACCATATGCGGCGATTCCTCAAGAACCTCAAGACCTGGGGTTTGAATCCCCTGGTAGTGGTGACCGATGGCTCGAACCTGTACCCCAGTGTGCTCGCCGAGTTGTGGCCCGACACGAAGCACCAGCTATGCGTATTCCATGTGATCAAGGATATCAACAGGCTGATCCTGGACGCGGTGCGGCGAATGAGGACGGCGATGGGTCGGCGAGGCAAGGCTGGGCGCAAGAAGAAGCGGGGCCGCAAAGGAGCCAAGTCCAAGGCCGCCGCCGCCCGTCGCGGGATGACGGTCAAGGAGAAAGCGTACTTTGTGTTCAAGCATCGCTATCTGATCGTGAAACGTCGGGAGAATCTCACCGAGGCGGAGCGTGGCGACCTGACGCTGATGCAGGAGTACCTGCCCGAAATGGCAAAGTTACGGCGGTTCGCCGACCGGATTTATTGGCTGTTCGACACTACCAAGGACCTCCACCAAGCCAGTTGCCGCCGAGCTGCGATTCTCCGCGACCCAGCGTTCCAGGCCGTACCGGAGTTGGTCAAGGCGATGGAGCAACTGGACGACGAGAGGTTCCCCAAACTCATGGCTTTCCTCGACACTCCGGTCAGTCAGCGCGTCCGCACCAATAATCATGTGGAACGGACTAACCGGATGGTTCGCTTTCTGGAAAAGGTGCGGTACAAATGGCGGCGGCGGCGGACACTGGTACGGTTCGTGGTATTGAAGCTCAACGAAGTTTGGACCAACTGGACGCCGCCCGAAGCTGACCGCAACACGACACTCCAACCGAAAAAGGTCAAGCGACGTAAGTCGCTACCCAGTGACGAACTGCACCATCGGCGAGTCGTGTGAGATTTCGGTGGTGTTCGGCGAGGAGTGTCAAACTTTCAGCAGATCGCTTTTGCTTTGACAGGAACTTTGTTTTCAGGCCATGCTTGTCGATGGTCTCAACC
>JBARBE010000385.1:0-4002 GCA_049792735.1 Candidatus Acidiferrum sp.
GAAGTCGGACAGACCGGTAGTACCTGGGAAGTCCCTGAACAACGCCGGGCAACCGGCGGAGGAGGGGATGGAGGGAAGCGGTCTGGCCAAAGGGAACCTGCCACAGCAAAACGCGTCCCGGACACCGAGCCGGAAAGACGCGCCGAGTGCGCTGGAGCGGGTACGTCAAGCAGCAGGAAAGGATAGGAAGTTGCGGTTCACGGCGCTCCTGCACCACATCTACAACCTGGACACGCTGCGCATGGCCTACTTCCGATTGAAGAAGGAAGCTGCGCCGGGCATGGACGGGGAGACGTGGCGGCACTACGGCGAGGAACTGGAGAGGAATCTCCAGGACCTTTCCGAAAGGCTGAAGCGAGGAGCGTACCGAGCGAAGCCGGTGCGGAGAGTGTATATCCCTAAGGCCGACGGGCGGCAGAGACCGCTCGGAGTTCCGGCGCTGGAAGACAAAATCGTCCAGCGCGCGGCGGTCGAGGTGTTGAATGCTATCTACGAAACGGACTTTCTCGGATTTTCGTACGGGTTCCGACCAGGGCGAAGCCAGCATCAAGCGCTGGACGCGCTGTACACGGGACTGCTGACGAGAAAAGTGAATTGGGTGCTCGATCTGGACATCAAAGGCTTTTTCGATGGGCTTTCCCACGAATGGCTGGTGAAGTTCGTTGAGCACCGGGTTGCGGACCGGCGCGTCGTGCGGCTCATCCAGAAATGGCTGAGGGCCGGCGTACTGGAGGATGGGAAACGAATACGCGTGGAAGAAGGGACGCCCCAAGGCGGAAGTGCCTCGCCCCTTTTGGCGAACGTCTATCTTCATTACGTATTCGATCTGTGGGTCCAAGCATGGCGTCAAAAGCGGGCGCACGGCGATGTGATCGTGGTGCGATTCGCTGACGACATCGTGGTGGGCTTTAACAGCAAAGCGGATGCCGATCAGTTCCGGGCAGAACTTACGGAACGAATGACGAAGTTCAACCTGGAATTGCATCCCGAGAAAACGCGGTTGCTGGAGTTTGGTCCGTTTGCGATCGACCAACGGCAATGGCGTGGAGAAGGGAAACCGGAGACGTTCAATTTTCTTGGCTTCACGCACATCTGCGTGAAGAAGAGGAGCAATGGACGGTACACGGTGTTGCGGCAAACGATCCGTAAAAGGTTGCAGGCGAAACTGAATGAGGTGAAAGCCGAGCTTCAGCGACGCATGCACGAACCCATTCCCGAACTGGGCAAGTGGTTGCAAGCGGTGGTGCGTGGGCACATCCGGTATTACGGTGTGCCTCGGAACCAAAACGCGCTGTGGATTTTTCGGTTCCAAGTAGGACGGCTCTGGCATCGCGCGCTGTCGCGGCGCAGCCAAAAAGGGCGCGTCCTTTGGGATCGCATGCGGCGCCTCATCACTCGCTGGCTGCCTGTGCCTACCGTCTGTCATCCCTATCCCCTGCGCCGCATGGGCGTCATCACCTAAGGCAAGAGGTGCAGCTAGCAACACTGTGTGACTAGCAGGTGCAAATCCTGTCCCGGAAATTGGTCGATTCAACCGGGTAACTGGCTCGACTTGGGAAGAGGAAACGAATCCCAAGCAAGCTCGAGCGACAAAGCCCTCGCCACGTGCAGTTGCGTGGGAGCGACCAGGGGGGCGAGTGAACGAGAGGGTCGTAATCGAAGAGAATGCCTGCAGCGTCGAAAATAGGTGCCCGCGTGAAGTCGTTTGCGGGAGGACTTGGAGCGCGCCGAGCCGTCTCTTGCTGGCGAAGGCCGCAGTCGCTTGGGAAGAAATCGACCACATGCACCGAGCGAGCACCCGTCGCAGGGGGCACGACACTTTCGGAGAAAGCCACATCGTCAAAGCTAGGACAGTCCGGTGGACCAGCCGTGGATGGCATAAGCGGCGAAGACCATTGCCTATGAGACCAAGGTCGAAGCGGCATGGAGGCCACAGGACTTGCGCATGGGCCCGTAGTAGCGAGGATGGAGGGTAATGCCTCCGGAGCAAAGGGGCCCTGGGTAGTGGCGGGCGCGCCACGCACACCAGTCGGCACACTGTGGCCGGCGTATTTTGGTGTAGACGAACGCGTCGAGCCTTAGAGCCAACGTGGTGGTAGCCAGGGGATGCGTGCCATCGCTTAACGTGGCTAGCCATCATGGAAGACTCCAAGGGGAAAGCTGCTATCCCCAACCGGACCGGGGCAATCCCGCCGTCCGGGATGAGACGGGGGGACGTAGGAAACTGACCGAGGCGCGGAACGAGGCACCGGCAATCTCCGACGAGGAGCCGGAAACGGCAACTCCCCGCTGCCCACCGATACAGCGCCTGCGTTCTATCCCAACCCGGATGCGGTAATGCCGCTTGTCCGGATCCGTGGAGGGGGTTATGAGCGATCATGATTCCTACTCCGACTATTCGAATGGAGCTGCTCAGAGACTGGCGTGCGCATGCACTTTTTCCAAAGTAGGCGCAAGGAATGCCTGGGCGTCCACTTTGCCGGACATCAATTGGGCGGTACCCTCGGCGGAAATAATGGTCAGATCGGCGATGCCCAGGAAGCTAAAAACGGTTCGAAGATACGGCGCCACAAAGTTGAACGATGCCATCGCGCTGCTCGGTTCGTAGACGCCGCCGCTTGCGATCAGCACGGTGGCTTTCTTCCCGGTCAGCAAGCCCTTGGGGCCGTTTGCTCCATACGAAAACGTCTTTCCCGCGCGGACAATCTGGTCGATCCACAATTTCAGAGTCGAAGGAATGCCGAAGTTGTGCATGGGCACGCCGAAGACATACTCATCGGCGTTTTGCAGATCGTTAATTAATGAATCAGAAATAGCCAGGGCGGCTTTTTGTTCCTCCGTGCGAGCTTCCTGCGGAGTATAGGCCGCGGAAACCCAAAACGCATCCACCGGCGGCAAATCGAGAGCGCTCAAATCGCGTTTAATCAACTTGCCTCCGGGATGCGTCTTAAGCCATGTCTCCGCAAAATCTGAAGTAAGCTTCCGAGAAACAGACCTCTCGCCCATGGGGCTTGAGTCGAATTGAATCAGGGTAGCCATAAGAAAATGCCTCCAACCATCAGATGCAGCATACACAACAGTCGTTGTATATCTTACTGCACGACAGTCGTCATGTAAACAACAGTCTGCCGTCTGCTACACTAGGGAGGGAGGAGCCATGCTGCACCGGGATTGCGAGCGCTTGGATCCTCGGATTCGCAGGACCCGGCAGCTCCTGCAGGAGGCTCTGCACCGCCTGCTGCTAGAGAAAGAGTTCGACAAGATTTCGGTGCAAGACATCACCGAAGCCGCCACGCTAAACCGGGCAACGTTTTACGCGCATTATCCGGACAAGTTCGCTCTGCTGGAAGAGTCCATCCGGGTAAGCTTTTTGCAGCACATGGGGAAGAGGAATGTCCGCTTCGACGGCACTTGCGCTTCAGCGTTTCAGGTCATTATCCTCGCGGTTTGCGATTACCTGGTTGAAGCCGAAAAATCACTCTCTTCGAAACAGCACCAGTTCGAACCGTTCCTGCAGGCCACGGTCATCGATCAAATCCGGCTGGTCCTGCTGGACGGATTCCGGAGTCATCCGATGGAAAGGCGGATTGCGCCGGAATTGATCGCGGCCACCGCGAGTTGGGCGATCTATGGAGCCGCGAAACAGTGGGTGAACAGCCCCGATCGGGCCCCGCAGGAAGAATTTGTGCCGCTGGCGGTTCAGCTTGTGGAACCAATCCTCGCAGCGGGGGCGGAGTTGGCGCCCAAGAATTGATTCGAACGAGAAAGCTTTACGTCTGGAATCGCCTCCCGGGAGTCGATTCGAACGAGCCATTTTAGAAACCCGAAATCGCCTCCCAATAGTTGATTCGAACGAGGAGCTTTTGAGGCACGGAATTGCCTCCCCTTGATTAGTTCGAACGGCGACTGGCCCGAAAGGCCAGTTATGGCTTACTGAACAGGCTCCCACGGCTGCGGCCTTTGCCGCGGCGAATCCCCCTAAAATTATGGAATGACCAAGCC